>JANMMF010000104.1:0-14347 GCA_031372985.1 Gemmatimonadota bacterium
GTCGTCATCGCCGCGATAGTGGCTGGGGGCGCGCTGTGGAAGGTTTTTCACTCGGTGCGTCATGTGCTCTGGTTTTTCCTCGGCGGCTTGCTCGTGTCCACGGCATTGCTGGTGCTGACATGACGGCGGCTTCGCCTTCGCCTTCGCAGTTGACGCTCCCCGTGCGCGTCAAGATTGCGATGTACTTTCGCCTCCTCGCGATGCAGGGCTCGTGGAACTACGAGACCCTCAACGGGACCGGGATCGGGTTTGCCATGGAGCCCGCGCTCAGATATTTGCCCGGAGGAATTGACGGACCCGCATATCGCGCGGCGCTGGCGCGCGAATCGCGCTATTTCAACGCGCACCCGTACTTGGCGGGGGTCGCCGTCGGCGCCCTCACCCGCGCCGAGCTCGATGGCGTGGATCCGGCGAGAATCGAGCGGTTCCGAACAGCGCTTGCCGGCCCGCTCGGCAGCGTCGGCGACCGCCTGGTCTGGGCGAGCTGGCTGCCTTTCTGTTCTCTCGTCGCTCTGTGCGTTTATGGCGCCGGCGGCTCGCCGCTTGGAGTGGTCGGTACATTTCTGTTGTTGTACAACGTCGGACATTTTCTGCTCAGAGGATGGGGACTCCAGATTGGTCTGTCGTGCGGTCTCAACGTCGCCTCAGCTCTTGGCGCGCCGATCCTGAGGCGGGGGCCCCAGTACATCGGGAGCGCCGCCGCCGTCGTGGCTGGTCTCGCGCTTCCGCTTGCCCTTCAACGGGTCGTGGGGCCGGGCCGGGCGCTGGCGGGCGGTATCGTCGTCACGGCGTTGCTCGGGATGCTCATTCTCGCGCGCATGCACGAGCGCGCGCAGGGCTGGCGCATTGCTCTTGGAGTGCTCGCCGTTTTCGTTCTCTACTCGGTCCTGACCTGATGCCTGAGCGCGAAGCTAAAATCGTCAACAAGCTGGGGATACACGCTCGCCCCGCCGCCGAGATCGTGAAGACGGCGGGGAAGTTCAAGAGCGCCATCATCATCGTGCGCGACGATCTCGAGGTGAACGCCAAGAGCATCATGGGCGTGATGATGCTCGCCGCGGAACACGGGTCGACGATCGTTCTCCGCGCGACCGGTGACGACGCCGAGGCCGCGCTGGATGCGCTGGCCGCCTGCATCGCCAACAAGTTCGGAGAGAGCTGATGCCGAACGGGATAGTAGGCATGCCTGCCTCACCGGGGATCGTGGATGGGCCAGTCCACCTTCTCCGTTGGGAAGTCCCCGACGTTCGCCATCGCATCATCCCCGACGAGGCGATACCAGCTGAAGTCAAGCGCTTCCACGCCGCCCTCGAGCAGGCGAGAGCGAAGTTGCGCCAGGTCCGGGCGCGGGCGGAGAAGCACGCAGGTCCGGAGGAAGCGGCGATTTTCGATGTTCAGCTGTCGATACTCGAGGACGGCGAGCTCCTGCGCCAGGTGGAGGAGCTGATCCACCAGAACCTTGGGGCCGAGAAGGGCTTCGATCTCGTGCTGTTCGAGTGGCGCCAGCAGTTCGCCAGTCACGCGCGTCCGCTGGTGCGCGAGAGAGTAGGGGATCTGATCGACGTTCACATTCGAGTGCTATCCATCCTGCTCGGACTTCCCGATCACGATCCCGTGGACCTCCCCAAAGGATCGAACAAGATACTTGTCACCCACGATCTGACGCCAAGCCTGACGGTGCAGCTCGATCGCGAGGCGATCATCGGCATCGCCACCGACGCCGGAACGCGCACTTCCCACGTCGCGATCCTCGCCAGATCGTTGGGCTTGCCCGCGGTGGTCGGATTGCGTGACGCGACCGAACGGCTGAATGGCAATGAGCACGTGATCCTCGATGGCAGCTCCGGCGTGCTGATCATCAATCCGACGCCGGCGCAGTTGAACAGCTATCGGGAGCAGCGTACCCGGGAAGCCGCCGAGTTCAAGGAGCTTCAGACGCTCGCGGTTGCCGATTCCGTCACCCTCGACGGACACTGGGTGACGTTGCGCGCCAACGTCGATCTTCCCGAGGAAGCGGAGGCGGCGGCGCATAGTGGAGCCGAAGGCGTCGGACTAATGCGCACCGAGTTTCTCGTTGTCGGCCGGGCGACGATGCCCGACGAGGAAGAGCAATACCTGGCTTACCGGCACGTCGTCGAGGCGTTTAACGGGAAGCCGGTCGTGATTCGCACCTTCGATATCGGCGGCGACAAGCTTCCCATCGGCGGTTATCCGACCGATGCCAACCCGTTCCTCGGCTGGCGCGCGATCAGGATGTGCCTCGACGAGCCCGAGCTGTTCAAGACCCAATTGCGGGCGCTCTTGCGGGCGGCGATGCACGGCGACGTCAGGATCATGTTCCCCCTTGTGATCACCCTTGACGAGGTAAAGCAGGCAAAACAACTCCTGAAAGAATCGGCAGCGGAGCTTGACGCGAGGGGCGTGCCCTATCGGCATGATGTTCCGCTCGGAGTGATGGTGGAAACGCCCGCCGCCGCACTGGCTATCCACACCCTGGTCGACGATGTCTCGTTCTTCAGCATTGGAACGAACGATCTCGTTCAATACACGCTGGCGGTGGACCGGGGGAGCGCCAACCTCGCGGCGCGCTTCACTCCGCTCCATCCGGCGGTCCTGATGCTTATCAAACGGATCGTCGATGTCGCTGTCGCCAATCGTATCGAGGTCGCCGTGTGCGGAGAGATGGCGTCCCAACCGCTCATGGCGTTTGCCCTCATCGGGCTCGGTGTTCGCTCCCTGAGCGTCGCCGGTCGGGCAGTGCCGCTCGTCAAACGCATCGTGAGGGGCGTCAGTGTCAGCGTCGCGGCGGAAGCCGCGAATGCCGCGCTCGAGGCGAGGACCGCGCGCGAGGCCGAAGGCGAGCTGCGTCGTCGACTGATGGCGGCGTTTGGCGACGCTCCATTCTTGCGGGATGGGTTGCCTGGCCTCGTCGATGGAAATATCTTCGAAAGCTCCGGTGGGCTGAAAGCTTCCTCGGCGCACGAATAGTACGGCGTGCGACCGTTGCCACCGATCATCCTCACATTCCCCAGAGGAATTCGTGCTCGATCGACATCTGTTCACGTCCGAATCCGTAACCGAAGGTCATCCTGACAAGGTCGCGGACGCGATCTCGGACGCCATTCTCGACGCAATACTGAAAGACGATCCCATGGCGCGAGTCGCCTGCGAGACGCTGGTCACTACCGGGCTCGCCTGCGTAGCCGGCGAGATCACCACCAAGACATACGTCAACGTTCCCGAGATCGTGCGCTCCACGATCGACCGGATTGGATACAACGACGCCGGCATGGGATTCGATTCCAAGACCTGCGCCGTAATCAGCACCATCGACAAGCAGTCACCGGATATCGCCCAGGGCGTGGACCACGGCGGTGCGGGTGACCAGGGCATGATGTTCGGCTACGCGAGCGACGAGACGGAAGAGCTGATGCCGATGCCGATTCAGCTTGCGCACCGTCTCACCGAACGGCTCGCCGCGTTCCGACGGTCGAAGGAAGGGAGCTGGGTCCGGCCGGACGGCAAAGCTCAGGTAACGGTGCTCTACGAGGATTCCATTCCGATCGGGGTCGAGACGGTCGTCGTCTCGACGCAGCACTCGGAGGACATCTCGACCAAGAAGCTTCGCGAGGCGATCATCGCCGAGGTCATCGAGCCCGTCATACCGAAGGAGCTGCGCGACAAGACCATCAAGTTCCACATCAATCCAACGGGGCGCTTCGTAATCGGAGGGCCGCAGGGCGACGCGGGGCTCACGGGACGCAAGATCATCGTCGACACCTATGGCGGCATGGGCCGTCACGGCGGGGGCGCCTTCAGCGGCAAGGATCCGTCGAAGGTCGATCGCTCCGCCTGCTACGCGGCGCGTTGGGTCGCCAAGAACATCGTCGGAGCGAAGCTCGCCCGGCGCTGTGAAGTTCAGGTGGCGTACGCGATCGGAGTTGCCGAGCCGGTGTCGGTGAACGTCGATACGTTCGGAACGAACACCGTTCCAGAGACGGCCATACTTCACGCTGTCCGCAAGGTCTTCAACCTCACGCCCAAGGGAATCATCGAGGCGCTCGACCTCAGAAAGCCGATTTACAGTCCGACTTCGTCCTATGGACACTTCGGGCGCGCTCCGAAGAAGAACGGGAAGGGCACGCTCTTCACGTGGGAGCGGCTGGACCGGGTGGCCGATTTGAGGAAAGCCGTGGACGGTCGTTAGTTTGATTCATGCAGCTCGTCGAAGTCGAAGTAATGAGGCTCGGTCTCGACCGCTCGACCAACTCCTATGTTGTCATCCTTCAGGAGAAGGGCGGGACGCGACTCCTCCCGATCTGGATTGGGCAGCCGGAGGCTGAGTCGATCGTGATCGAGATGAACAAGCTCAAGCGCGAGCGGCCGCTCACGCACGACCTCTGCAAGAATCTCATCATCGGGCTGGGCGGCACCCTTCGGCGCGTCAACATCACGAAGGTGGAGAACCGCACGTTCTACGCGGAGCTCCACATCGCGCGCAGCGCCGGCCCCGTTCACGTCGACGCGAGGCCGTCGGACAGCATCGCCATTGCGCTCAGGTTCGAGGCGCCGATTTTCGCCCAGGAGAGTCTCCTCACCGCGCTGCTCCTCGAGGAAGGCCAGTCTCCTCCGGAGATACTCGCCGAGCCGTCCGACGAGATGTCAGCGGAGCAGCTGAAAGAGTACCTGGAGAACATGCGCCCCGAAGACTTTGGGAAGTTCAATATGTAAGCTGGCGGTCCTGCTTTTTCTGCAGGCCGCTCTTCCCTCGCTCCCTCAGCAGGTTTCGGGGCGCATCGTGCGTCCCGGCTTGCGGAAAATGGATCCAGTGAGCGGTGCGTGGGTCGTTCTGCATCGAGTGGGACCCGACAGCGCCGGGCCGCTGGATTCGCTTCAATCCGATTCTCGCGGCCGGTTCTCGTTCAACTACGAGCGAACCGGCAGTGCCGACGCCGTCTACTTCGTCTCGGCGATGCACGACGGTATCGCCTACTTCACGCCGCCCCTGCCCGAGGGTAAGGTGAGCGGCGACGATGGGGAGATCACTGTCTTCGACACGACCTCCGGCCACGTGCCCATCACCCTCCAGGGACACCATGTCGTCGTCTCGGCCGTCGATGCGAACGCGCGACGAACGGTCGTGGAGGTGTACGACCTCTCCAACGATAGCTCGGTCACGCGCATCGCCGCGGGCGACAAGCCGGAGAACGCGACTTTTCAGGCCCACCTGACACCTGGTGCAACTGATTTCCGTGTCAGTCAGGGTGACATCTCCGCGGGCGCGGTCTCGTACGCCAATGGGGTGGTGAGCGTGTTCGCCCCGATTGCGCCGGGCGTCAAGCAGCTGTCGTTCACGTACTCGCTTCCCGCCAAAGCATTTCCGCTGAAACTTCCGCTCGAGAAGGAGACCGGTGTCTACGAGATCCTGATCGAAGAGAAGGCCGGCAACGTGACGGGGCCGCGTATCAAGGAAATGGATCCGGTGACGGTGGACGAGCGCGACTTCCGCCGATTCCTGGCGTCTGACATGCCCGAGAATTCCATGGCGGTGATAGATCTTCCCGCGCCCCCGCCGACAAGAGCGATCGATCCGCGCTTCCTCGTCGTGATCACCCTCGTGCTCGGTGGATCGATGGTGGTCGCGCTTGCGCGGGCGCTTCGACGTAGATAGCTTCGCCAGACAATTGATCGCGGACGGGAGCCACGGAAACCGGTGTGAAGCCGGTGCGGCCCCGCCACTGTAACGGGCATTAACGCAGACTCGTAGCGCCACTGACTGCAGGAGCAGTCGGGAAGGTGAGTTTCGCGGCCCGGAGCCAGGAGACGACTTTCGTCCGCGCCACTTTCGCAGAACCTCGGGGGAGGTGCTGGTGGCGGTCAGGCGTCGTTGACGCGTGCTCGTTGCGGGCATTCCTCTGGGAGGAGTGTCCGTTTTGATTTTCAGCCGCCGGTCATCGTGTTTCCTCTTCGCCTTCTCGCTGGCGCTCGCCGCCTGCGAGAAGCCGCGCACCGAAGCCGCGACTCTACGCGACGACTTCGGAGATCCGGTGCGCATTGACCAGCCCGCCCGGCGCATTGTCTCGCTGAACCCGGCGACGACTGAGATTCTCTTTGCGTTGGGCGCCGGGTCGCGCCTGGTTGGCCGCTCGGATTACGATCTGTGGCCAGATTCCGCCAGACTCATTCCGGCGCTCGGCAACGGGCTCCAGCCAAACGTCGAGGCGGTCCTCGGCACACATCCCGATCTCGTCGTCCTGTACGCGAGCCAGGACGATCGGCCGGCCGCTGGGCGCTTCCGCGCTGCCGGTGTGAACACCCTCGCGCTCAAGAACGATCACATCTCGGATTTCCGCCGCACTGTTGAAATGCTCGGAGCGATTTTGCGGGACTCGCTGCGCGCCAAGTCGGTTACGGACTCCGTATACCGCACACTCGATCGTGTGCGCGCCTCGACTTCCAACCTCGCCCGCCCAACAGTGTTCTGGCACATCTGGGATGCGCCGCTCATTACGATTGGCGCGGGAAGCTTCATGAACGAGCTCGTGGACATCGCCGGCGGGAGGAATGTGTACGCCGACATCGAGTCCCCGTCCAAGACGATCTCCCTCGAAGATGTCGCGCGCAGAGATCCGGAGTTCGTCCTCGCCGGGCCGATCGGGGCGGCGAAGATTGCCGGCGATCCTCGCTGGCGAATAGTGCGGGCTGTCCGTGAAGGAAAGGTTTTGGTGGTGGACACTGTCGTTGTTGCACGACCGTCGGTGCGGTTGGGAGAAGCCGCTGTGTCATTGGCGAATCTCCTCCATCCTGGCGCAGTGCGTTGACGCGATTCCGCCCGTGGTACTGGCTGGCTCTCGTTGCGGCCCTGATTGGAATCGCGATGGTGGCGGTCGCGCGTGGCGCCGTCTCTGTCTCGCTTGGCGCCGTAATTGATGCCTTGCGCGGCGCCGGCGATCCGACCGCTGTTGCGATCGTGCGGGATCTCAGACTCCCGCGCATGATTCTCGGCGCGCTGGTCGGTGCGGGTCTCGGCGCGAGCGGCGCCGCTTTGCAGGGCTCGCTCCGAAACCCGCTCGCCGAGCCATATCTCCTCGGTGTGTCCGGCGGGGCCGCGGTGGGCGCAGTCGTCGTCTTCGCCATGGGAATCACCGGCGATGCGATAGTTACTCTTGCCGCTTTTGTCGGCGGAATCGGAGCGGTGTTCGTTGCCCTGGCTGTGAGCCGGGTGGGCGGTCGGGGAGCCCGCGGCGACATGCGCACACTGCTCATCGCCGGGGTGATCGTCGGAGCATTCGCAAACGCGGCGATCATGGTCGCGCTGGCGAGCGCGGAACCGAACACCGTTCGTGGCGCGCTATGGTGGATGATGGGATCCGCGGCCGACGCAACCTGGCGCCGCGTCGGTTGGCTGGCGCTAAGCATCCTCCTCGCGGGTGGTGCCCTCGTTTACTGGGCGCGAGAGATCGACGTTCTCTCACTCGGGGACGACACCGCGGCATTGCTCGGCGTTGACGCCGAACGATCAGGCCGGCGTGTGTTTCTCCTCGCCGCACTGCTCGCCGCGGCGACCGTGTCGGCCGCTGGTCTCA
Organism: Gemmatimonadota bacterium; assembly: GCA_031372985.1. Taxonomy (GTDB): domain Bacteria; phylum Gemmatimonadota; class Gemmatimonadetes; order Gemmatimonadales; family Gemmatimonadaceae; genus UBA4720. The sequence goes on from JANMMF010000104.1 coordinate 7,587, forward strand.
TCGGGTTCATCGGACTCGTCGTGCCGCACATCGCGCGGCGACTCGGCCTCCGGGCTCACCGCCCGCTAATCATTGCCGCAGCGCTCGTCGGGGCTACGCTGGTCGTCGCCGCTGATCTCGCCGCGCGAACGGTTGCGGCGCCGACAGAGCTTCCCCTCGGAGCGATCACGGCGCTCCTGGGAGTGCCGTTCTTTCTCGTGCAGCTGAGGCGAACGACGTGATCGAATTTGTGGATCTGGTCGTCTCGTACCATGGCGCGTCGAGAAACGCTGTGGATAGTGTCAGCTTCCTGGCACCGCGCGGGCAACTAACCGCTCTGGCCGGACCCAACGGCTCGGGAAAGAGCTCGATAGTGCGAGCGCTGTTGCGGAGGGCAGACGTCAAGGGCGGAGCGGTCACCATCGACGGCCGCGACGTCAACACGCGCTCATACGCAGAACTCGCGCGAGTCGTAGCCGTAGTACCGCAGCGTGAAGAGGCCGCGTTTCCCACGCGGGTTCGTGAATACGTAGCTCTCGGCCGCTACCCACATCTCGGCTTGTGGCGTACGCCCGCCGATGCTGACACCCGCGCCGTCGATCAGGCTCTCGCTCAGGCCGGTGTAGACGACCTGGCCGAGCGCGACACAGATGCGCTGTCTGGCGGGGAATGGCAGCGCGTGCGAATTGCGCGGGCGCTGGCGCAACAGACACCCGCGCTGGTTCTCGACGAGCCGACGACGTTTCTCGATGTCGCCCACGAGATGGCGATTTTTGAGCTGCTCTTTTCGCTTGCCCGCTCGGGACTCGCCGTACTTCTCGTGAGCCATCAGCTCTACCTCGTCGCGCGCTTTGCCGACACCATCGTCTTGCTCGACGAAGGGAAAGTGGCAACGAGCGGCACGCCTGCGGAGGTCATGCAGGCCGACAGGCTCGAGTCGATCTACCGCTGGCCCGTGGTCATAACCCGTGATCCCGCGATCGGCGCCCCCGCGCTCGTCCCGCTGCGACGCCCGCTCAATCTCTGACCGACCGAATTCATATATCCGAGACATCCATGACAAGCAAACTCACACTCGTCGCCGTCGCTTTCGCTGCCGCTGTCATCCTTTCTGGTTCTGCGCGGGCGCAGGCCACGGACACCGCGAAGCTGGGAACCGTCGTGGTGTCCGCTTCCAAGGTGCCGAAGCCGGCGAGCAGTCTGACGCAGCCGGTGACAGTCCTCTCGGGCGAGGACCTTCGAGCGAGGGGAGTGACAAGAGTGACGGATGCGTTGCGCGAGGTTCCCGGCGCCACTCTCGTGCAGAGCGGTTCTTACGGAGGACTGACCTCGCTCTTCCTGCGCGGAGGAGAGAGCCGGTACACCAAAGTGCTCATCGATGGCGTGCCGGTGAACGCCCCCGGTGGCTCCTTCGACTTCAGTCACCTCACCACGGACAACATCGATCGCATCGAGATCGTGAGGGGACCGGCGAGCGTACTGTACGGTGCTGACGCCGTATCGGGGATCGTTCAAATCTTTCCGCGAAAAGGCTCCCACCGCGGCCGCGCCTCCATCGCCGCGCGCGCAGGCACGTACCAGTCGCTCGATCTCGTTGCCGATGCGGCAGGCTCGACCGCGCTGGGGGGATTCTCCTTCGGGGCTGCCCAGCACTCCACGGATGGGATTCTTCCATTCAACAACGAATATCGAAATGGCACGTTGAGCAGTTCCCTCGCCCTGGCGGAGGGCGCGGGCGGTGACGCCCGAATTTCGGCTCGATACACCGCAGCCGAGTTTCACTACCCGACTGATTTTACCGGCCAACCGGTCGACAGCAACTCATACCGGACCCAACACCGACTCACGGTGGGACTCGATGCCGGACGAAACCTGGCGGCGAACGTCCAGGCGCGCTTTCTGGCGGGAAGCAACAATGTTTCCGATCTGACGGAAGACATCGCGGTTCCGTTCGGTAGCACAACGCCCGCGCGTTCGGCATTCAGGTCGCGTGGTTATCGCAGGAGCGCCGAGGGCCGGGTCGCGTTCTTTCTTCCGACCGGGGCGACGCTTACCCTCGGGACCGAGTACGAGCGGGAGCACGAGAACAGCTCAAACGGATCCGGTGCGGTTGCTGGGCCTACGGTTCAAACGGATTCGTTCGACGCGTCTCGCCACACCGTTGCGTACTACTCCGAATTGCTGGGCACTCTCACCGAGCGACTCTCGTACACGTTGAGCGGACGGCTGGATGACAACTCGGACTACGATCGATTCCGAACGTACCGCATCGGGGCCAACGCCGGGCTCTTGCCGGCGATCCGGCTTCGCGCGTCGCTCAGCACGGCCTTCAACGCCCCGGCATTTAACCAGCTACGTCCAACTCTCTATACGGTGGGAAGTCCGAACCTGCGCCCGGAGAGGATTCGCTCCGCGGAGGTAGGGTTGGTGACCACCTTTCGTCGGGAGCTGATTCAACTGAGCGCGAGCTACTTCACGCAGCGCTTCTCCGACCTCATTCAGTACGTGAATGGCGCACCGCCGACGTTCAAGGGCAGCTTCGCCAATCTCACGGGGGCGACGTCCAACGGCTACGAGGCCGAGGTGCAGGTATCACCCGTGCGAAACTGGCGTGGAAGCGCGAGCTTCACGAAGGTGAACCCTCGCGTCACAGAGATTGACCCTGGGTACGAGGGCGGGAGCCAGGTCGGCGATGCACTGATCCGGCGGCCGAGCCACTCGGGAAGCGTCGTCTTGTCCTACGCGCGCCCGTCGAGCGCAAGCTTTGGTGCATCGGTCAACTTCGTTGGCAAGAGACCGGACGTCGATTTCGCGCAGTTTCCCTCTCCGCGTGTAACGCTCGCGCCGTACGCCAAGCTGGATTTGTCAGCGGAGCTGCCGGTGACCAGGCTCAATCGAGGTGGACTGACGCTGAGCGCACGGATGGAGAATGTATTGGACAAGCGCTATGAAGAAGTCCTGCACTATGCCTCGCCAGGGCGTACGATTCTCATTGGAGCGCGGGCGACGACCCTCTTCTGAAGAAGAAGCGATCGTGCCCGGGTGTTAGATTCCCGGCATGGCGCTGCTCGTCACGGAAGCGATAGTGCTTCATGCGTTCGACTATCTCGAGAGCTCGCGCATCATCCGCTTGCTCACCAGGGAAGCGGGCGTGCAGTCGGTATTGGCGAGGGGAGCGCGGAAATCGCGCGGCCGTTACGGGTCGGCGCTGGATCTGTTCGCCGAGGGGTCGGCACAGTTGTACGTGAAGCCCAATCGGGACCTGCACAACCTTGCGGGGTTCGAAATCTCGCGAACACGCAGTGAGCTCGCCGAGGACATTGGCAGGTTCACCGCAGCTTCGACGGTCGCCGAGCTCGCCCTACGCTTCGCCGGAGAGGAGGCGAGCCAACACCTCTACGACACCGTGGTGGACGTTCTCGATCGGATTGCGCGCTCCGGACCCGATCGCACGATCGAGGACGGATTGGCCGCATGCTGGCGCATCGTTGCGGCTCTCGGCTTTACGCCGGAGCTCTCGAGCTGTGCCATGTGTCACACTCCGCTCCGCGAAACCGACGAAGCGACTTTCCTGCATTCGTCCGGCGGAATAGTCTGCCCTGGGTGCAGCAGGCTCGCACCGGGGGGACGCAGACTTCCCGCGAGTGCCCGGACTGCGATTCGGAGTTGGCTCGACGAAGACGAATCGGTTCACCTGGACGACGCCGAAGCCAGATCACATCAACGCCTGCTCCGTGAATTCCTCGGCGCCCACTTGAGTGACGACCGTCCGCTACGGGCGTTCGCGGTGTGGGAACACGAGCGGTGGAGTGCCGCTTGATCATCGGCACCGCCGGACACATCGATCATGGGAAGACCGCGCTGGTCAAGGCGCTGACCGGCATCGACGCTGACCGCCTCCCCGAGGAAAAGCGGCGCGGAATAACGATCGACCTCGGTTTTGCGCCGCTTCAGCTGGACGGGCTTGGGACGGTCGGGATGATCGATGTCCCCGGACACGAAGATTTCGTGCGCAGCATGCTGGTGGGAGCGAGCGGTATCGATCTCGGACTGCTGGTCGTCGCGGCCGACGAGGGTGTGATGCCCCAGACGCGCGAGCATCTGTTGATCCTGGGACTGCTCGGGATCCCGAAAGTGTTGGTGGCGCTGACGAAATCCGATCTGGTCGACTCGGAATGGCTTGAGCTGGCGCGGAGCGACGTGCTCGCTTTGTTCGAGGAAGTGGGCGCCGGCGTGCCCGTGATCGTTGCGTGCTCCAGCAGGACTGGCGACGGCTTGCCGGAGTTGCGCGCTGTGTTGACGCAGGTACTGGCATCCGCGGATGCCCGTGGGACCGACGATGTGTTTCGCCTGCCGGTGGACCGCGCGTTCACAGTGAAGGGAACCGGGACCGTAGTAACCGGCACCGTCTGGAGCGGTGCGCTCATCGCCGATGAAAGCGTGCGCGTGCTTCCTGCCGGTCGGACAGCCAGGGTGCGGAGGATCGAGCAACACGGAAGATCCGCTGACCGCGCCCGGGCGGGTGGTCGTGCCGCCATCGCCCTTGCCGGCGTGGATGTCGCGGAAGTCCCGCGAGGCTCAGTGCTCGTCACGGACGAATCCTGGACCGCCACATCACAGTTCGAGGCAGTGGTACGTGTTGAGTCGGAGGCCTCGATCAAAGTGACCGCTCGCACGCGGCTGCGGTTGCATGCGGGTGCGTCCGAGGTCGGTGCGCGTCTCGCGTCAGTGAGTCGAGGGATCGATTCTCCGGGGCCCGTGCTCGCGCGCGTCGTCACCGATTCGCCGGTCACTCTTCGTGGTGGTGACCGCTTTGTGCTGAGACTCCCGGCGCCGGTGCGCACAATTGGTGGTGGCGTCGTCGTCGATCCATACGCCCGGCGGCGCCCCTTGGCTCACGACCCGCAGCAAGTCGACGCGCTCGCCGCCGGAAGTGCAGCGCGATTTTCGTCAATTCTCGCGACCGAAGGGTCTCGAGGTGTCCGCCGAAAGGACGTGGCGGTACGTGCCGGCTGCATCCCGGCAGAGCTGCCCGAGCTCATCGAGCAGAGTGGCGCGTACGTCGGAGCGCACAACCTTTTCGCCCCACTGGCTGTCGAACAAGTAATGGCAAGTGTGCGGCGAATCATCGCGGAATACGAGATCAGAGCTCCTCTGTCTCCGGGCGTTCCTTCACGGACGCTCAGGGAGGGACTGCGCGCCAACGAGGAGCTGGTCGATATCGGCATGCGGGAGCTGGAGCGCTCAGGCGAGATCGAAACTCGCGGCCCTCTGGTGAGTAGAACAGGATGGGCGCCATCGCCGAGCGACCGGGACGTGGAAATCAGTAACCATCTGGCGCATGATATTTGCGCAGCGGGGCAGGAGCCGCCCAGCGTGGGAGAGCTTGGCTCACGCTACGGCAGCTCGGTTCCGGTGCTGCTCCGATTTCTGGAGCGGCAGGGACGAATCGTCCAGGTGGAGACGGATCGCTACTATGACCGGAGTGTGCTCGAAACGATGATCGCCCGACTCAAAGCGGCGCTGGACCCGGGGAAGGTGTATGTCCCGTCCCAGCTTAGAGATATCCTCGGATTTTCGAGAAAGTATCTCATCCCGTTTCTGGAGTTTTGCGATCGAAGCGGAATAACGGAAAGGCGAGGCGATGGGAGAGCTCTAAAGGAAACGTCTGTCGTTTTTCTTGACAGTTATCGAGTTCATCCGTAAGTTCGCGCCAAGAGAACACATGTCCACCTTTGTAGGAGCTAGAGTCTAGAGACCCTCTTTCGTCAGTATTTGGAGACAACATGAAGCACTTGTGGCGGGCGCTGTCGGTAGTGCTCGTGCTCGGCGCGTTCATGCCAAGTCGTTCGGCGGCCCAGGGATCATACACCCCACCCGGCGGAGGACGAGGCGCCGGGATACAGTTGGGGCAGAACTACCCCAACCCGGTCAATCAGGACACACGGATTCCGTTCATCATTGGTGATGCGCAGGGATGTACGGATTCCGGACGTCAACACCGCGTGAGTCTGCGGATCTACAACCTTCTGGCCCAGCAGGTAGCTGTGCCGATTCTGCAGGGCGGGGCTGGTAACGCTGCTGGTGGCGAGTCGCTGGAAAACCTGCTGTTGACGTGTAGTCCTTACATCGCTTATTGGGATGGGAAGTACTCACAGACTGGAGAAGACGTGGCGTCGGGGGTATACCTCTTTCGCCTAGAGGTGGATGGCAAGCCCCTCGTCAAGAAAATGATCGTCAGAAAGTAGAGCCGATTCTCAGGCCTGCGGGCGGAACTTGAATTCGGTCTGACTTTTTGGAGGCGCGTCCTGGCAGAGCTGGGGCGCGTCTCTTTTCTTTTCGGGTGGATGTGTGCCAGGTTGGCGGGTTTTATGCGGCACCCCCGTTGCACGTTCAGCCAGTCATAGCCCTCCTACCGGTCACCGATGATAAATCCAGACCGACTCACCGTAAAAGCGACCGAAGCGCTGAACGAAGCAGTAGACCTCGCGCGCAGGGCAGGGAATCCGCTCGTCTACGACCTCCACCTTCTGTTGGCGCTACTGACCCAGGATGAGGGCATCGTCGTCCCCATCCTCCAGAAGCTTGGCGTCAGCGTCGCTCAGCTCCGGGAAACCGTCGGCCGTGAGATGGCGAGGTACCCGAAGCAATCGAACGCGCAACCGACGCTGTCGAAAGAGCTCAACCAGGTATTCGACAAAGCCGAGGCTGACGCCAAGAAGCTTGGCGACGAGTTCGTGTCCACCGAGCATTTCCTGCTCGCGCTCTCCGATGTGAAGGGC
>JANMMF010000007.1:0-8877 GCA_031372985.1 Gemmatimonadota bacterium
CTCACCCGTAGCCGCGTTGTGATACCACCAGACGTTGTGCGCCTGGCCACCGACAGTTGACACGTTTCCGAGCGGGAGCGGGTTCGAGACCGAGCCGCTCCCGGCCCCGCCGATGTCCCAAATGGTTATTCCCGCATTCCAGAGCGCGGTGAAGAGGATTCCATCGCGGACGAAAACGTCGTGTACGTACGGCGCACCCATTTCGGCAGTGAACACTTGCGTCGGGGCGGCGGGGTTGGTGAGATCGACGATCACGAGACGGGCCGGACTGGCGCTCGTGGGGTCAATCGAAAGGAACGCGTACAACGTTCCGTTGACGCGCTGAACCTCCGAAGTGTGCACACCCGGATTTGTGAGCGGCGTGGTGTAGCGCGAGATCAGCTGTGGATTGATGGGATCGGCCAGGCTGTAGATCATGATGGAGCCGGGCGCCAACTCGGTCGCCACGATCAGAAGCTGTCCGTCGTCGCTCGTCTGAATGTCGCCGAGCGTAGATGCGTTGGGGACGATCACCATGTTGACGAGTGTGGGGACATCTCCCGCCACGTCCCAGATATTGATCGCGTTTCCTGGTACCAGCCGGGATCCCCAGGTCGTCGTGTAGGCGACGTTGCCCCTCACCCAGATTTCTCCGGTGTAGCGATCGGAAACCAACCCGTTGCCCAAGGTGAAAAGCGGCTTCGAGTCGGTCGGCGGGGTGACAGGATTGTCGGAGGAGCAGCCCAGAATGAACAGCGCGGCCGCGAGCGCGGTGGCTCGTCTGCGCAGACATCTTGTCTCGATCGGCAATCTCATTCTACCTCGACTCGTTATTGGTGGTCGGATTCGCGGCGGATCCGTGCATGTGCATGTCACCGATCTCCGTCCCGTCCTTCTTCATACCCCGCATTCCGGTTGTGGCCATTCCATACCTGCCCATTCGCATGTGTTCCATTCCGAACGTCAGCTTCGCGCCGAGAGTCAGGCTCCAGATACGGTTGGAGCCGTAGAACTGCGCCGGGTCGAACCCGGACGGCTTGAGCGTCGGAGTGAAGCGAATGCGAGCTACTTCGGCGAAAGGCTCGAGAGTCAAAGCCTTCGTTGCGAGGGACGCCGCAAATCGAGCGGTGATGATCGTCCAGCGCGAGCGCCCGATGATGCTCAGATCCGTTGCCGGCAGCGCAGTTCTGAACTCGTCCACCTGTCTCTCTTCGTCCGGCCTCTCTGTCCGCTCAAACCGGAGCGCCCCACTCACGAGTCCGTACCGCGCCCAGGTTTCGGCAAGAAGAGAATTGAATGCAAAGGTGCGAGTCGATCCAACGTAATTCGTCGTTCGCGCCCACTCCAGCAAACCATATCCGGAGCGTTGCGCGTCCTGGAGGCGGACTGAAGCGCTCTGCTTGCGCTGGTCCGCTCCTCCGCCCCTCGCATTCTCGGGCGATCGTACCCGCGCGTAGCTCGCTTGCAGTTCACCCTGCGGAAAGGGCAGGAGCGTAACTCTGCCCGACCACGAATCCCAATAGCGGTCGGGGTTGGGCACGTCTCCCGGGCTTTCGGGCTCGTCACCGTTGAACAGACCCGCTTCGAGAATCACGCGTCGCGTTCTGACTGCACCTATCGTCACCGCGCGCTCCAGGATCTGAGCGAGATGGTGGTTGATCGGATACTTCTCGAACGGCCTCGCCATCGGATCGTCGGTGCCGAACGGAGCGAACCCCTTTCCCAGCGTGAGTGAAGCACCGTTCTGTCCTGACCTGCGCTGCGCGGTGATCACCAGCTCGTGGAGATAAGTGTGCGGATGGCGCCGGTCGATGTAGCCTTCGCCCTGAATTCCGGCATTCAGCTCGCCGCGCTCGAGTGTCAGTCCCTCGAAGTCGAGAGCACCCGTAACTTCCACGGCATCGCGCCAGAAGCTGGCGATCGCCATGACCAGCGGCTGGGTGAGATACCCCTCAGTGAGATCGCGCCCATGAACGGCGGGCGATTCGTGAGTGACTACGCCAGTCGCCTGCGCGCCGATCTCGACGCGGGCGGGACCAAATTGTCCTGACTGTCCCCCGGCACCGCGGGGAAGCAACAGAGCGAGTCCGAGCGTGCCTACGCACAGCCTCGCGACACCTCTCGGGCAAATCGCCGCGGGACGAGAAAAAGTTCTGAACAGATTTTAAGCCTCGGTGGCAACGGCTAGCCGCTGGATGATCTCTGATATAGACTTTCACCAATATCGCATGGGGTATTGCGGCATGCTCGTTCGAGCTCGAAACACAGCGTTCACGGTGGGTGCAGTCGCGTCACTCATGGTCGCCGGCAATGTCGCCGGAGCGCAGCAGTCCGCCGTTCCTGCGGCCGCGGTCCCGGTCGGCCCGGCAATCAACGATGTTGCCCCCAATTTCACTTTGGCCGGCGCAACGAGATACGGGCTGCTCAAGACCCCCGTCACGCTCGCCGATTACCGGGGTCGCACGGTCGTTCTTGCGTTCTTCTACCAGGCGCGGACTAAGGGCTGAACCATCCAAATGGAGGCGTACCGTGATCAGTACGCCACGCTCTTCAACAACGGCCGCAACGTCGCCGTCGTCGGCATAAGCGTCGACGCTGACACGGCGCTGGCGTCATGGGCGAGAGATGAAGACTTCCCCATGCTCTTCGCCAGCGACCCGGGCGGGAAGGTCGGGCAGCTGTACGCCGCCTACGACGCGAAGAATAAAACGGACAACCGGTCGCTGTTCGTCGTGGGTCCCGACGGCCGCGTCGCGTATGTGACCAGGCCGTTCAAGGTTCTCACCCCGTCAGCCTACACAGAGCTGGCGGCGATCGTCGACAGTCTGGCTCCGCCAGCCAAAGCGGATTCCACCAAATAGCTACTGCGCCTTTCTGAGCGCGGCTTCGAGGTCCTGCTTTCCGCCAAGCCCCGTGTAAACCACCTTGCCGGTCTTGTCGAGAACTACGACGTAAGAGGTTGCCGGAGCATCGAACGCGCCGGCCGCCTTTCCATCCGTGTCGTAAAAGGTCTCGTGCGGAAGTGGATGAGCCGCGATGAACCTCCGGACTCTTTCCGGCGACTGATTGATCGCGACCGCGAGAGCGACGAACTTGACCTTCTTTCCAAACTTCTTCTCCGCCTCGAGAAGCGCCGGCATCAGCTCGCGACAGTTGGCGCACCACGTCGCCCAGAACTCGATCAGCATTGGTGTCTTGCCGATGTACCGGCCGAGGTCGACCTGCTTGCCATCGAGCGAATGGACGACCACCGCTGGTGCCTGGGATCCAACCTCTATCCCGAGATCCTGCGCGAATGCGGGAGCAGCGATCGACGACGCGACGAGCAGTGCAGCGCTCGCGGAGATATTCCGGAAAGACAGGGGAGCTCGCGTCACTTTCTGATTCCTGATTGCGGTTGGGAGCGCACTCAGATGAGGAGCAGCCCCATCTGCACAAGGTAATACTCCGCTACGCCCAACATGATCAATGCGAAAATGCGCTTGACCCACACCATCCAGGCTCCCGCCTTCGGTAAACGCGCCAACGTGCCACTGAACAACCCGACCAGAACGAGGATCGTGCACATGCCCAGCGAGAACACGAAGAGGTATATGAACCCGAGGACTCCGCTCTTGGTGGCGGTGACCCAGGTCAGGACAGCCGCCATCACCGGGGCGGAGCACGGTGCGGCCACCAGACCCGAGGCCGCGCCCATGACGAACACGCCGTAAAGACTTCCTCCCCTGCCCGCCGTCGCTGCGCGCGTCAGCAGCCAGGCTGGTACCCTCACCGGTATTACGTCGAGCATCGCCAGCGCCGCGAGGATCAGCAGATTCGCCATCGCGAAGTACAGCCACGGATTCGTGCTCACCGAGCCGAACAGCGTGCCGGTGAGTCCCGCGAACAGGCCGACCGACGCGTAGGCGAGCGCGAGCCCGAACACGTAGGTGAAAGTGAGAAACACAGTCCGCGCGCGCGGACGCGGCACATCTCCGACAGCGGTACCACCAACGATCGCCGCTGTGATCGGGATCATCGGGTAGATGCAGGGTGCGAGACTGGTCAGCACCCCCGCGATGAACAGGATCGGGAGGGCGGTGAGCGGGCTGGATGACAGCTGGTTGGAGATCTGAGTGAAGTCCACCCTTGAATCTACTTCTTCGTCAGAAGCTCCTCGAACAGATCGATCGCGCGCGGGTCCTGGGACTGGCCCAACCAGAACAGGGCCTTCTTCCTTATCTCAGGGTCCTTATTGGTTCGCGCCACGGAGATGAGCGCTGGGATGCCTTCCTCCCGGGGACGCTGGGACAGGGCGAACACCGCCGACTCTCTCACCTCGCGGTCGACGCTGTTGTCGAGCACGATGTCTTTCAGGTTCGCCGTCGCCGCGTCTCCGGCCGCCTGACCGAGCCAGAACACCGACTGTGTCCGGGTGCTGCGCGGGAGATTATCATTCCGCGCGATCTTGAGCATCGCCGGCCAGATGTGGGAGCTGTCCGCAATCGTGGCGGGCAAGATCGCCTTCTCGCCCATGCTTCCCTTTTCGCTTTGCGCGATCGACACCAGATAGTCCGCGGCTTCCCGCGCGGACACCGTGCCCAGGTCGACGACGTTCGCTCCGGCGGGACGCCAGCGTCCGCCGACGTAAAACCGCAGGTCCGCGAGCTCTCCATCCCGGCGGTCGAGGACTACTCGTGCCGGGCCGAGGCTGCAGTCGGTCTCCCACTCGACGTCGCGCGACGTGTTCCAGTTGTCGCCCCAAGTCGTCCTGCCGCGGCCGTTGTTGTGTCTGATCGAGTTGCCGCTGCCGCAGATTCCCGGCCTGGCGGCGAAAGACATACGAACCGTGCCGTTCGAGACGCGAGCGACTCTCGTCGCGATGGTCTGCGCGGGCGCGATTTCCGCCACACCGGCCAGAGCCGCGAAGACGACCAGCGTCGTCCCCGCGAGCGATGTCATTCTGGGTGTTTTCATCGGTTGATGAGGTCCATGAGAAACTGCTGCACGCGGGGATCGCGGGACTGTCCGAGCCAGAAGATCGCCTTCTTGCGCAGCTCGGAGTCTTTCTCGTTCTTCGCGATATCGAACAGCTTGTCCATCGCGGCTGGGTCTCGCTGGCGCTGAGAGAGAGAGAAGATGACCGCCTCACGCATCTCGGTATCACCCATCCGGTCGTAGAGCTTCGACATTTCCGATATCGCAACTCCCGACTGGCCCGCCCAAAAGAGCGCCTTTTTCCGCAGCTCGATGTCTTCCTTTGGATTGACGGCGATGTTCATGAGCCACTGCTCGTTTCCGGCTCCCTTCTGCTGCGACAGCGAGAACAGAATCTTTTCTCTCAGGTCCTGATTGGTGATCCGCGAGTAGAGATTGCGGAGGAACTCCATGTTTTCCGACGAGCGGCGCTGGCCAAGCCAGAAGATCGCCTTGTCGCGAAGCTCCTCGGACTCGCCGTCGCGCATCGCGAAGTCGCGCAGGATCTGCTGCGCCCTCGGCTCGTGCTGCTGAGAAAGAGCAAACAGCGCTTGCTCCTTGATATTCTGGTCGGCGTTGCCTTTCAGAATCCCCTCGAGGAGTGGCGTCGATCCTGGCACCTGTGATAGCCAGAACACTGCCTTCTCCCGGACCTCGGCATCCGGGTCGTTCCGGGCGGCGTTCATCAGGATGTTCGCGGTTTCGTCCGTTCTCTTCTGCGAGACGAGGAACAGCGCCTGCCGCCGCAGTTCAGCCGAGCACGGATCTCGCCGCTCGAGCACCTTCTTCAGAATTGGCATCGCGCGCTCCGCGTCCATCTGCAGCAGCGCGTTGAGCGCGGCGATCTTGTCGTCGATGTCCCCGCAGGAAGCGTTTCCCTGCGCCGGTCGATCCTCCTGTGCCGTTCTATCGATGTCCGCGGCGCAGTCTTCATCCCCACGCTTCGCCAGCTCTCCGCAGACGCGCGTCAGCAGGACGGCACCGTCACTCTTCCAAATTTTCGCATCGCGTTGCTTCAACTGCTTGAGACGGTCGCGCGCGGTGCTCAGATCATCATCCCCGCCGCTGCGATAGAGCGCGAACGCCTCGTAGTAGATCGACTGCGATGCGTACGCCGACTGCGGATAGCGTTCAGTAATCCGGTGAAAGAGTTCCGCGGCCCGCTTGTTGTCGCCGCGCGCCATGGCTTCGCGCGCCAGACGGTAAAGCGAATCTGCGGGATCCTTTTTCGCCCACGGCTCGGGCGGGAGCGGATTGACCTGCTGGTCGAGCGAGGCGAACACATCGCTCAGCTGCGCATCGACGCTTGCACGCGCGAGCGGCGCGACCGAATAGGGGAAAGAATCGTGTCTGGACGGAGCCTGGCTGACGCCAAAGCCCGTCGAGGAAATTATCGCTGCTGCCGTGAGTAGTAATTTCATTGTCATTGAAGTGTCCTCAGCTACCACGCTGCGGGCCCGCGGGAATCGCGGTGCGCAGCCTCGTCATTACGTGGTCCTGCTGCAATGTCTTTTCGATCAGCTCGCGATCCTGCGGCGTGCTTCCGGGCGATAGCTGGACGATCTGGACGAGCACGAGCTCGAGATCTTCCAGCAGCGGACGGCGCTGCGGATCTCTGGCGACGGGTGAATCCATCAATAGTCTGGTCTTGTTCAGGAGCTCGCGCGCCCATGAGCCGAGCTGCGCGTCCATTTGTTGATCTGTGGTAGAGCGCGTTCTGAACGAAGTGAGTAGCGCCTCTGCTTCACTGAGGTGCCTAACCGCCGTGAGCTGGTAGGCGGAGCTGGAACCTGAATTGTTCGAAGATTCGCCGAGGGCGGCCCGCGTTCCGTTTCCGGTTTGCTGCGGCACTCCGGCGTTCCGGCCGCCGAGCGAGCGTGCCGACGATGTCACCGTTCTGCCGGCATCTCTCTGAATCGACGCAACCGCGCCGAAATCGCTCGGTGGTGCGTTGCCGGGTGGAACGTCCGTCGTGGTCGGGAATGATCCGGTTTTCGGGGGATTGACTGCCGCTATCGAGCCTGAAGTATTCGACGAGGCGCTCCACCTTCCGAGGCCGACACCGGTCGCGAGCAGCAGGACGGCTGCAGCTACAGCACCCACCCAGATCCTCGATCCGAATCTCCGCACGGAGACTTCGCGTAGCGGCAGTCCGCCGCCGTCGACGACCCGCGGTCCTGCCACGCGCTCCGCCTGGATCGCGCTCCACATGTCCTCGCGTGGAGTGCGAGCGGGCGGAGGGTTGTAGCTCTGCGCCGCTTTCTTGAGAAATTCCTCGAAATTGTCTTCAGTCATGACACCCACTCCGGTGCGAAATCGACCAGCGCGACGCGCAGCTTGCTCCGTGCCTGAAAGAGGTGGGACTTCGACGTTCCGACCGGAATGTTGAGCGCCCCACCGATCTCCTCGTGCGTGTAGCCTTCTACGTCGTGCATGACGAATACCGTCCTGTATTTTTCCGCCAGCGAATCGACTGCGCTTGCCAGCCTCTCCTTCAAATCGGGCTCCACTTCCACAGACGTCGCCCCGACCATCAGTCCTTCTTCCATCGGCGCTTCACGAGTCTTCAGCCGCTTCGTCTTCCGGAGCCCGTTGAGCGCCACCGACACGCCGATCGAGTGAAGCCAGGTCGAGAGCGACGATTCGCCACGAAAGCTTCCGATCTTTTCAAAAGCACGGATGAACGTCGCCTGGGTCAGGTCCCGCGCAATGTCGTCGTCACCCGCCAGACGAAAAGTCAGGCGAAAAATGCGATCGACATATGTCTCGTATAGCTCACGCTCGGCGGCAGCATCGCCCGCGACCACCCGCGCGATCAATTCGATATCGTTCACCGAGCTCCGAGACTCGTAGGCAGCCAACCCCATTGTCGACCTTCTGACACCCGCTGCCTTGAAAGGGTTGAGGATAAACTGTGAGGCTCGGTCTATGCCTGCTACTGTGGCACACCGGAGGAGGGCGAATGACCGGCGAGGCACACCCTGACATCTCACGCCAGTCCCCCTGGCGGCTCCTTGGGCGCGCGTTTCTCCTCCGCTGTCCAAACTGCGGCGGCCGTGGCCTGTTCGAAGGATTCTTCAATATGAAGCCCCGGTGTCCGACCTGCGGGATGCTGCTGGAGCGCGGTGAGTCGGACTACTTCCTCGGCGGCTACACGCTCAATCTCATCGCCGTGGAGATTCTGCTGGCGCTCGCGTTTCTCGTCGTCATCATCGTGACGTGGCCGAATCCACCGTGGGACGGGTTGATGTACGGCGGAGTGGTCCTCTCCATACTGGGGGCCATACTTTGCTACCCGTTCGCCAAAACGACCTGGCTCGCCGTCGATCTCATGTTCCGTCCGCCCAACCGCGAGGATTTCATCACTCGCGTCAAATAGCGGCGCTACTCTCCCCCCGGATCGTCCTCGGACGGAGACGGGAGGTGCGCGACGTTCACGTCGATCGGCAGCTTGACACCGTTGTGGGTTTCGACCACGTCCACAACCCCCTGCCAGACCTTGGCGAACGCATGCCCGACTTCCTCCGGCGCCTTGTCGATGGAGAATCCGCGCTCGCTGGCGATCCAGAAGTGGGGATCATAAGAGCTTCCGGCGTCGGCCAGCACCTGCTTGACGTCCCGGTAGATCAGGTCGGCGTTGTAGCTGTGGGCGTAGTACGCGGGCTGAAAGCGTCCGTCCTCGAGCACCCTCTGCGTCCAGGCACGGTAGTAGTTGCGCATCGCCATCGGGACGAATTCCATCCGTTCGATGTCGAGGAAGATCACAGTGCCGCGGGCAAATCCTTCCGCTGCTGTCTTCGCGATCGCGTCGTTCGCATCAGCGGTACCGCGCGCCGCGTTAACGAACTGGGTTGAGCAGCTGGCGCCACGTGAGGCGCGAGGATTCACGAGCACTCGCACGGGTACGCGCTTGTTGACGTATCGCACGACACGCTTGCCGTT
>JANMMF010000145.1:0-8242 GCA_031372985.1 Gemmatimonadota bacterium
CGGACCGTGCGAGCCCGGCGGAAGGGTACGCCGAAGTTCACAAGAAGGAGCAGGAGCGCATCATCGCTGAAGTGAACGCTCCGATGCAGCAGCCGGCGGGGGCAAAGCGCCGCGGCGTGGCGGTCAAAACCTGAGCATCGCGTTCAGTCCGACAATGAGGAAGTCGTTAATTGTCGCTGCGCTTGCTGCGGCCTTTGTGGCGCCAAGCTGGGGAGCTGCTCAGGCACGATTCAACGTCGCTCCGCTGGAGAACGATCTCGTTGAATCCGTCGAGCCCGAGGTGGCTCCCGTGCGCGTTCTATGGATTGCCGCGCACCCGGACGACGAGGATACCAATCTGATCGCCTGGCTTGCTCGCGGTAGAAATGTCGAAACCGCTTACATGTCGTTGACTCGCGGCGACGGAGGGCAGAATCTCATCGGCAACGAGCTGGGAGAAGCCCTCGGCATCATTCGCACCGAGGAACTACTGGCGGCCCGACGCATCGATGGCGCACATCAGTACTTCGGGCGGGCCTACGACTTCGGTTTCTCGAAGACCGCGGATGAGACGCGGAAACACTGGCCGCAGGACTCGCTGCTGCGCGACGTGATCACGGTTATGCGAGCCTTCCGGCCGCACATTGTGATAACGACATTCTCGGGAACCCCACGGGATGGTCATGGACAGCACCAGGTATCGGCGATCGTGGCGCGCGACGCTTACAATCTTGCGGCGGACACCGCGCGGTTCCCGACCGGTGAGTTCGGCGCGCCGTGGAAACCGCTCAAGTTCTACCGGCTTGCGAGATTCTCGCCGCAGGACCGCACACTCTCGATCAACGTCGGTGAATTCAACCCGTATCTCGGGCTTTCCTACCAGGAAATAGCCGCGGATAGCCGCTCCCAACACAAGTCGCAGGGTGAAGGCACTCAAAGGCGCAAGGGACTAGTGTGGGATTATCTGACGCGCGAAGATTCGCGCGTCCCAGCGCCTCCGCCGAAGGAGGAGAGCTCGATCTTCGCGGGACTCGACACGGTCGGCAAATTCATCGTTCGGGACGGACGAATAGCTCCACCGAGCGGCACTCCCCCGATCGAGCTGGAGGCCGTCGCAGACCGGCAGGTGCTTGCACTCGGCGATTCAGCGAAAATCAGCCTGGCGATCTACAATCGTGGCCGTACCCCGGTCATGATCCCTGCCATCAGGGTCGACGGCAAGCCGCAAACTGTTCTTCCCGACTCCGCCTACAGATGGACGCAGTGGTACGTGGGACGCGAGATATCGCAGCCCTGGTGGCTCGCGACTCCCCGGAACGGCGACCTGTTTTCACCAAAGATCTCCGAAATGTCGGAGGACGAGCGGGAGCTGCGCCGCGGCGCGCACATTCATGTGCGATCGAGCGCGATGGGCCCGATGTACCTGAGTGCTCCGATCGTCTTCCATTACGTCGACCGCGTTCGCGGCGATGTACAGCGACCCCTCATAGTTGCTCCGGGCGTTTCCATTGCGCTCGACCAAGCCGTAACCATGGCGCGAGCAAACGGATCGTTCAATCAACTTCTCAAAACGACGCTGCGTTCGGCGCTCAGCGATTCGACGCCGGTAACCGTAACGATCTCACTGCCGCGAGGCTTGTCAGCAGATTCGGCGGCGCGGACTGTATTCATGGCGCCGGGAGCCACGCGGGTTCTCACGTTCAGGATTAGGGGAACCCTTCCGCGTGGTAGTCACGAGATCTCAGCGATCGCAACAGCCGAAGGGAAGTCGTACCGATCCGGCTACATCCCAATCGAGTATCCGCACATTAACCCACAGCGGATTTACCGCCCTTCGACTCTCACGATCAAAGCAGCCGACGTCGCACTGCCGGCGAAGCTCAACGTCGCGTACATACCTGGAGTGGGTGACAACGTCGCGCCTGTGCTCCAGCAGCTCGGAGTTCCGCTTACGATCGTCGATGCCGATGACATTCCGCAGACTGACCTCAGTCGATTCACGGCGATCGTCGTCGGGCCGCGCACATACCAGGCGAGTGCAACGCTGCAGGACAACAACGACTACCTGCTCGCCTACGTCCGCAACGGTGGCCGGCTGGTGGTGCAGTACGGGCAAAGTGAGATGCAGCGACCGGGCATCATGCCTTATCCGATCACGCTGCAACAGCGGGCCGAGCGCGTGACCGACGAAAACGCTCCGGTGACTATAACCAATCCCCAGTCGCCGCTGCTCAACGCGCCGAACAAGATCACCCAGGATGATTTCAAGGGCTGGGTGCAGGAGCGAGCGTCGTACATGCCTTCTACGTTCGATCCCCACTATCGCACGATGCTCGCGATGAACGATCAGGGCGAGCAGCCCAATCGTGCCGCGATTCTCGCCGCACCGTTCGGTCGGGGCACCTACATCTACGTCCCGCTCGCGCTCTTCCGACAGCTTCCCGCGGGCGTTGCCGGTGGCGCGCGCATCTTCGCCAACCTCCTCGGCGGGAACACCATCCGGTGAGACGGCCCTGGTTGCTGGTCGCGCTTGGCGTACTGGCTGCTGCGGCGTGCAGCTCGGACGGCCGCAAAGTTCTGATCGTCTACTCGCCGCACGGGAAGGATCTGCTAGGGCACTTCGAGAAGGGGTTCGAGAAAGCACATCCCGACATCGATGTGCAGTGGGTGGACATGGGATCGCAGGAAGTTCTCGAGCGGGTTCGCGCCGAGAAACCCAATCCGCAGGCCGACGTGTGGTTCGGCGCGCCGGCGGAAGCGTTCGATCGGGCGACCAAAGAGAATCTGCTCCAGCCATACAAGCCGACGTGGGCAGCGGCGATCGACCCGGAAGGTCGAGACGCCCGCGACAACTGGTATGGGACCTATCTGACACCTGAAGTCATCGGCTACAACAGCGATGCGGTGAAGGAAGCCGACGCGCCCAAGGATTGGGACGATCTTCTCGATCCCAAGTGGAAGGGGAAGATCCTCATCCGCGATCCTATTGCATCCGGTACGATGCGCGCGATCTTCGGGGCGATAATGGCGCGATCGATGACGCAAACGGGCAAGCCCGACGCGGGCTATGAGTGGCTGCGGAAGCTGGACGCCAACACGAGGGAGTACACGCTGAATCCCACAATTCTCTACCAGAAGCTGGGGCGTCAGGAAGGCGTGGTCACGATGTGGGACATGCCCGACATCGCCACGCTCGAACAGCGGACCCGCATCCCGGTGAGATACTCGATCCCGACTAGCGGCACGCCACTGCTGGTGGATGGGATCGCGATCGTGCGAGGCACCAAGCATCCCACGGAGGCGCAGCAGTATTACGAGTACGTGACGACCCCCGAGGCGCTGATTGCCGCTGCCGACTCGTTCCTGCGCATTCCGGCGCGCAAGGACATTCCCGTGTCCAAGCTCCCTCCATGGATTCAGGAGGCGATGGCGAAGATCAAGCCGATGGCAGTAGACCGTGAAGTGATGGCCGCGCACCTGGACGAATGGATGAAGTATTGGGACGCGAACATCAGGAACCGCGGACAGAAGCAGTGACCGTCGCGCCGAAGGCGCGACGTGGAGCACCGAGCGCTGGGGCGCTCTCGCTCAACGGCGTGACGCGCCGCTTCGGCGATTTCACGGCGGTCGATAACGTTTCAGTCGAGGTCGGTCCGGGGGAGCTGCTGGCGCTGGTGGGCGCATCGGGGTCGGGCAAGACGACGACACTACGAATCGCGGCAGGCTACGAGTCGCCGGATTCCGGGACCGTCACGCTCGGTGGGGCTGACATCACGGGAGTGCCGCCGGAGCGTCGAGGCTTCGGAATGGTGTTCCAGCACTACGCGCTGTTTCCCCACATGCCGGTAGAGGACAATGTCGCGTTCGGACTCGAAGCCCGCGGAGTCGGAAAGGCGGATAGGCTGGCACAGGCGCGCGCTGTTCTCGCAAGCGTAGGACTGGAAGGCGCGGGCGGTCGCGCGATTCAGTCTCTGTCGGGCGGTGAGCAGCAGCGTGTAGCACTCGCCCGCGCGCTCGTGATCGAGCCCCGCGCGCTGCTTCTCGACGAACCACTCTCCAACCTCGATCCCACTCTGCGCCAGGCGATGCGCGACGATCTGCGTGCGATGCTCCGGCGTGTCGGAGTGCCGGCCCTGTTCGTCACCCACGATCAGGAGGATGCGTTCGCGATCGCGGATCGCATAGCGCTGCTTCGAAAGGGCAAGCTGCTCCAGTGCGGGACGCCCGAGGAGCTGTACCAGGCTCCGGTCTCGCGCGAAGTCGCGGCGTTCATCGGACGTGGCGCGATCGTTCCCGCCGTGGACAGAGGCAACACCGCGCTCGTCACCATCGGCAGCGTCTCGCGAGAGA
The DNA here is from genome assembly GCA_031372985.1 of Gemmatimonadota bacterium. Taxonomy (GTDB): domain Bacteria; phylum Gemmatimonadota; class Gemmatimonadetes; order Gemmatimonadales; family Gemmatimonadaceae; genus UBA4720. Next base: position 4,330 of record JANMMF010000145.1, read on the forward strand.
TCAAGGTCACTCGGCCCAAGGGTGTTGCCGCGAGATTCGAAGACGCGTACGTCGTGATGAGACCTGATGCATTGCAACTGTTGAGAGATAGTGGCGGCGGCACCGCCTGGCGCGGGTATGTCACGAACCGCCGGTTCGCTGGTGGAGTCGTCGTATATCGAGTGCAGCTCGCGGATGCGGTGACCGTGGATGTCGAATCGACATCTGGAGAAACCCGCGAGGATGAGACCGTCGGCGTGGCGCCGCTTGCCGGACCCTTTCCGATCGTGCCGGGATGAAGCTGACGCCGCGGCAACAGAGTATGCTCATCGCTCTGCCGGTGATCCTGTTGCTGCTCTGGGCCGTGATCTATCCGAACGCGGCGGTCATCGCGGGGAGCTTCGAGAACGGCCTCGGACACTGGCGTGAATTCGCCGCGAGCCCCGCGGATCGTGAAGCGTTGCGCACGAGCATCGTCATCTCTGTCGCGTCGGTGTTTGCGTCGCTCGCCATCGGCGTGCCACTGGCCTTTCTCCTGGGACGATTCGAGTTTCCGGGACGCCGGCTGCTTCGCGCGGTCGCGACCCTTCCCGCCGCCCTGCCACCGCTCGTCGGTGTGATCGCGTTTCTTTTTCTTTATGGCGAGAGCGGGGTCGTCACGCGCGCGCTGCAGCGGATACTCGGAATGCAGGAAGCACCGTGGCGGCTTCAGGGCGTGGGCGCGATCGTGTTCGTCCACGCGTATACGATGTACGTGTACGTGTTTCTCTTCGTATCGGCGGGACTCGAACGCTTTGACGCGACGCTCGACGAAGCCGCGTCGGGACTTGGCGCCAGCACCTGGCAGCGACTGCGACGCGTGACGCTGCCGCTGCTGATGCCGGCGGTAGCGGGTTCTGCGCTGCTCGTATTCATGAACGCGCTGGGATCCTTTTCCGCACCTTACGTATTTGGCGGTGGATTACGCGTACTCTCGACCCAGATCCTCGCGTCCAAAATGAACGGGGCGATGGGGCTCGCGTACGTCGAGACGACCGTGCTGGCATTGAGCGCAGTCGCTGGACTCGTGTTGTTTCGGTGGCTCGACAGAAAACGGAAGTACACCCTGGCGGGCAAGGGCGGGCGCTCGCGCCGCGTCATTCACTCTCGGCGCATTCAGGTCTTTACGACGATAGCCGCCGCGGTCATCGTAGTCGCGCTGGTGCTCCCACATCTGATGGTGGTACTCGTATCCTTCGCGCGCGACGGGGTGTGGACGACGCAGGTCCTTCCACCGGAGTACACATTCGAGAACTATCGGCGCCTATTCTCGGAGAGTGAGCTATGGCGCCCGATAACCAACAGCGTGTCGATGGCGCTCATTGCGACCGCGGCGAATCTCGTCGTCTGCTTCCTGGCCGCCTATCTGATCGTGTTCCGCAGATTCAGCGGGCGGGGGCTGCTCGAGCTTCTCGTAGCTCTGCCGTGGGCGATTCCCGCGACAGCGATCGCGCTCGGCCTCGCCGCGACTTTCAATCGGAACGATCTCTTTACCGGTCGTGTCCTCCTGGTCGGGACGTTCTGGATATTGCCGCTGGCGTACTTCATCCGTGACATTCCCCTCGTCGCCTCCGCGGTGGAGTCATCTCTGCGCCAAATGGACGCATCTCTCGAAGATGCCGCGCGGGGACTCGGGGCTTCCTGGCTGCTCACGATGCGCCGAGTGATTCTGCCGGCGGCGCGGCCCGGGTTGGTTGCGGGTGGGTTGCTTGCGGCGGTGACTGCCGTCGGCGAGTTCGTGGCGAGCGTCGTGCTGTACACACACGCGAACAGGCCGATCTCGATGGAGATACTGGCTCAGCTTCGAGCTCTGGCATTCGGAACCGCGGCCGCCTACAGTGTTCTGCTGATATTTCTGGTGCTGCTCATGACACTCGTCGCGCGCTCTTTCGAGGAAAGACTTGCCTGACCAACCGGCTCGCCCACGCGTGGTGATCATCGGCGGCGGGTTTGGAGGAATCTCTGCCGCGAAGGCGCTCATGCGCGCCAACGCCAACGTGACGGTCATCGACAGGGCCAATCACTTCACCTTTCAGCCGCTGCTGTATCAGGTGGCGACGGCGGCCCTGGCGCCCAGCGATATCACGGCTCCCATTCGCTGGATACTTCGCCGACAGGAAAACACTGAAGTCCTGATGGCGGAGGTGCGCGACATCGACACGGCGCGGCGTTTCGTTCGGATCGATGACGAGCTGCGCGAGATCCCGTATGACTACCTCATCGTCGCCACGGGATCGAGGCATGCCTACTTCGGCCACAACGAGTGGGAGCCATTCGCGCCGGGGCTCAAGACGATCGAGGACGCCATTGAGATCCGGCGTCGCTTTCTGCTCGCGTTCGAGCGCGCGGAGAAATCGGAAGACGAGCATGAGCAACAGGAGTACATGACGTTTGTAATTGTCGGCGGCGGACCGACTGGTGTCGAGCTTGCCGGCGCATTGCCTTTCATCGCGAAGAAAGCCCTGGCTCCGGATTTCAGGAGAATCGACACACGCAGAACGCGCGTGGTGTTGATCGAGGCCGGGCCGCGTATCCTGCCGACATTCCCGGAAGACCTGGCATCGCATGCGACTCAGGATTTGAAGGACCTCGGAGTCGAAGTGAGGGTGAACTCACCTGTCACAGGAGTCGGACCTAAAGGCGTTTCGATCGGAGGCGAGAAGATTCACGCTCGAACGGTCTTCTGGGGCGCGGGGAACAATGCCTCACCACTCGGCGGTCTACTTGGGGGGCCGCTCGATCGGGCGGGGAGAATCGAAGTAGAGCCTGACCTGTCCGTGCCCGGCCATCCCGAGATTTTTGTGGTGGGCGACCTCGCGGCGCTGGTTCAGGACGGCCGGCAGGTTCCGGGCGTGGGGCCGGCCGCGATTCAGGAAGGCACCGCCGCGGGGAAGAACATACTTCGCGAGCTGCGGCGTCAGCCTCGGAAGAAGTTTCACTATAGAAACAAAGGAGATCTTGCGACTATAGGGCGATCGCGGGCGATAGCGGACCTGGGCTGGATCAGGTTTTCAGGCAGGCTCGCGTGGTTCTTCTGGCTCTTCGTTCACATCATGTATCTGGTTGGCTTCCGCAACCGGGCGAATGTGTTGCTGGAATGGGCCTATGATTACTTCACGTATCAGCACGGCGCGCGACTGATAACCGATGTCGAGAGGTACAAACCGCCTTCGTCGCAGAAAGTGGCGGCGGGAGTGGGTCGTTAGCATAATTGCCTGAGGCTCGAGTCTTCTTCCACAAGGATGAGACAATGGGGAGTGACGCTGGCGCTGTCAGGGACGGAGATCCCGCACCGGAGAAGGCGGGAATGTGGGAAGACTTCGTAGACATCTTATACTCTCCATCCTCGGTCTTCGCGCGACGAAGTGAAGTGAAATTCGGTCTGCATATCCTCTTTCTCGTGCTGGTGGGCACGGTGCTGTTTTTCCTGACGAAGAACGCGACGCAGCCGATCATGGACGCCGAATTCACGAGGCAAACCGCGGCGGCGATGCGAAGGAATCCGAACATGACGACGGAACAGATGGCGCAGGGGCGCGGATTCTTCGAGACGCTTTCGCCACTGTTCTTCGCGATCGGCATCACGCTGAGCATTTTCGGAACGGGCTTTGTCCTGTGGCTGGTTGGGAAGCTGTTCGACGCGAAGGAGTCGGCCGCCGCCGCCATCATGATCGCGACCTACGCGGAGGTCCCGCGCCTGGTGCAGATACTGACGAACGCCGCCCAGGGACTGGTCATGAGCCCGGAGAGCCTCAACTCGATGAACGCCGTCGGGTTCAACCTGGCGCGCTTCATGGATCCGGATGCCACGTCACCAGTGTTGATAGCGCTGGCCAGTCGAGTCGATTTGTTCACGATCTGGATCACGGTTCTGCTTGCGATCGGACTGTACGTG
>JANMMF010000152.1:0-25817 GCA_031372985.1 Gemmatimonadota bacterium
GGCGACAGAGCAACGCTCCGAATGTCGCCGATCACTTTTCCCGACTCGTCGACGAGCTCCGCGCCCTTCAGCGGCGCGGGTCGCGTAACGAAGCGCAGCCTTCGCAGCGTACGATTCACGTGTCCGCGAAAGTGCACGCGCGCGACGGTCTCCTGGCCGATGTAGCATCCCTTCGTGTACGAGATCGCGCCAAGCTCGTCCAGGTTCGCTTCCTGAGGGAGCGTCGAATCATCCATGTCGGCGCCCCATTGAGGCCGGCCGCTCTCGATGCGCGCGATCTCCCACGTCTCGCTGCTGCCAGGAGAAACTCCCGCGGACGCAAGCGCCGCCTTCAGTGAGTCCGCGGCTTCGTTCGGAATGAAAATCTCGAATCCATCGATGTCCATCTCCGGAACGCGGGCGATGATCGCTCTCGCGTCGCCGAATGGACGCGCGATGCTGCCGTACGGCGGGAGAACGGCGAGATCTCTGTCGTCGATGCCCAGCACGCGTGACACCATCGAGCGCGCCGAGCGACCGAAGACGCCATAATCGCTCAGCTCTGGTGTGACGTCGTGATACGGCGCGAGCCGCGGGTTGACGTACTTTCGCACCATGTCCTTCCACCCAGGCGCGGCGGCGGCGGAAGTGTCGACGAGAATCCCATCCTCGAGCGCGAAAATTCGAAGATCAGCGACGATCTTCCCCTTGGGCGTCAACGCCGCCGCGTACTGTCCTTCACCCACGACGAGGGCCGACACATCGTTCGTCACCATTCCGGTGAGCAGCTCCGCGGCCTTCGGTCCGGAAATGCGGGTTCTCACCCGGTCGCTCCGGTCGAAAAAGAGAGCACCGTTGTGCAGCGCGGAATACTCGTTCATTTCCGACATTGGTTGCAATTAAGCCAGTGCGCTTCGCGGGCGCTACTGGCCGAATGCCGCGTACGATGCGTCGAGCAGATCGACGGGATGAATCGGTCGCGCCGATATCTCCGCGCGGATGAGACCGGCGCCGATCTGCATCAGGCAGCCCGGATTTCCCGTCGCAACGAACGGCGCGCCCGTCGCTTTGATATTGGCAAGCTTTGGCGCGAGCACGGCATCGGAAGTTTCGGGCTCGATGAGATTGTAGATCCCGGCGCTGCCGCAGCACTGATCGGAATCGTGAAGCGGCACGAGCTCCAGGCCGGGAATCGCAGCGAGAACCGACAGCGGAGCCTGGGTCACGCGCTGCGCGTGCTGTAGATGACAGGGCGCATCGTATGTGACACGGATCGGAAGCACTCCTCCGTGCCGCGGCCCGGCAGCGGCGAGCAGCTCGCTCACATCGCGCACGCGCGACGAGAGCGCGGCAGCCCTCCCGTGCCACGCCGCATCGTCCTTGAGCAGATGTGCATACTCTTTCATGATCGCTCCGCACCCCGCCGCATTCACCGCAATGAACTCCGCGCCCGACCGCTCGAACGCTGCGATGTTGCGCCGCGCGAGATTGCGCGCGGCATCGAGATCGCCCGCGTGGGCGTGGAGCGCGCCGCAGCACTGCTGGCCGGGGGCTTCGACGATCGCATAGCCGTTGACGGCCAGCACCCGATCCGTTGCGCGGTTGGTTTGCGTGAACAGGCCCTCCATTACGCATCCGTGAAGCGTCGCCACGTTGCCTCGCTCACCACGCGTGACGGGTTTGTATGGCGACCGCTCGATCGACCGTCCCGTAGAAGCCAGCATCGCCATCGCGAACCCGAGCCTGCCTTTCACTCTGGAGAGAAGGGTGGGAATTGGAGTGGCGGCGAGAAGACGCGAAAAAAACATCGCCGGCACCAGGAGCCAGGATCGCGCGAATACGAATAGAATGAGTCGCGCGACGAATGGCACAGGCTTGTATTCGCGCAGCGTCGCTCGCGTCGCTTCGAGAAGCTGTCCGTACGGAACTCCGCTCGGACATACGGGCTCACATGCTCTGCAACCGAGGCACTGATCGATGTGCTGCTGAACGCTTGGATCGTCGGGCCCGACCGTTCCCTCCAGCAGCGAGCGCATGAGAAAGATCCGCCCGCGCGGACTGTCGTTCTCGTCCTCGAGGTTGAGGTAGGTTGGGCACGCCTGGAGGCAGAACCCGCAATGGACACAGGCATTGATTCCTGGAAGCGCGTCAGCCAGCGGAGTGCCGGGAAGCGCGCAGCCCGGCATCGGATCGCGCGGGAGTGGATCAGCGGGGAGGGCTGCGGTCACGTCAGTCGCCGAGTATGCCGGGGTTCAAGATGTTGTGCGGATCGTACGCCTTCCTGATACCCTGTGACAACCGATCCGCCACGACGCTGGGCGATACCTGCGCCCAGACCTCGGGAGGCAGCTTTTCGAAGATGACCTCGGTCGATCGACTGGCATCGCTTCCAAACTCGACCGATGTACCGGATGTCACCACGTCATCGTCGCGGCCTTCCCCATTCGTCCCGACGACTACGCGCATCACACCCCGACGGGGGTCGATGTAGGTGTAGACCGCGGGAAGGTCGTCGCTGAGAATCCTGTCGGCGGTGCCGAGGAACTGCGCGGGCAGGTTCGAGATTCTCACCACGCTGTCCGCGTTGCGATCGAGCCCACGAAGCGAGCTCCAGATGCGTCCCTCGACCTCTTCGGGACGGGCGATCTGCGATAAAGCGATCAACTGCTCGGCGACGACGGCATCGTTACCGCCCAGACGAATGAGACACACCGGGTGCTCGCCAAGACCAAGCGCGCGCGCGGCGGAGGCGCCAACGAACTGAAGCGCATACGGAGCAAGCGACGTGTACGCCGCGTGAGCGAGCGCCGTTGCCCGGTCTCCTCTCAGCGAAATGACGAAGGTCCGGTCCGCGTGCGGGCGCGCATAGAGCCTGAGCGTCACCTCGGTAATGACGCCGAGCGTTCCCCACGAGCCCGTGAGAAGTCGCGACAAGTCGAAGCCGGCGACGTTCTTCACCACCTTGCCTCCGGCTCGCACGACCTCGCCGCGGCCATTCACGAACTCGAGACCGAGCACAAGGTCGCGCGGCAATCCGAAACTCGAGGCAAGAGGTCCCGCCGACGCCGTCGCAATTGTCGCCCCGATCGTTCCGTCGCTCGAACCGTATGGGTCCAGGGGAAGCCACTGGTCGTGTTCGAGCGTCAGACGCTCGATCTCGGCGAGGGTGGTTCCAGCCCGCACGGTGAGCGTGAGATCGCCGGGCACGTAGCTCACGACACCGATATCGTCGCGCAGCGAAAGACTTTTTCCGGCGAGCACGGGCCGTCCCGCGTCGAGCCAGTTCGATCTGCCCGAGATCCTCAGCGGGATCCGGGTTACCCCGCTCTCACGGATGGCCGCTACAACGGTATCGGTGTTCATCGTGCCGACGGGTGCGTCGGTTCCGCGGAAAGAGATTCCGGTTCACTGGCCTCGATCCGCGAACGACCACTCGTCGCGTCGCGGAGGCCAGGAACCGCGTGCCATTCCTTGCAGGCGTGAACGGGAACCACCTTGCCGGGATTCGACCGTCGCTCGGGATCGAACACGCCGCGCAGCTCGCACATCGCGTTGAGCGAATTGCCGGAGAAGATCGCCTCCATGTACCCCATCTTGTCGAGCCCAACTCCGTGCTCGCCGGTGATGCTGCCGCCCGCATCGATGCACGCGCGCATGATCTCGGTCATGGCCTTGTGCACACGCTCACTCTCCGCTGGATCGTCGGCGCTGTAGGCGATGTTGGGGTGGAGGTTGCCATCGCCAGCGTGAAACACGTTGCATACGACGACGCCATACTTCTCGCTGATCGCGTGGATCGTCTCCAGAATCTCCGGCAGGCGCGTGCGCGGAATCACCGCATCCTGAACTATCAGATGAGGCGCGAGCCGCCCCATCGCTCCAAAGGCCTTCTTTCGCCCCTGCCACAATTTCATCCGCTCGATGTCGTCGCGGGCGACCTTGACGTTTCGTGCGCCGCCTTCGAGGCAGATCCGGCGCACCGCTTCGAGATCGGCGTTCACACCAGCCTCGAGCCCGTCGAGCTCGATGAGGAGAATCGCTTCCGCGTCCTTTGGATAGCCCGCGGCGTAGATCGACGACTCGACGACTCGAATCGTCGGTCCATCCATGAACTCCAGCGCCGCCGGAACGATTCCGGAGGCGATGATGCCGGATGTTACGCGCGCCGCTCCGTCGACCGACATGAAATCGGCGAGCAGCGTCCTCACTGTCTGCGGTCTTGGCGTGAGCTTGACCGTGATGTCGACGGCGAGCCCGAAGCAGCCCTCCGATCCGATGAATGCGCCTCGCAAATCGTAGCCATCGCATTCGCCCACCTTGCTGCCGAGCTCGACGACCTCGCCGCTGGGCAAGAGAACCGTGATCGCGAGCACGTGATTGAGCGTGACACCGTACTTCAGGCAGTGTGGACCGCCCGCGTTCTCCGCGACGTTGCCGCCGATGGTGCAAGCCGCCTCACTCGACGGATCGGGAGCGTAGAGCAAGCCGTGGGGCGCCACGTGCTTGTTGAGCCGGAGATTCACGACGCCGGGCTCGACGGTGGCCCGGCGGTTCGCGACATCGAGCGAGAGAATCTCCTTGAGACGATGGAGTCCGATGACGACGATGCCGTCGGCGAGTGCGCCGCCGGAAAGGCCGGTCCCGGCTCCCCGCGGAACGAATGGCAATCCTTCGTCAGCCAGGAGCCGCACCACGGCAACAGTCTGCTCACGGTTCCCGGGAAAAACAGCGAGACTCGGCTGACGCCGATACCCGGGAAGTCCGTCAGAGTTGTAAACCAGCAGTTCGCTCTGGCGACTAAGGACGTACCGCTCGCCCACGATTTCGGCCAGACGCTCTGCGACCGCGGGCTGGGCCCGCGGGTTCGGCTGGGTCATCCGTGAAATCTAGCTACTCGCCTTTTCTCCCGGCGCGGGGACAACGAGCTTCAGCGCGTCACGCTCGATGCGGTAATCGAGAGGAGTCCTCATTTCCTTGAGCTCGCCATCCAGCGCGATCAGGGCGTGAGATCTCGTAAGGTCGATCCGGAAGCTGTCGACGAGGAAATCGTCGAACTCGGGAAGCTTTTCTGCGCCCTTGGTTCCTCTGGCAACGCCCGCGAGCGCCACGGCAAACACGCGCGCCCGTTTGCGGCCACCAACGATCATGACGTGCAGCCCCCGCCTTCCGTTCTTCACCCGATTGCCGAGTATCGGCATCTTGAGCTCGCGCTCGCCGGAGCCGATGAAGACCATCGATGAGCGATAAGTCTTCTTCACGCCCTCGATTTCCAGCGTCACCGTGAAGGTACGCAGCGCCGCCCACGTTCTGATAAGGGCGACGAGGCTCGCGATTTTGTAGCCGAGGTATTTCTCCAACCGCTCGCGAACTCGGACAAACGTGACGTAAGCGCCGATCGAGCTCGTGTTCAGGAACACGGAATCGTTGACGTATCCGATATCAGCGCGGCGGACCTCGCCATCGGCGGCGACGCGCGCTGCGTCTTCGAGATTGGTCGGAATGCCGTGATCCTTGGCGAAGTGATTGAGGGTTCCGGCCGGAAGGATTGCCAGCTCGATGTCTTTCTTGGCGACGAGTGACGCAGCCGTGGCGATGGTGCCATCACCACCTGCAACGACGATGCGTTTGGCCCCGTCGTCGATAGCCTTCTGGAGCCCCTGTTCCATCTCGGGCGGCTGCACGGATTCGAATTCGAACCCTGCCTTCGTCAGCGCTTCTCGCGCCGCGTCGGCGGTTCCGGAGGCAGCGTTGAGATAGGCCTTGAGCTTGGAGCCGCGCTGAGGTGAGGGCGCGGTTTGTGTCGCTGCCATGTGGGTATGCCTTGGAGGGAGCCACGAGCGTGGATCTACCCTCTATACAAGAAAGACGCCGCCCAATTGGGCGGCGTCTCGTTAACTCACTCACTCGTCCGATTCGAGACTATTGCGGCGGTTAGCTCCAGAATCCAGCGAGTGCCGAGCCATCGGGTGACTCGCGAAGCTTCTCGAACGCACGCTCGCGGATCTGCCTGATTCGCTCGCGGGTCACACCCATCAGAGCTCCGATCTTCTCGAGCGTCATCGCATCGGAGCCCTGCTCGAGACCGTAGTACAGGTGAAGGATCTTGCGCTCGCGGGGGGTCAGATACTTCCGGAACACGCGGTCGATGAACTCACGCATGAGATGGAAGTCGGTGACATCCTCGATCTCGCCACCATCTACGCCGGCGAATCGCTCTCCGAGGGTGCAGGCCTCACGATCGGACCTGTCGATCGGGGCGTCGAGTGAGATCTCCGTCGCCGACATCTGCTTGGCGGAGCGAACGGCATCGGGCGTCTCCTCGAGCAGACGGCCAATCTCATTGTCGGTAGGGTCGCGCTTGAGGACCTGAGAGAGAACTGTCTGTGCGCGGGCCAGCTTGATCAGCTGCGAATTCTGGTTGAGCGGAATTCGAACGCTGCGGGTTTGTTCGGCCAACGCCTTCAGTACTGCCTGACGGACCCACCACACTGCATACGAGATGAACTTCACGCCCTGATCTGGATCGAACTTTCTCACCGCTTTAAGCAAACCTTCGTTACCGATCGCTACGAGCTCTCCGAGGTCCAGTCCGTGGCCCTGGTACTTCTTCACGTAGGAGATGACGAATCGAAGGTTTGCGGTGACCAGCCGCTCTGCCGCTTTCTCATCTCCGGCCTGCGCACGTCTCGCGAGGCGCCGCTCTTCTTCGGCGTCGGTGATGAGTGGAAGCTTTTGGATGTCCTGGAGGTACTGGTCGAATGCTGTGGAGGGGGAAGAACGGAAGAAGCCTTTGGATCTACTTTCGCCCGTTGACTGCATAAGCCCCTTGCGGTAGCGACATTAGCCTGAGGCGAGCCTGGGTGGCGCACCCGGTAATCTGCTGGACGCGCACGTTAACTAGGGGTATCCTCAACCGTCAACAGCCACGTTTCATGCCACAGTCAAGCTTGCGGATCTTTGGGCTTCGTTCGGGTTGTAGCCATTAAAATGGCAATTCCGATCAGGATAATGCACCCAACGATCACCCACGTCTGCGAAACTCCGACGAGGATGCCGGCGATCGCGAGGCCGATAATGAGAACGATGAATCCGATCAGGTACGTGCTGAACGAGGACATGAGTGGTCTCGGGTTGATTTTTCGAGCCAGAGTCGAGCAATTGTAGGGCCAATTTGCGCCCCGGAAATTCGCGAAGCTAGCGCTTGGCGAGTCCGTCCCAGCGCGTGGGCGTCAGCGAATCGTTGGGGATCTGCTCGACTTCGCGCGCGACGAGGATCGCGTTGCCCCAATGGCGACCGAAGCGAGCCGCCTCTCTGCAGTCGGGGTTCCAGATGTCGAGTGTAGCACCCAGCACATTTCCGCCGGTATCGTCGACCAGGTAGCGCCCAAGATATTCGTCGCCGAGGAACACTTCGACGTAGCGCGCGAGCGGGAAGATGCGCGGATCGGCAGCGATGATCCCGTGCCGGGTCTGACGGCCGCGACGCGTTTCGCCCTGGACGCAGTACTGGGTAAGCGAGACCGGAATCATCACACCATTTTCGGCGCGCGCGAACTTGGACGGAATGAGGGGGAGAATCCCCTTCTTCATCTTGATTGCCTCGTGAGCCGTTGCGCGCACGGTCCTGGCCGCGGTAGGAATGACCTTCACACCATCGGCTATCGGCCGAGTCACAGCGGTTGTTGCTCGCGCGACGTTCGCGGCCGTCGATGGCAGAGCCTTCGCCATGTCAGAGACAGTCCTGTTCAACGGACCGCCGAGCATGCCCGCTGTCTCGTGGATGCTCTCGATCGCCGCGATCTCCTGTGGCTGCGGCTCGAGCTTCGGTCCTTTGACCGGTGGGATGTCGAACGACGCCTCGACGACAGGGCCGAGGGATGGCAGCGCAACGGCGCCGGTTCCTATCAGCGCGAGCGCCAGGGTTACCGCAACGACGGTCCGAACGAGCTCGACGCGTTTCTGCGGCGAGCCGTCTCTAGCTGGTCTTAGCGCATGGGTGCGCCGAGAGAGTCTGCGAAATTTCATGCGAGCACCTCCCGAAGCTGATCGTCACCGACTGCTACAGTCCATCCCGTGTCTTCTCCCCCCATCGCCCCAATTCGGAGCGGGAGGGCGAACCTCGTATTCCCAGACCGTCCCTTCTTATCCGGCCTCATCGCGTCCATTACAGCTTCAAGTCCGCAGTCCGCCGGGAGGTTGGTTGGGAGTCCGGCCAACTGCAGCGTCCGGATGACCGTCGCCGCTGTCCCGGTCTGAGCGAGGCCGATCCGTTCGGCCAGCTTACTCTCCAGTGCCATCCCGATCGCGACCGCCTCTCCATGGAGCAACGAGAAGCCGCTGACCATCTCGACGGCGTGGCCAATTGTATGGCCAAAATTCAGGACTTTTCTAAGGCCTTCCTCCCGTTCATCACGTGAGACAACATCGGCCTTGATCTCTACGCTACGGACGATGAGCGAGACCATCCTGTCACTCATCGCACCGCCCGCCGACAGTAGCTCTGCAGCGCTGCTGGCGACCTCACGAAGATAAGGCTCGTCCGCAATTACGCCATGCTTGACAATCTCAGCAAATCCTGCACGCATTTCCCTAAGTGGAAGCGTGGCAAGGAGATGCGGGTCGACAAGCACAGCCGCAGGGGGGTGGAAAATGCCCACCAGATTCTTGCCCGCGGGCGTGTCGACGGCGGTCTTGCCTCCGATGGAGGCGTCGACCATCGCGACCAAAGTGGTGGGCACCTGGACCACCGGGATGCCTCGCATGAAGGTGGCGGCGACGAAGCCGGCCAAGTCGCCGACGACCCCACCCCCAAGAGCGATCACTGCCGAATCGCGGCCGTACCCCTTGGCCAGCATCTGGTCGGTCAGACGAGCCCACGTTTCGCGGGTCTTGTTGGACTCGCCGGCCGGGATGATCAAGGTCTGCAAAGAACCCGGCTCGAACTGACCTTCGACCCTTTCAGCGTACAACGGCTGGATATTCGAGTCGGTTATGAGCGCGTATCGGTGCGCCGGCGCGACTTCGCGGGCGAGTGACCCGACGCGAGATAGCATGCCCGGGGCGACGAGTATGGAATACCCGCCGAGCCGGATCTCACGTGGCCGGGCTGCATCTGGTGTCTTGGCGGCGCCCGACTGGCGGCGGCTTACCAGGTCACTTCACCCGCACCCGTGCGCACGTTCGCGACGCGCGCGAGCATAAAGAGCAAATCAGAAAGTCGGTTAAGATAGACCACCACGATTTGAGGGATCTCCACCTCGCGTTGCAGGTGGACGACCCTCCGCTCGGCGCGCCGGCACACGGTCCGGGCGACGTGCAGAGCCGCCCCCTTGCCACTACCTCCGGGGATGACGAAGGCCTTGAGGGGCTCCAGCTCCTTCTCGCAGTCGTCGATGGCGCGCTCGAGGTCTCTGATGCGACGGTCGTCGATGTTCGCCTTCGTGAGGTGGCCGTGCATTTTCTCGAGGTCGGGTGTCGCGAGCAGAGCTCCGATGCTGAAAAGGTCGCGCTGCATCGGAACGAGAACCTCATCGATGCGGGGCATGGGCTCGACTGCGCGCGCCATCCCGAGGAAGGCATTGAGCTCGTCGACGTCGCCGTAGGCTTCGACGCGCGGGTCATCCTTCTGAACCCGGCCGCCACCGAAGAGTCCAGTGTCGCCGGCGTCACCGGTCTTGGTGTAGATCCTCATCGGGTAGAATGTAATGCGCGCTGCTGGGATCGACTGAACTGCAAACTGCAACTGAACAGGCGGGAGGCGTCAGTGGCAGAGATGGCAGTTTTCTCAGTTCACTACGCCCTGACTTTTCTACCGCCGTATCAAGGCACAAACAACTGCCTTCGCCCTGAATGCCACCCCGCCAGTTCAGTTGCAGTTTGTCGTTGTGTTTCACTCGTCCAGAGGCACCACGGAGACTTCAGCGGTCCCATCATCCCGGTACTGCACCCTGACGCTCCACGGCTGACAGCATACCTCGCAATCCTCGACGTACTCCTGCGTTGATCCGCCACCCGGGTCGAGAGTGATCTCGACCGATTCATTGCAGTAAGGGCAATAGACTGTAGCCGCGGTTTCCGCGGTTCCATCGCCAAGAGGAAAGTCGGCGTCCAGCGGGTTTTCTTCGTCGGGTAGGTGCATTTAGTCGAGAGTTGAAAAGCATAGGCAGTATACCGCCAGTCTCGCTGCACTGCCTGCCTCAGTTAGCGCCCGAGCCTGCCTTGGCGGCGCGCCATTCTTGCTCGAGGATCGAATAGACGGCTAGCGATTCGAAGTGATCGCCCTTCATCGCCCAGTCGCGCTCGACTCCTTCTGGCTGCATTCCGAGCTTCAGCATCACCCGACCCGACGCGGGGTTCCGGAGGAAGTGACGCGCTTCGATTCGGTGGAGGCCAAGAACTTCAAAACCGAAGGCGATCAGGCGCTGGTTGGACTCAGTGGCGTAGCCCTGGTTCCACCGATCCAACGCTATCCAGTAGCCCAGCTCGGCGCGGCGGTGCTCGCGATTGATCATGAGACTCGTCACGCCGACAAGACGGCCGCCCGCGGTCTCGACGACCGCGAAGGTGGCGGCGCTGCCGTTCTCCCACGCCGGAGCGTGGGTGAGAATCCACTCGGCCGCAACTCCATGGGGGTACGGGTGAGGGATGGTGAGAGTCGTGTCGGCGATCTCGCGCATTCCGGCCAGCCGCTCGATATCGAACGCGTCGTCGGGGATGAAGGGCCGGAGGATAAGCCGTTCTGTGGTGAGGGTGGGCTGATCTTGCACGAGAAGGAAAATAAGGAAGACGACTACTATATATTGGATTGAGACATGACTCACCCGATCACCGACATCACGATCATAGGCGGCGGTCCGACCGGACTGTTCGCCTCTTTTTATACAGGTATGCGCGGCGCGACTGCGCAGATCGTCGACGCCCTCCCCGAGCTCGGCGGCCAGCTAACCGCGCTCTATCCCGAGAAATACATCTTCGACGTCGGCGGATTCGCGAAGATACTGGCCAAGGATCTGGTCAAGGCGCTCAGGGAGCAGGTAGAGCAGTTCCACCACAAGTCGCACCTGAATCAGAACGTCACCGCCCTCGAGCGGGAGGACGACCACTTCGTCCTTGTGACGGAGACCGACCGCTTTCCGACCCGGGCCATAGTCATTGCAGGGGGCATCGGCGCTTTTTCCCCGCGACGACTGCCGCAGGCCTGCGCGGATCCGTGGTACGGTCGGGGAATCTTCGACCGGGTGTCGGACCCAGAGGAATTCCGTGATCAGAGCATCGTCATCATCGGGGGCGGCGATTCGGCGTTCGACTGGGCGCAACAGCTCCGGGGCCGGGCGAAGGCTGTGACGCTGGTCCATCGGAGCGACAAATACCGCGCGCACGGAGCTACCGTCGCCGATGTCCAGGCAGCGGCAACGGCTGGACGGACCACACTGCTACCGTTCCACGAGCTGGCCGACGTACTGTCCCAGGGCGAGCGGCTCACCGGGGTGACGCTTCGCGACGTGAAGGCGAAGACCACGCGCGATGTAGAGGCGGACGCCATTCTTCCGATGCTGGGCTTTCACAGCGACATCGGAGCGCTGGCAGAGTGGGGACTCCATTGCGAGAAAGGCGAGATCGTCGTGAACAGTCTGATGGAGACTGGCCGTCCCGGGATCTACGCGGCTGGAGACATCACGACTTATCCGGGGAAGCTCAAGCTGATCGCGACCGGGTTCGGCGAAGCGGCGACCGCGGTGAACCAGGCCGTGCACTGGATCTATCCCGACAAGAAGGTGAATCCGGGACACAGCTCCAACATGGCGATCTTCGGGCAGAAGGACGACTAGTTCGGCTCGTCCAGCGCCCTGGTCGTCGGGATTACCTGGGACCGACGCCGCTCCTCGCCCGATGAGCGTACACAAAGGATCCAGGTCAGTATCGCGGTGCCGAAGGTCACGCCTACGTCCGCGATGTTGAAAGTCCAGAAGCGGTGGGTTCCGATTCCGAGATCTATGAAGTCGACCACGCCGCGGGCGGAGCGAAGTCGGTCGATCAGATTTCCAACGGCGCCGCCGCATATGAGGGCGATCGACGCAATCTGAAGGCGGTCGTCCGGAGAGGTCTGCCTGTACATGTAGGCGAGGATCACCAGAGTAGCGATGGCGAGAAGACTGAACCACCAGCGGGATGCCGGGCCCAGCGACAGGCTCATTGCCCCGCCGGGATTGTACGCCAGGGTGAACCGCAGGAAGTCGCCGATGACGTCGTGCGGCACGTAGGGCGGGGACAGCTCGTGGACCGCGAATCGCTTGGTGGCGACATCTACGAGGACGATCGTCAGAAAGATCGTCCAGAATCTATTTGATCTTTGCGGCATGAAACTCGTTAGGGTGTTCCAACCCTACGGCGAGGGGCGCGGATGCGTTTCGCGGCGGGTCCTTCCTAGAGCATTATAGATTCCCGTACGACAAACTTCTATCGGCTGGCGAACGAGGCAGAATGGCGAGAAAGGCGGCGAGGGCGGACAAGATCCCTCTTCATTATCACCTGATCGGAATCGGCGGGACAGCGATGGCCTCGCTGGCCGGCCTGCTGAAGGCGGCCGGACACGAGGTGACGGGCTCCGACGAGAACGTCTATCCCCCAATGTCCACCGAGCTGGAGCGGATGGGCATCCCCTTCTACCAGGGGTACCGGCCGGAGAATCTTTCATCGGAGCCGGACGTGGTGGTCGTGGGAAACGCGATCTCGCGCGGGAACCCGGAGCTCGAGGAGGTGCTGATCCGGAAGCTTCGCTACACCTCGGCCGCCGCTACCATAAAAGAGGAGTTCATCTGGGGGCGTCATTCGCTGGCGGTCGCCGGTACCCACGGCAAGACCACGACTACATCGCTGCTCGCGTGGGTGCTCGAGTCGGCCGGGCTGAACCCGAGCTTTCTGATCGGTGGCGTGGCTGAGAATTTCGGGACGTCGTACCGGCTCACCGACTCCAGGTATTTCGTGATCGAAGCCGACGAGTACGACACGGCGTACTTCGACAAGGGTCCGAAGATGTGGCACTACCTTCCCGACACCGCGATCGTCAACAACATCGAGTTCGATCACGCTGATATTTATCGGGACGAAATCGCGTACAAGTTCGCCTTCGCGCGCTTCATCAATCTGATTCCGAAGAACGGAGTGCTGGTGGCGGGATGGGACTCGCCGATCATGCGCGAGCTGGCGCCCAAGTCGTTGGCGCCGGTCGAGTCGTTCGCCTACAGCGACGAGACACTGCCGCCGGCAGGACAGCCGCACTGGCGCGCCCGCCAGGTTCAGTTCAGCGAGAGCGGAACGACGTTCCTCGCGTTTCGATCCGGTGACGAATGGGGGAAGGTCGAGACTCCGCTCGCCGGGGCGTTCAACGTTCGGAACGTGCTGGCGGTAATCGCGGCGGCGGAATCGATCAAAGCCGACCGCGACGGAGTACGGGAAGGTCTCCGCACCTTCACCAGCGTCAAGCGCCGGATGGAAGTTCGCGGTGAGATTCGCGGCGTCGCCGTCATAGACGACTTCGCGCACCATCCTACCGCGGTTCGCGAAACGATCGATGCGATCAGGCAGAAGTACGCTGGACGGCGGATCGTTGCGGTGTTCGAGCCGAGGAGCTACACGGCACAGCGGCGGGAATTTCAGAACGACTATATAAAGGCCTTCAGCAGCGCCGACGAAATCATTTTCTCGAGCCTGTTCCATCCCGAGCGATATACGGCCGATACCGCGATCAACCTTTCAGAGATGGTAGCCGCCTGGGAATCTTCCGGAAAAGCGGCAAAGCACCTCGCCGATGCCGACGCGATCGTGAAAGATCTGACGCCGCGACTCACTCAACGTGATGTGGTGCTGATCATGTCGAATGGAGGATTTGGGGGGATTCATCAGAAGCTTCTCGACGCCCTCCAAGCGGGATAGGTCGATCTATGCATCGCAGCCGGCTCCTGGTTCTGCTCAGCCTGGTCGCCTGGGCGAACGCCCCGGCCCAGACGGCGCGTCAACGCACGTACATCAACCCGATCGACATCGATTACAAGTACAACTTCGAGCAACAGAACGAAGGCATCTCGTATCGCTCTGGCGCGGATCCCGTCATCGTCGTACAGGGCGGGGAATATTATCTCTTCGAAACTATCGGCGACGGCTATTGGCGCTCCCGCGATCTTGGCACGTGGGAGCACATCACTCCCTCGCGCTGGCCGCTGACGGACATCGTCGCGCCGGCCGCGTTGTCGGTTCGCGACACGATCTACCTTCTGCCGAGTACGACTCGCCCGCTGCCGATACTGATGCTCACTCAACCGGCAACGGGGCGCGTCGAGTTCTACAATCGTTTCCTGCCCTGGCTGCCGATGGCGCGCGACCACGAGTCCGGCCCGCTCGCGTTGGCGAAGCCGGACTCGGTGCAGCCAGGTCCGTGGGATCCGCAGTTCTTCCACGATCCGGATACGGAGCGCTGGTTCCTCTACTGGAACTCATCGAACGTGTATCCGCTGCACGTGATCGAGCTCGATAAGAGCAAACGCCTCGCGTACAAGGGGACTCCGCGGTGGTTGTTCGGACTCGAGCCGGAGAAGCACGGATGGGAGCGCTTCGGCCAGGACCACCGGGATAGCACGATCAAGCCGTTCATGGAAGGCGCGTGGATGACGAAGCATGCAGGCCGATACTACCTACAGTACGGCGCGCCGGGCACGGAGTACAACGTTTACAGTACGGGCGTGTACGTCGGCAGCGACCCACTCGGCCCATTCACCTACGCGCCGTATAATCCGGTCGCGTACAAGCCCGGCGGATTCGTGCAGGGCGCCGGACACGGCAACACCTTCCAGGACGTGTACGGCAATTGGTGGAACACTGGCACGCCGTGGATCGCCGTCAACTGGAATTTCGAGCGCCGCATCGGGCTGCATCCCGCGGGCTTCGACCACGACGGCCAGATGTACGTCGACACGCGCTTCGGGGACTTCCCTCACTGGCTCCCGACGAAAGCGTGGCGCATAAGTGACGATCTCTTCACGGGCTGGATGCTTCTGTCGTACCGTAAGACAGCAACAGCGTCTTCAGCACGCGACAGTTTTCCGGCGAGCCATACAACCGACGAGAATCCCCGCACATTTTGGGTGGCTGGACAGAATCGTCCCGGCGAGTCGCTCACTGTGGACCTGGGTCGCGCATACGAAGTGAAAGCGATCCAGGTGAATTACGCCGATTACAAGTCGGGTCTATACGGCACTGACTCTACTGTGTTCACCCAGTTCCGTCTCAGCACCTCTGGCGACGGAAAGCAGTGGACACAGGTCGCTGACATTTCGCGCGAGCGACGCGACCGCCCCAACGCGTACATCGAGCTTTCGACGCCGGTGCGTGCGCGGTTCGTTCGGTATGAGCACATTCACGTCGGCGCAGCGAACCTCGCCGTGAGCGATCTCCGTGTATTTGGTAATGGCGCCGGACCTCGCCCCGCGACGCCGTCGGAGCTGGATGCGCGTCGCGACCGTGACGCGCGCAACGCCATCATCAAATGGAAGCCCGTGCCTGGAATCGTTGGCTACAACGTGCGCTGGGGCATTTCGCCGTCGAAGCTATATCAGACCTACCAGCGCTTCGCGGACCAGGGATCCACGCTGGAGCTTCGAGCGCTTACGGTCGGTCAGCCCTATTGGGTGGCGATCGAAAGCTTCGCCGAGAACGGCGTCTCGACCCTCAGCCCTCCAGTAGCGATTCGTTAGGTCACACCGGCCGAAAGGCGCCGGTGAGTAGCCGCGTAAAGCAAGCAGTGACAGGCACTTGCGATCGAAGTTGGCCCAACGACTAACTTCGGAACGCGTCTTGAATACTAAGCCTCCTGGAAACCCATCAATAAGCTCATCCGGAGACTCTTATGCACTTCATAGCATTCAATGGATACCGCAAAGCGGCGTCTGCGATTGCGCTCGCGTTCGTCGCGGCGTCCGCCGCTTCCGCGCAGTCGCGCGTCGTGCTCCCGGCCGGAAGCGTCATCATCGTTCGCACCACCGCACCGCTGCAGTCTGCGTCCGCCAAGACCGGACAGTCGTTCGAGACCAGCGTTGAGGAAAGCGTCGGTGTCGACGAATTCACCGTCATTCCTGCCGGCACCAAGATTCGAGGTGTCGTCTCGCTAGCCACGCCCGCGACCCGTCAGCAGTCGGGTGTCATCGAGGTAGTGTTCGATCGGATCACGCTCCCGAACGGCACGACCTTTCCGATTACGGGCAAGCTCACCAGCACTGACTCCGCCGAGCGACGCCAGATCGAGAGTGATCCGAACGCGCGCGTGGTTCTCGTAGGCGAGCGGGGTGGAGTCGGCGCGGCAATCGCCGGTGCCGGCTCGGGGAAAAGCGCGAACAATGTTTTTGCGGCGTTGGGCGCCATGCTGTCCGAGGGCCGGGACGTGAGCCTTCCTGCCGGGACTCCACTTGCCGTCCAGCTCGAGAGTGCGGTGGCGTTGCGGGGCGGCGGAAGGCTGCGCGGCTCCGAGGCATCCACGATCTACACGGCAGCGGAGCGGATTCGCGCGGCGCAGCAGGCGCTTACTCGGCTCAATTACTATCGCGGCGCCGTCAATGGTCGGCTCGATGACGACACGCGGAACGCGCTCTTCCAGTTTCAGGTCGACCGCGGAATGAGAGGCACCGGGAATCTCGACGGTCGCACCGCGCAGGCGCTCGGACTCAGCCTGGGCAATGTCTCCGGTACGACTTTGTCGGCCGCCGAGGCATCGACGATGCGTCGTGATGCGCAGTATCTCGTCACGCGCTTTCGCGGCGAGTTGGCCGCTTCTTCCGTCGGCCGAATGGATCCAGCGCGCGCATACGCACAAGGCGATCTGGAGCTCTGGTTCGCACTGTCGGCTTTCGCGGACAATGCTTCCGTCTACGAGCAGATTGTGACGAACGGTGGCAACCGCGAAGCCGCGGTGTTCGCCGGCCGCTCTCTCGGTGCGTCAGCGGGTCGTGTTGACGCCGCGATGCAGAACGCGCGCACGTCGGCGCCGCTGCAGACCGCGTGGCTTGCCGTCCGCCGGCAGATCAGTACGATCGATACCGCGACTCCAGGCACCTGAGTCGCGGCCTATCAAGGCATTTGTGACAGAAGGCGCGGGGCGAATCATCGCCCCGCGCCTTCGTCCTTTCCGTGATCGAAGCGGGCTAGATCTTCCGGCGTTGGGTGACGGGCGTCAGCCTCAACGAGCCGGCTTTGGCGATTACATCCAGCTTGAGCACGGTATTCCAGTTCCGCGCCGTGCCGCGACCGATCCTTTTTTCGATCATCGCGTTCGTCAGCTTTGACCGACCGATCCCGTTGGGGTAGAAGATGTAAGCCTGCTTCCCCTTGGCTTTGACGAGCTCGGGACCGGAAATCTCCGCCTGTAGCTGCGCGACATCCTTCGCGGTCGGCGCGGTCTTCAGAAACAGCACGACGAGATGCGCTGGATCCCGCTCGGCTTCCTTGCGAAAGGGATTCTGCCTGATCACGCTCTTCCACTCGTCGGCGGTGCGGACGTGGAAATCGGACTCGAGCGCCAGACGCTTCACCGCTTCCATCTCCAGGTACCGCTCGAGCTCCGCGCCGAATCGCGACCTGCTCCCGAAAACGAGATTGCCGCTCTGGAGAACCGACCGGACGTTCTCGAAGCCAAGCTCGGTGAGGAAGTTGCGCAGGTTGGTCATGCCGACCTGACGGTGTCCGCCGACGTTGATGCCTCTCAGCAGAGCAATGTGCGTGGTCGCGGGCGGATGCGCAGAGGACCTATGTGAAACGGATCCGGGACTAACGGGTGCGGGCGCGTGTGCGGGAGGCCGGTGCGAAGCACGCGTCGAGGACGATGGCGACACGCCAGTAAAGTATCTCAGCCCGCCGTTTGGCGCGAACGCCCGCCATTTCCCCGCTTGCTTGTTCGGTACGGACGCTCCCATTCGCGCAGATGATCGAGCAGATAGTCGAGCGAAAAGACGTGGCGCGATTTGTCCGCCTTGCGCCTGAACACCACCCGCGACCAACCTCGCATCCCGGTCGGCGTATACCAATCGCCGTCCATGTGGAGCTTGTCACCGGAGATCGCACGGATCAGCACGCGCTCATACTGCGAGCGGGGGAGGACCCGCTCCGGAAAGAGGTTGTCCCAGGTGCAGAGCCTTCCGACATCCTCGTAGCCGTCCGGCCGATCGTCGAGATCGAGCAGGGACGGCGCGCGTCCCTTCATCACCGAGCCGATCAGGCGCAGGGTGAAGGGATCCGAGTAGCGGCGGATGTAAGGCCAGAAGCGCTTCGTGATGAGGCCGGCCATTTCTCGAAGCGTGAGCGCGCGTCCGTCCGTTGTCGGCCACCTGTCCCGGTCGATGTCGCACGTGAACGGATTCTCGGGATAGCAATCGAAGCGCGCCAGCCAACCTTTGCGGGTGGTGTGCGGCATCGGGTGGAACCCCTTGATCACCGGAATGTCGGTGTCCTCGAGCGCGCTGATCTGGTAGGAGGGCCACGTCATGACTTCACGAACGATTCCCACAATCACCGTGGCGGTCGCGATCATGAGCGGAGCGTCGGGTGTGAAGTCGGCAGTGATCTCGATGCGATCGCCGCGGGGGCGAACCCCAATGCCCGTGGAGCGGCGGTTCGCGGCGAGCAGCATGACCGGAACCGGAAGGATGTGCGCCAGCAGATACGCGAGCTGGTCCACGGTTCTGTTCGCGCCCTGCTCCGTCGGTGGGAGATCGAAGGAGATGTTGTAGTGGGTGCTGAAGCCGGCGAGCTGAACATCGCTGTCGTGCGCCTGCTCCCAGGCGTCGAGCTCCTGCCGCACGAACAAGATCGCTTCCCAGAGCGAGCGGCCCGCGCGCGCCGCGCACCCGCGCTCGATCTCAATTACGGGGGTGGCAACCTCGATGACGCCCGTGTCGAAATAGACCGCCCCGCCGGTGGGCAGGTGATAGGACCTGCCCTTCCGGTGCATCATCTTCTCTCGAATTATCCGGCGCGGGCTTCCGAAGATGTCTTCGGGCCGCACCTGCACGCCATCCATGATCACGGCGAATTCGGCTTCCATGCCGATCGCCGCGAGCTGGATCTGCTCGCGAGTGGAGGCTTTGTTCTCCGGTCCTTTCTTCTTCTTCTGCGCCATTCTCTTCTTTTAGCGATAGTCCTTCAATTGTGCTGTCTGTCTTCTGTAACGAGCCCGTCAACTGCCTGCATCCCGTGGAATCGACAGTACGTATCCAAGGTCGAGGTGCAGGTGGTCCTCCGCGTATCCGCTCGGCGTTCCATACGGCCGCGTCCAGATTCCTGGCAGCGTCTGCCGCGCGATCAGGCTGAAGCGCTCGATCGCACTCCGGTTATCCAGGTAGCTGTCGCCTATCCTATAGATGTTCGCGGCGGTCCCCCAGGCGTGCGGAGTCGCGTTCTTCGAGAACCGGTGGGACGGCGAGCGATAACCACCGTTCGCCGAGATGTGGACCAAAGTCCCGACGGCCTCCCGGAACCGCTCCAGGCACACTGCCAGGAGGGTGATAGCGCACGGAACGTACCGGGGGAATGTCCTGAGGGGGGGAGTCTCCCGTACGTCCACCTGGATGAACTCCCAGAGCAGAAAATTCGGGGATAACTCGATTTTCATGGCCGTATCCCACGAGGGGACCTCATAAAAGTAGCGGGGAAGCTGACGTACTCGTCCGGTAGAGTCCTTCCAGTCCTCGCCCGGTCGGAGAGCCTTCCGGTATTCAGGGGCGAGGCTTAGCCCGTCAACGACCCGAAGGGGGAAGTTGGGGGTCTCGTTCGTTCCGGCGTTCTCGGCAAAGAGGGGAGAAGAGCTCATTCGTCCAGCGGGCCCTGGGTGAGGAACTGATAGATAGCGTGAGAGATGGCCGCGATCGTCCGTGAGCGACCGGATGCGACTGGGTCCCATTCGGTGAGGATCACCAGGACGTAGGGTTTGCGTTTCGGTAGGTAGACGACCCCGGCGTCGTGCGCCACGGTCGAGATCTCACCGGTTTTGTGGGCAACCCGGGTCCCTTTCGGCAGCAGGGCCGGAATGCCCTGATTGAACTCCTGCCCGTGCAGGATGTCCATCATGCGGCGCGACAGCGCCGGCGAGAACGCCCTGCCTTCCGCCAGCATCACCAGGATGCGAAGGAGGCCAGTGGCGGTCACCATGTTGTTGATGCCCTTGTCAAAGGCGAGCTCGTCCTCGACGCCGCGCCTGAGCTCGATTCCGTCCTCGACGTCGAGCTCGCGCAGAGTCTTGTTGACGGCGTCTGATCCAATCACTCCCATCAGGAGATTCGTCGCGAGATTGCTGCTGGTGGTGATCATGTGATAGGCGAGCTCATCGACGCGCATCATCTTCCCGATCGCGTTGTGCACCGCCGAATTGGCGTCGCGGCCGGACTCGACGCGAAATGGGATGTCCTCGACGACGCTGAGGAATCGGTTCCGCACGTGCACACGGGAGTGCGGCAGCAGGTCGCCTCGATCGATCGCCGCGAACGCTCCGAGCAGAATCGGAACCTTGATCGTGCTGGCGGCGTGAAACCAGCGATCCGCGTGATGCTGGAGCTCCAATCCGGTCTCGAGGTCGTGCAGCGCCACTGCGATTGCCTTGGCGCCGGATTCCTTCTCGATCCGCTCGATCTCGCTTTGCAGCGCAAGCGCGCGCGCGTCCGCCGGTGTCTCCGTCTTGGCCATAACGGAGCTTAGGAGTATGCTACGCGAGGATCCGCTTTGGCGTAGGCGAGATCGGTGAGGAGATTGACCAGCACGAAAACGACGCTGAGGAAGAGCACTGATCCCTGAATCGCCGGGAGATCGCGCCTCGTGATGGCGTTCACGACGTAGCGGCCAAGGCCCGGCCAACTGAAAATCGTCTCTGTCAGGATGCTTCCGGTGAGGTAGTAGCCGAAGTCGAGTCCGAGGACGGTGATGATCGGAATCAGCGCATTACGAAGCGCGTGGCGCACGATTACCACTCGCTCCGTCAGTCCCTTCGCCCGCGCGGTACGGACGAAGTCTCCCCCAAGGACGTCGAGCATCGCCGATCTCGTGACGCGCGCGAGAAACGCGATCGAGCGGGAGCCGAGCGCAAACGCGGGGAGAATCAGATACTTGATTCCGCCGTAGCCCGAGGGTGGGAGCCACTTGAGCATCACCGCGAATATCAGGATGAGAATCAGTCCAACCCAGTAAACGGGGAAGGAGATCCCGAGGTACGCGAAGCCGAGGCCGAGCCGGTCGAACCAGCCACCCGGATTTCGCGCGCTCAGCACGCCCAGCGTGATCCCCAGAATCGATGCGAGCAGCATCGCCGAGCCCGCGAGCAGGAGCGTCTTGGGAAATCTCTCGCGGATGTCCTGAATGATCGGCCGCTGAGTGATGTAGGAATTGCCGAAGTCGCCACGCAGTACGCCGCTGGTGTAATGGGTAAATTGACTGATTAAAGGTTCGTCCAGGCGTAGCTCCTTGCGCAGCCGCGCAATCGTCTCCGCGTCGGCTCTCTCGCCCACCATCTCCTGCACCGGATCACCGGGAGCCACGTAGAGGAGCAGGAACACGACAACCAGAACTCCGAACAGAGTCGGAATCGAGAGCGCTAACCGGCGAACGATGAACGCGAACACGCTACTTGCTGATCGTCACATCGGTCCAGCGCTGGCCGTTGAAGACAGCGGGAACGGTGAAGCCCTTGATCCAGGGCTGGACGGCGTACTGGTCCTTGTAGAAGAAGAGAAAGATCATTGGCGCGTCTTCGAATTCCACCTGATCGGCCTGCGTGTACAACGAATTGCGCTTCGCGTCGTCCTGCTCGCGGTGCGCCTGATCGACGAGCGCGTCGAACTTCGGGTTCGAGTAGAATGAGACGTTTCCACCCGGTCCCCTGTTTTTCGTGTGCAGTAGCGGATAGAGGAAGTTCTCGGCGTCCGGATAATCGGCCCACCATTCCTTCAACGCGAGATCGGTTTGTCCCTTCCGCGCGGCTTCGCGCATCGATGACGCATCGCGCTGAACTATTTTCACACGTATGCCGGCTTCGGCCAGATTCGCCTGCAGGGTTTGAGAGATTCGCGGCGACTGATCCGTCGTCGACGCCCACAGATCGACATCTATTCCGTTGGGGAAGCCGGCGGCAGCGAGCAGCTGTTTGGCTTTCGCGACATCGTGGGGGTACGCCTTCCGATTCGGATCAGCTCCGCCAAGTATCGGGGGAACGACGCCATTCGCGACCGTGCCGCGACCGGCCATCACCTGGCTGAGCATGGTGTTCACGTCGACGGCATAGTTCAGCGCCTGTCGAACGCGCGGATCCTTGAGCGGGCCGCGCGTCGTGTTGATCGCGGCGTACCATAAGCGAAGAGCTGGCGCCGAAGTGAGGAGCTTCTTCTTCTCGGGGTCAGCCTCCCACGACTTCGAGGTCTGATCCGGAACATTGAGCACGTCGACGTTGCCCGCCTCGAACTCGGCGGTCGCGGTGCTCATCTCGGGGACGATGCGGGCCATCAGCGAATCCGTCTTCGGCGCGCCGTCAAAGTATTCGGCGTTCTTGGCGAAGCGCATGTAATCGTCATGCCGCCACTCGACGAACTTCCATGGTCCGGTGCCAACGGGCTTCTCGCCGAAATTGGCGGGCGGATTGTCGGGAATGACCGAGGCGACTGGCATCGCCAACAGCTTCGGGAAGATCGCGAACGGCTCCTTGAGCGTGATTACGAGCGTCGAATCATCCGGAGCTGCCATTCCCGCGATCGTCTGAGCCTTGCCCGCCGCATAGTCTTCGGCGCCCTTGATGGGATAGAGCGGCCAGCCGCGTCCGCCCTTGGTTTTGGGATCGAGGACTCGCTGGAACGACGCTACGACATTCTTCGCCGAGAATGGGCGTCCGTCGTGGAACTTGACCCCGTTGCGCAGGTGGAAGGTGTAGGTGATGCCGTCCGCGCTCACGTCCCAGGTCTTGGCCAGACCGGGAACCACCTTCGCATCGGGGGTAAACCGCGTCAGCCCGTCGAAGAGATACGAGACCACACGTCCTGTTGGAACGTCAGTAGAGAGAGCAGGATCCATCGATCTCGGATCGTAGGTGTCGCGCGAGTCGATGATGGTCCGGCGCAGGGGAGCCGATTCGCCACCACCACCGCCGCAGGCGAGAATCGTTGGCAATACAAGGAGGAAAAGTCGCCGCATACGAGTGCTCTGACGGTTGACATGAAGGGGCAAAATACGAGAACTTTCGCGCATCCCCGAAATAGGCCTCACCGTGAGCGCAGAATACTATTATCGCCGCCGACTTGGCGCCAAGGATCTAGTGCCAGCCATTGGTGTCGGCGTCGCTACCGGTTTGGCAACCTTCTACATTGTGCAACTCTTAATCCAGCGGACGCCCCTCGTTCCGCAGGGCGAGCTGACTCGGTCGCCGAGCGAGCCACCGAAGCGAGTACTCGGTGGCAGGCCGGAGCCCGAGACCGAGACGCACTATGCTCGCGAGCTGCCACCGGGACGGCCACCAGCCGCTCGCGCGATGAACGAGTGAAGCCAGGACGCCGAGTACGGTTCGCCTTCACCGCACTCGCGTTTTCCGTAGCGTTTCTTTGTGGCAGCAGCGCCCGCGCGCAGGATATCAACTGCGATCGGGGAGACCTCGAAGTGATGCGCCTCGAGTTCGATGGAAATCGCGCCTTTTCGGACGCCGATCTCGCGAAGACGATCGTCACTACGCCGTCGGCGTGGGCGCGCCGTTACCTCCACCTTCCCTTTACGGTCAAACACTGCCTGGACCGGGCAGAGCTCCCGAACGACCGCGCCCGGCTGATAATCTTTTATCGCCGTCGGGGGTATCCAAAGGTGACCGTCGACACTGCCGTGAAGCTGCTGGCTCCCGGCAACGTCGAGGTCAGGTTCACGATCAACGAAGGGCCGCCGATGATACTCAAGTCCTTCGCTGTAGTCGGGCTGGATTCGGTCCCGGAAAAAGCGCGGATCACCCGCGACCTTCCTGTGCGCGAGGGAGGCCGGTTCGATCGCTTCGCGATAGATGCCGCGGCCGATACCATCGGCCAGCGACTACGCAACAATGGATATCCACGGGCGGATGTGGTGACCCGCTTCACCGTCAACGACAGTGCGTTGGTGGCGCGGGATACTCTCACCGTGATGTCAGGGCCACGAACGAGGATTGGAGCAATCAAGATTCAGGTGACGCCACTCGAAGGAAAGAACCAGCAGATTCCGACCGGGATCGTGCGCCGTATCATGGGCCTCGATTCGGGGCAGCTTTTCCGCGAGTACGAGGTCATCGACGCCCAGCGCGCGCTCTACCAGACCGAAGCGTACCAACACGTTTCGATAACGCCCGACTCTGCGGCGGATTCCTTGATCACTCTCTATGCAAACCTGGCTGAGGCTCCAATGCATGCGGCGAGAGTCGGCGCCGGATATGGAACGCTCGACTGCTTTCGGCTGACCGGAGAGTTCACTGACTACAACTTCCTGAGCGGAGCGCGCCGGCTCGATGTCAATGCGCGGGTCTCGAAGATCGGGATCGGCCAACCACTCGATCTTGCGCCTGGAATGTGCCCGCAGGCGAAGAAGGACGTGTTCAGCAATCGGCTCAACTATTACATGGGCGCCACGCTGCGACAGCCAGTGTTCCTCGGACTGCGCAGCTTTCCCACCATCACGCTGTACACCCAGCGCCTGTCGGAGTACAACGCGTATCGTAGAACGACGGCGATCGGAGGCGTTGCCTCCGAGGTATGGCGGGCGCGGACGAGGACGCCGGTCAATCTCAGCTACTCGATGGACCTGGGGCGCACCGAAGCGCAGCCGGCGCTCTTCTGCGCGGTGTTCAATCTGTGCGAAGCAGCTGAGCGGGACAGGATCCAGCGCACCCAACAACTGGCTGTGCTGAGCCTGGGAGTGACGCGCGACAACTCGAATAGCCTGCTATCACCGACGCGCGGATCGATCATCCGGCTGGAGGCGCGCCATTCCTCGCCAGCGATTCTTTCGAACAGGGATCTGCAGTTCAACAAGTTCGTCGGGGATGCGTCGCGCTACATCAATGCCGGTGGCGGAAATGTGCTGGCGCTCAGAATCCGGGGCGGTTCTGTGTTCGGCCGCAACGTCGCCTCGGCGACTGCATTCATTCCGCCGCAAGAGCGACTTTACGCAGGTGGCCCGACTACAGTTCGCGGGTTCTCGCAAAACGAGCTGGGCTCGCTGATCTATATCTCGCGGCCGAAGTACGTGGCTTATCTCTTCGGCGCCCAGGATACTGTCGTTCGTCAGCCCCTCAATGACACCAGCTACAGGCGCGTAGTGCCGGTCGGTGGAAACTCGCTGCTCGTGGCCAACCTCGAGCTTCGACTACGAAGCCCGGTTCTCCCCGATCTACTTCAGTTCACGATTTTCACTGATGCGGGCGAAGTCTGGAACCGCGGCACTCCGCAGGTTGGTGGGGTGAAGCTCAAGGTCACACCAGGCGTTCAGCTGACGGCATTCACTCCCGTAGGGCCGGTTCGTCTCGCGGTCGGGTACAATCCTTACCAGCGCCCAAAAGGACCCATCTACTACGAGGCCACTGAATTGGCTGACGCCCCGCTGTTGTGCGTGAGCCCGCTCAACAGCATTCCGACGCATTTCTTTTACGACGACCCGGCGACTCCGACGGAGCCCACGAGAATCACCCAGGATTTGGGGGCTTGCCCCGCGACGTATCAACCCGCGAAGGACAATAGCCTCCGAAGCAAGCTCACGTTCAGCTTCGCAATCGGGCAGGCGTTCTAGCTTACCATGACTCGTCGTCTTCGCATCGTGATCGC
>JANMMF010000169.1:0-18318 GCA_031372985.1 Gemmatimonadota bacterium
GCCGACTTCTTCAAGAGGGACAACAAGCAGGGTGGGGCGTGGATGGATCAGTTCGTCGATCAATCGGCGCTGACGGGGTGGAAGCCGGTCGTATTCAACGTCTCGAACTTCACCAAGCCGGCGGCGGGCCAGCCGGCCCTCCTCACCTACGACGACGTGTCGACGATGTTCCACGAGTTCGGACACGCGCTGCACGGAATGTTCTCCAACGTGCAGTATCCACTGTTGTCGGGCACCAATGTTCCGCGGG
The DNA here is from genome assembly GCA_031372985.1 of Gemmatimonadota bacterium. Lineage (GTDB taxonomy): Bacteria > Gemmatimonadota > Gemmatimonadetes > Gemmatimonadales > Gemmatimonadaceae > UBA4720. The sequence continues at coordinate 251 of JANMMF010000169.1, forward strand.
ATTTCGTGGAGTTCCCGTCACAGTTCAATGAGAACTGGGCGCTCGAATCGACGGTGCTGGCGAACTACGCGAAGCACCATCAGACCGGCGCGGCGATGCCGCAGGCGCTGGTGGACAAGATCAAGCAGACGCGCACGTTCAATCAGGGCTTCGAGGTGACGGAGGTGCTCGAGGCGTCGCTGCTCGATCTCGCCTGGCACACGCTCCCGGCGGGCTCACCACAGCAGGACGTCGATTCATTCGAGGCCGCGGCGCTCAAGAGGTTCAACATCGCGGTATCAGAGATTCCGCCGCGCTATCGCACCACGTATTTCTCGCACATCTGGGATGGCGGCTATTCGGCTGGCTACTACGCGTACACGTGGAGTGAAGTGCTGGACCACGACGCATATGCGTGGTTCAAGGAGAACGGCGGGCTGACGCGCGCGAACGGACTGCGGTATCGAAATCTGGTCTTGTCGCGGGGTGGGACTGAAGACGCGGCGACTCTGTATCGTAACTTCCGCGGTCGAGATCCTAACGTTGATGCGCTGCTCGAGGTACGCGGGTTGAAAGGCGGCGATTCGGCTCTGAAATAGCTTTGGCATGGCGGCGTCTGTGAGGCGCCGCCGCGAATTGCCTGTGTCTATCGAGCCGACTGCGTTACGCTCGACGCGTATCCTTGAGTAGCGAGACGATGGCCGGACATCTCGTAGGCAGTAGCGGGCATATCGCCAACGCCGGTCGCGTCGATCCAGTTGTTGTAGAACTGGAACAGCGAGCAAACAGTGATCGCATCGTAGAGCGCTTCGTCCGACCAACCCGCCTTACGAACGCGATCGACATCTGCCTGGCCGATCGACGTCGAGTCGTCGACCATCTTTCTAATGAAAGAGTAGAGTGACCGGTCCTTCTCCGAGACGGGGGCAGTCTCGACATCGTTCAGCACACCTTGAACGAGCTCCTTGTCTCCGAGCAGCTCCGCCGCGACCGCGGCGTGGGAGCCGATTCAGAAGAGACACTGGTTGAGCTTGGATGTCAGCGCGGCGATGAGCTCCCGCTGGCCGGGTAGGAGCGGGGATGAACCGCGCATCACTTCCTGCGTGAATCGCGCTAAATGGTCCGTTCGCTCCGGTTTATAGGCGAAAAGATGCAGAATCTGCGGGATCGGGATGCCCGCCCCGCGCATTTGGCTGAACATCGAGGCGTGCGGCTCGGCAGCGTCGTGCTCTTCGACCGAGCGCAGGTACATCGGTTTCATGCGTTCTCCTCCTTCGGCGGGATTCTATTCCTGGGAGAAGATGGGCGCAACGCTCACCGGCCTCTGTGTAACGCCGGCCGTCAGCCCGTTACTGCTTCTTGACATTTCCATGACCCGACAGCATTTAGGGTACAATGCATTCGTAGTGCGAGGGCTGCGCGACCTCGCCGGTTCAGGCTATCCAGTGAACCCGGCGACATTTGCGCACCCGGCTTTCCCACGCAGTGAAAGCGGCAGTTCCACATTACCACCCCCTGTGGAGGACATGCGTATGGCAGTAGTTCGTCGCTTCTTTCTCGCGCTGGTCGTTGGCCTCATTTGTACGGCCCGGCTAGACGCACAAGTCCCCACCGGCACCATTAGCGGCAGAGTTGTTGACGCCGTGACGCAGCAGCCTGTCGCTGACGTGGCTATCGTCGTCGAAGGAACTCGCCGTGGCGCGGTCACCGGAGCGGACGGTACCTTCACCATCGTCGGCGTCCCCGCGGGGTCGCAGACTGTGCGAGCCCGTCGGATCGGCTTCTCCGCACCGGTGCAGATCGTGACGGTTACATCCGGCGGAACGGTGGCGGTGGTATTTCCTCTCGATCGACGCGCCACGGTCCTCGAGGAAGTCGTAACGACGGGCTACGGCTCGCAGCGGCGCCTCGCAATCACCGGATCGATCTCGACGATCGATGCCGATCAGGCCCGGACCGCGTCGCAGACCAACGTCACCAACCTGATCGCGGGGCGCGCCACCGGAGTCCAGCTGACCCAGAACAGCGGTGAACCCGGCGCCGGCGCGCAGATTCTCATTCGCGGCGGTACCTCGATCAGCGCCAGCAACCAGCCGCTGTATGTCGTCGACGGCGTTCCACTGAGCGCGGACGAATCCGCCGAGCCTGGCGGAGCGGGCATCATGGGAACCGCTCCACTCCCCCGGAATCCGATGAATCTGATTAATCCGGGCGACATTCAATCGATCACGATTTTGAAAGATGCTGCCGCAACCGCGATCTACGGAGCGCGCGCAGCCAACGGAGTCATCCTCATCGAGACGAAGAAAGGGGGCGTGGGCGGACCGAGCATAGAATACGAAGTCCAGGCCGGCATGTCTTCACCGAAGAAGCGCCTGGGGCTCGTGAGCGGCAGCCAGTATCGAGACTTCATCGCGGACCAGGTGGCGCTTGGTAACATCCTCCCGGCGGCTATCGCGGCGCAGGGAACGCTAGACACCAATTGGCAGGACGAGCTCTTCCAGACGGCTCCGATCATAAATCACAACCTTTCCTTCGCGGGCGGATCCGCTGCCACCCAGTACCGTGCCTCGCTGAACTACTTCAACCAGCAGGGCATCGTCATCAACAACGGACTGAGACGCTATCAGGCCCGCGTCAACGGCAGCCACAATGCGATGGACGGACGCCTGCGGCTCGCGCTCAACCTCACCGGGTCGCACATCATCAACGACTACCTCCCGTACGAGGAGAACGGCGGATTCGAAGGCGGCGTGTTCATCAACATGGTGAACTTCAATCCGACGCACCCGGTTACGGTCACAGACCCGACGACGGGAGTCGTTACCTATTACGAAATCGGGCCCGGTGCTCAGTCAGTGCGTAATCCGGTGGGGCTGGCGAATCAGGTTCTGGACAAAGGCGTTTCGGACCGCACACTCGGCAACATGTCCGCCGATTTCGATGTGTTCAAGGCCCTGACCGCACGTGTTTCGCTTGGCGTCGACCGGACCGAGGGCGATCGCAATTTCTATCTCCCGAGAATCAGCGCAGCGGGCGCTACCTTCAACGGGCTCGCGCAGCGGGCGAATCGCGACAATACGACCAAGACGATCCAGACACTTCTCACCTTCCACCCGATCCTCTCGTCCAGCCGTGAGTTGGACGTCGTCGGCGGCTATGAGTTCGGCCAGTCGACCCTGAACGAGTTCGGAGTCCAAACCCGGAACTACCTGACCGATGCGTTCACATTCAACAGCCTCGGCAGCGGAATTGGCCTCGAGCCGCCCTATTCATTCAAGACGGACAGGAAGCTCGTATCGTTCTTCGGGAGAGCCAACCTCGGGTTCAACGAGAAGTACTTCCTCACCGGCGTGATTCGGCGCGATGGATCGTCGGCGTTCGGAGAAGGCAACAAGTGGGCGGTGTTCCCCGCGATCTCCGGATCGTGGCGCCTGAATCAGGAGTCGTTCATGAAGACGGGACCCTTCTCGGAGCTGCGGTTGCGCGCCGGATGGGGCAAGCAGGGGAACGAGGCGGTAGCGCCGTATTCATCACTGATTCTATTGGCCGCCGACGGCGGCTCGCGCTACGCGTTCGGTGATCGGCCGGTGACCGGTGTGACGCCGATCAGAAACCCGAATCCGAACCTCAAGTGGGAGGAGACGGCGCAGACCAACTTCGCGCTCGACTACGGCTTCCTCAACAACCGCTTGAACGGCAGCCTCGAGTATTACGTCAAGAACACCAAGGACCTTCTGCTCGAGGTCAACGTGCCGCAACCAGCGGTGGTGGAGAAGCGGCTCGAGAACATCGGAAGGATCAGGAACAAGGGCATCGAGCTGTCCCTGGACGGCTTGGTGTTGCAGCGGCCGGATCTGAACTGGTCGGCCGGATTCGTCTTCTCGCACGACAAGAATGAAGTCGTCGACCTTGGTGGCAAAGGATTCATTCCGACAGCCGAGGCCAGTGGTCAGGGCCAATCCAACCAGTTCACCCAGCGGATCATACCCGGTCAGCCTCTCGGCACGTTCTGGGGACCTGAGTTTGTCGGGTTCGACGCACAAGGACGCCAGCTATTCAACAGCTACACAATTACACGTGATGCCAACGGCAACGAAATAAGCCGCGCCATTGACGGGCAGGTGCAGGCCGGAGCGTTGACCGGCGATGACGATGTCATTCTCGGTGATGCGTTCCCGGATTACCAGCTGGGGCTCCGGACGAACGGAAACTGGAAGAAGTTCGACTTCAGCATGCTGATCAACAGAGTAGCGGGCCAGAAGATCTTCAATAACACCGCGCTCGTTTATGCGCAGAAGGGCAACGCGCTCCAGGACAAGAACTTCCTCCTGTCAGCACTGACTGATCCGGCGGAGATCCACGAGCCGGCGAAGTTCTCGTCCCGGTACATCGAAGATGGAACGTTCACACGCTTGCAGAACATTACCATCGGTTACACATTCGACCTGCCGAGCTTCACGGGGACCGCAAGGAATTCCCGTGTATTCCTCTCAGGCGACAATCTGATCCTGTGGACTGATTACTCCGGCTACGACCCAGAAGTCCATACACAGCTGCCTGGTATCGCCCCGCGCGGTATCGATTATCTCCACTATCCGCGTGGTCGCACATTTACGGGAGGTCTCCGTGTCGCTTTCTAGGAAACCATACATGACAAAAACGATGGGAGTCGCGGCGGTCATTACCGCTATGCTTCTCGCACCGGCGTGCACGGACCTTACAGAGGTTCCGCAGAGCGCCATCACCCCTGAGAATTTCTATCAGAACGAGGATGAAGCGATCGGAGGGCTCGCGTCAGTCTATGCGCAGCTTCGCCAGACGGTCGAGGGTCCTTACGAAGTCACCGAGGTCAGCACCGACGAGATCATCGTTCCGACTCGCGGCCAGGACTGGCTCGATGGCGGCAAGTGGCTCGACATCCACCGCCACACCTTCACCCCCAACAGCCCCGCGGGCCTGGATAACATCAAGAACGCGTGGGTGAGCATGTTCACAGGAGTCGCCAAGGCCAACGTGGTGCTGGCCGGCGTCGAGAACGTCAACTTCAACAACAAGGCAGTAGTAGTGGCGGAGCTGCGGGCCCTGCGCGCTTTCTACTACTACATGCTGATGGACATGTTCGGTGGGGTCCCGATCGTCACCGACGTAGCCATCCAGACGAGAGCGCAGAACACGCGCGCGGAGGTCTTTGCCTTCGTCGAGTCCGAGCTGATCGCGGCACGCGTCGATCTCCCGGTTTCGTGGGCATCCGAATGGAACGGCCGCCTGACCAAGGGCGCTGCCGATGCAATGCTGGCGAGCATCTATCTGAACGCGGAGGTGTTCACGGGAACCGTGAGCGCCACCGGACTGGCGAAGGGAACGGCGCGCTGGCAGGATGCGATCACCGCCGCCGATCGTGTTCTGAACTCACCCGCCGGTTACCAGCTCGAGTCCAACTGGAGACTCAACTTCACCGCCGCCAACAACACCTCGAGAGAGATCATAATGGCGGTGAAGTTCCTCAATCAGAGCGGCTTGGGGCTGAACTTCCTCCAGCGCGCGCTGCACTACACCCAGTTCACCCCGTCGCCCTGGAACGGATACGCGACCCTGGCGGAGACCTATAACGCCTTCTCCGCGAACGACATCCGTCGCCAGATTTTCCTGTCAGGACTTCAGTACAACGTCGAGACGGGCGCACCGGTCAAGGACCGCCAGGGGAATCCGCTGATCTTCGATCCGAACATCGGAAACGAGACAGCTGCAACAGAAGGCGCCGGAGTGCGGATCACCAAGTGGCCCTACGATCCCGCGCACATTCAGCAGGACAACGGCAACGACTACGCGAACTTCAGGCTCGCCGAGATCTATCTGATCAAGGCCGAGGCGATGAACGAGCTGGGCCAGACGCCTGCTGCGGTTGCGCTGATCAACACGACAACACGCGGCCGAGCATTCCCGACGGTGCCAAAGCCAATTCCGGTGGTCTCGCAGGCAGCGCTCCGGGACTCCATTCTCGCGGAGCGTCTGTTCGAGCTCACCGCGGAGGGCAAGCGCCGCATGGATCTGATCAGAATCGGCGCCTCGCAGGGCGGGGTCAACAAGTACATCGTAGCGCGGCAATACAAGCCTCTTTCAGCGCCCTATAAGATCCTGTTTCCCATTCCGCAGACTCAGATCGACGTGAACCCCTTGCTCGTGCAGAACCCGGGATACTGATTCCCTCGCTAAAACTTTACTTCTTCCATCATGGCCTGTTCCCGAAAGGGAACAGGCCATGATGTGCTAATACGGTCAATCATTGATGAAAGCAGCCTTGAAACTGAGGCTCTGTTTCGTTCTTCCCGCGCTGTATCTCGCCGCCGGCTGCGCCGAGCAGGGCGAGCCGAGGCAGGACCACTCGAGCACCAAGGCCCCCCCAGTCGACGGGCGTCTCTTTACGCAGCTGCCCTCCAGCTACACGGGGGTGAGCTTCGCGAATCGCCTTGAACAGACTCCCGAGCTGAACGTCTTCACCTACCGCAACTTCTACAACGGTGGCGGCGTGGGCGTCGGCGATCTCAACGGCGATGGCCTTCCCGAGGTCATGCTGACCTCGAACCAGCACGGGAACAAGCTCTATCTCAACAAGGGTCACTTCCAGTTTCAGGACATCACCAGCGAGGCCGGCGTTGGCGGGAAGGGATTCTGGGCGACGGGCGTCACCTTCGCCGACGTGAACAGCGACGGACAGCTGGACATCTACGTCTGCTACGCCGGAAACGTCGCCCAACGCCGCGCCAACGAGCTGTACATCAACAAGGGGCTCGGCAAGGATGGCGTTCCCACCTTCAGCGAGGAAGCCGCCAAATACGGCATCCAGGATGGAGGCTACTCCACGCAGGCGACGTTCCTCGACTACGACCGCGACGGGAATCTCGATCTCTACCTGGTCAATAATTCGTCCCGACCGGTGAACAGCTTCGGGCTCCGCAACATCCGCCACATTCGCGACAAGCTCGGCGGACACAAGCTGTTCCACAACGATGGCAACGGCAGCTTCACTGATGTGAGCGCCAACGCCGGAATCTTCGGCAGCGAGATCGCGTTCGGGCTCGGAGTCGTCGTAAGCGATGTCAACCGCGACGGCTGGCCGGACATCTACGTCGCGAATGATTTCTTCGAGCGCGACTACCTCTACATCAACGACCACGACGGTACGTTTACCGAGCAGCTCGACAAGCAGATGCCCTATCTGAGCTACTTCTCGATGGGGCTCGACATCGCCGACATCAACAACGACGGCTGGCCGGACATCTACACGACGGACATGCTGCCGGAGGATGAGTACCGGCTGAGAACGACGTCATCGTTCGAAGGCCACGATGTGTATATGACCAAGGTGAAGAACGGGTTTCACTACCAGCTGATGCGCAACATGCTCCAGTTGAACAACGGCAACGGCACGTTCAGCGACATTGGTCAGATGGCGGGAGTGGCGCGCACCGACTGGAGCTGGAGCGCGCTGATAGCCGATCTGGATCTCGATGGCTACAAGGACATCTACGTGACCAACGGGCTCGCCAAGGATGTGACGTCACAGGACTACGTCGCATTCCTGGCGAACGAGCAGACGATGCGCACGGCCCTGAAAGGGAAGCGCGTCGACTTCAAGCTGCTCACCGACGCGATGGGCTCGACCAAGCTTCAGCACTACGCGTTCCGAAACAGGGGCGATCTCACTTTCACCAACGAGGCGGCCAACTGGGGGTTGGGCACGCCGAGCTTCGCAAACGGCGCGGCCTACGCCGATCTGGATGGAGACGGAGCGCTCGACCTGATAGTCAACAACGTCAACGACGAAGCGTTCGTCTACCGGAACAACGCGCGCAGCCTGCTCAAGGAGAATCACTTCCTGGAGCTCAAGCTCGAAGGCGAGGGTCGGAACCGGTTCGGGGTTGGCTCGAAGGTCACCCTGCAGAAGGGCAAGGAGACGCTCTTTCAGGAGCTGTCGCCCACGCGCGGATTCCAGTCGAGTGTCGACTATATCCTCACCTTCGGTCTCGGCAGGGTCGATACCGTCAAGTCGGTGACGGTGGAGTGGCCCGATGGCCGCGTGAGTACCCTTGCCAACGTTGCCTCGAACCGGCGCATCACGGTGAAGCAATCCGAGGCGACGGGGGCGGTGGCGCCTTCGCCCGGGCCGGCGCGGCAGGTGTTGATCGACGTCACGCGGACAACGACGCTCCCGTTCGTGCACAAGGAGAATGATTTCGTCGACTTCGATCGCGAGAGTCTAATGCCCAAGATGCTCTCCACCGAGGGTCCGTTGATGGCGGTGGCAGATGTGAACGGGGATGGACTCGATGACATCTTCATCGGCGGTGCGAGAGATCAGCCGAGCGCGATCATGATTCAGCAGCAGAATGGGGGTTTCGTCAGGAGCAATGAGAAGCTGCTCATGGGGGACAGCATATCTGAGGACATCGGCGCAACCTTCTTCGACGCCAACGGAGATGGCCATGCTGACCTTTACGTCGCAACGGGGGGAACTGAATTCTCGGAGGCCGCTCCGGCGCTCGAGGACCGTCTCTATCTCAACGACGGTCACGGCAGCTTCCGGAAGGCGATTGGCGCGCTACCGGCAGCAAGCCTGAGCGGCTCTCGCGTCGCCGCGGCCGACTTCGATGGTGACGGCGCGGTCGATCTGTTCGTGGGGGGACGCAGCGTTCCCGGCAGCTATGGAATCGATCCACGGAGCCAGCTGCTGAAGAACGACGGTCGTGGCCATTTCACCGACATTACGGACAAAGTGGCCCCCGGGCTCGCGCGCATCGGGATGGTCACCGATGCCTTGTGGAAAGACGTTGATCGGGATGGCAGGGTGGATCTCGTCGTCGTCGGGGAATGGATGCCGATCACGGTCTTTCGCAACACGGGGCGCGGCCGGCTCGAGAAGCTGAACGTCCCGGGTCTGGAAAAGAGCGACGGCTGGTGGAACCGGATCATCGCGGGAGACTTTACCGGGCACGGCCGCGTGGATTTCATAGTCGGGAATCTCGGCTTGAACACGCGGCTGCAAGCCACGGCGAACGAGCCCGCCACGATGTACGTGAAGGATTTTGCGAAGAACGGCTTTGTCCAGCAGATCATCTCGTACTACAACAACGGGAGGGCGTATCCGCTGACTCTCCGCGACGACCTCATCAGGTCGCTCACGTTTCTCAAGGACCGCTACGTCACTTACAAGGACTACGCAAAGCAGACGGTGGCGGACGTCTTCCCGCAGAAGGATCTCGCCGATGCGGTGGTCAAGAATGCCTACACCTTCGCGACGACGCTGGTGAGGAACAACGGTGACGGTACGTTCACGATGGTGCCGCTGCCGCGCGAAGCGCAGATTGCGCCGATGTACGGGGTCCTCGCATCCGATGTCGATGGAGACGGAAAACAGGATCTGCTCCTTGCCGGGAACTTCGATGGCGTCAAACCGGAAATCGGCCGGATGAGCGCGGGCTATGGGCTGTACCTGCGCGGCGACGGCAAGGGGAACTTCACCCCCGAGAGGGAGGTGGGGAGCGGGTTCCTCGTTCCCGGACAGGCGCGCGACATCCTGCGCGTTCGCACGCCGAGTGGGACCCTGTACATCGTGTCACGGAACAACGATCGCCCTCTCATCTTCCGCGCGAACGGCGCGGAGAGACGGGGGGCGGAACGCTAGCGAACCTTCCCGATCACTGAGTGGCGCGCTTGGTCTTGATGATGATGACGCCGTTGGCGCCGCGAACACCGTAAAACGAAGTGCTGACGGCGTCCTTGAGCACCTCGATGGAGGCGATGTCCTTGGGGTTAATCCCCGTCAGGCTACCGCCCGGACCGGCGTTTACCGGAGTACCATCGATAACGTACAGGGGCTCGTTGCTGCCGGTGATCGAAGCGTTGCCGCGGATGCGGATGGCGATGCTGCCGTCGGCGGTGTGCGAGATGTACACGCCGGGCACCTTCGCAGCCAGAGCCCGCTCGATAGATTCGACGGGGGTGCGGTCGAGATCATCGGAGGTTACGATTGTGCCAGCCGGGGAGTTTCCGCGCACAGCGTCGGAGGCCGGGTCGGGGAGCGCTGCGTTCCCGGAGGCACATCCAGAGATGAGCCCGGCGAGGAGACCGCAGGTTGCCGCTACGCGCGGTGATGACGCCATGTTGGTCCTGGCACAAGGCCAAAGGGACTGTAGATAGATGGGTGCATTACCTGTGCCCGTCAAGATCGACATGCGTTCTTCCGGCGCATGAGTGATTCCGCCGTCAAAATGAATTGGCGCGGTGTCTGGACTTCTGACCTCGCAAACGGAGATGAGATGAAGATGTACCTGCCGAGCTGGACACGCGGAATGGCGTTCGCCGTTATCCTGATGACGCTCACCGCTGGCGCCGCGGTGGCCCAGGACACAATCAGCCTCGCCTCACCCGATGGCCGCAACAAGGTCGGGGTGGCGACCTATCAGGGCAGGCTTTACTACATCCTCACCCGCGATGGGCGGTCAGTGCTTATGCCCTCCATGCTCGGCTTCCAATTCAAGGGTGCGACACCCCTCCGCGATTCGCTCCGGATCACCGGCCAGGCGCTTAAGAGTCACGATGAGACCTGGACCCAGCCATGGGGCGAGGTCGCCCGGGTGCGGGATAACCACAACGAGCTCCGAGTCTCCGTCGCGGAGTCGAAGGCCCTGGCCCGCAGGTTCGATGTCGTCTTCCGCGCGTTCAACGACGGTGTCGGGTTTCGGTATGAGGTCCCGTCACAGCCGGGGCTCGGGGCGTTCGTGATCACCGACGAGCTCACTGAGTTCAACCTTGCCGACGACGCCAAGGCGTGGTGGATCCCGTCGAACCGGTCACGCCTGGACCGCTCCGAGATGCTGTACTCGTCGTCACCCGTAAGCGTGATCGATAGCATCCAGACCCCGCTCACGATGGCGACCCGCGACGGCAAGACCTTCATGGTGATCCACGAAGCGAACCTCGTCGACTATGCGCGCATGAACCTGAGCGGCCCAAAGATGGATAGCCGCAGGCTCCGCGTGGCGCTGGCGCCAATGTCCGGAACAGACAAGGTGACCGGCCGCACTCCGTTCGTAACTCCATGGCGAACGATTCAGCTTGCGGACCGCGCCGCCGACCTGGCGCCGTCGGTGCTCGGATTGAATCTCAATCCGCCCAACGTCCTCGGCGACGTCAGCTGGATCAAGCCGATGAAGTACGTCGGGATCTGGTGGGGGATGCACATCAACACCATGACCTGGAGCTCCGGACCGAAGCACGGCGCCACGACGGAGAACACTAAACGCTACATCGACTTCGCGGCAGCGAATGGGTTTGGAGGAGTGCTGGTGGAAGGCTGGAACACGGGATGGGACGGAGACTGGATCCAGAACAGGAATGCCTTTTCCTTCACGCAAGCGTATCCTGACTACAACCTCCCGGAGCTTTCGCGCTACGCGCACTCCAAGGGAGTCAAGCTGATCGTCCACAATGAGACTTCCGGCGGCATCCAGAACTACGAGAAGCAGCTGGAAGCGGCGTACGCGCTCTACAACTCGCTTGGCCTCGACGCGATCAAGTCGGGCTACGTGACGGACACCACAGCCGAGGGCTACTCGCACCACTCGCAGTTCATGGTGAACCACTATCGCAAGGTGATCGAGACTGCCGCGAAGTACAAGATCATGCTCGACGTGCACGAGCCCATTCACGACACGGGTGAGCGGCGCACATATCCGAACATGATGAGCCGCGAGGGTGCGCGCGGGCAGGAGTACAACGCGTGGGGCGGCGAGGGTGGCAATCCGCCCGAGCACGAGACGAATCTCTACTTCACTCGGCTGCTCGCGGGGCCGATGGACTTCACGCCGGGCATATTCGATATCCTGATCGAGCGCGGCACCGGTCGCCCTCGTCGCCTCGATGAGTCGCGGATCAGGACCACCCTGGCGAAACAGCTCGCGCTGTACATCGTGCTCTGGTCGCCGCTGCAGATGGCGGCCGATCTACCCGAGAACTACGAGGGCAAGCCGGCGTTTCAGTTCATTCGCGACGTGGCGGTGGACTGGGAGACCAGCAAGACGATCGACGGAAAGATCGGCGACTACGTGATCGTCGCGCGCAAGGCCAGGAACAGCGAGGACTGGTTTCTCGGCGCCATCACCGATGAGGAGGCGCGCACCTTCAACGTTTCGCTTTCATTCTTGCCGCCTGGTCGCAGGTACGTGGCTGAGATTTACGCCGATGGACCGGGCGCGAACTGGGCGACCAACCCTCTTCCGGTGGCGATCTCCAAGCGGAGCGTGAATTCCAGAACGAATCTGAATGTTGTTCTCGCTCCGGGTGGGGGACAGGCGGTTCGGATCACTCCGGTTCGGTAGCTGGAGGAAGAAAATGCCACGGGGGCATTTACGGGGGATGCAAGTTTTGAGTGGACGGTCATGAGTTATAAGTGCGTCAGTGGTTGTCAGTGGCTCGCGCATTGACAACTCAACTGACGACCACTGATAACTGACCGACTAACGACTGACCACTCAAGACTTGCATCCGCTCCGCCCCGCAGCAATCTCTCTGCCGCGCGCCGCATTCAGATTGCTTCGACTATCCCTGGTAATGGCCGCGTGTGCCCTCGGGGCCTGCAGCCGCGAGAGAACATCTCCGCCGCTCTTCGAGCTGCTCTCGCCGAACACCACCGGCGTCAGCTTCGTCAACCAGCTTCCGGAGAATCCGGACTTCAACATCATCAACTACCTCTACTACTACAACGGTGGCGGAGTTGCTGTCGGTGATGTCGATGGGGATGGGCTGCAGGATCTCTATTTCACCGCCAACCTTGGCCCCAACAAGCTCTATCGCAACAAGGGCAACTATCAGTTCGAGGACATCACAAACGAAGCAGGCGTCGTCGACTCGGTTGGGTGGAAGACCGGCGTCACCATGGCCGATGTCAACGGAGACGGGCACGTCGACATCTATGTCTCGGGCATCGAGTACCTCACGATGCACGGACGGAACGTGCTGTACATCAATAACGGCAACGCCACCTTCACCGATCGCACCAGGGAGTACGGTCTCGAGCACGCAGGTTATGCGACCCAGTCCGTTTTCTTTGATTACGACGGGGATGGCGATCTGGACATGTACCTGCTGGACAACAGCACCCACACCCAGCGCGCGATCGAGGCTCAGGGCACGCGCGTCGCAAAGTCCGCTCGAACGGGCGACCACCTCTTCAGAAACGACGGCAATCGCTTCACCGACGTGACGGAGGCCGCGGGCATTCGCGATGGCGTCGATGGATACGGTCTGGGAGTTGTTGCGAGCGATCTGAATGACGACGGGTGCCTCGACCTGTACGTCGCGAACGATTTCCAGGGCGACGATTACCTCTGGATGAACAACTGCAACGGCACCTTCACGGAATCGCTGACGAAGTCGATCGGACACACCAGCCGCTTCTCGATGGGAGTGGACGCAGCTGATTTCAACAACGACGGCCGGCCGGACATCGTCTCGCTGGACATGCTCCCCGAGCGCGAAGAGATCCTCAAGAGCTCCGCGAACGCCGAGAGCTTCAACCTCTACCACATGAGGCTCGAGGCCGGTTATCACCCGCAGTATGCGCGCAACGCACTCCAGCTCAATCGTGGCCGCGGAAAGTTCAGCGAGATCGGATACCTGGCCGGGGTGTCGGCGACCGACTGGAGCTGGGCCGCTCTCTTCGCCGATCTCGACAACGACGGCGGGAAGGATCTGTTCATCACGAACGGGATTTATCGCCGGCCGAACGACATGGACTACATCAGCTATGTCGGCAACGAAGCGGTGCAGGCTTCTCTCGCTGAGGGAATCAACGAAAAGAACATCAGCCTGCTCAAGAAAATGCCGCAGATCGCGCTGCCGAACTACGCCTACCGGAACAACGGCGATCTCACCTTCACTAACGTGACCGAGGCGTGGGGACTTGCTCAGCCTGGATTCTCGAACGGAGCCGTGTACGTCGATCTGAACAACAGCGGCGCGCTCGATCTGGTGGTGAACAACATCAACGCTCCGGCCTCGATCTACCGGAACGGCGGTCGCGGTGTAAACGCCAACTCCTTTCTCACGATCGGGCTGCGTGGATCGGGAGGCAACACGGCTGGCATCGGCACCAAGGTGATCGTCAAGACCGGTGATAAGAGGCAGCTGCTCGAGCAGGCGCCAACCCGTGGATTCCTGTCGTCGGTGGAGCCTCGGCTCCATTTCGGGCTCGGCCAGTCGAAACAGATCGACTCCCTGATTGTGATCTGGCCAGATCGTCGATTTCAGGTGTTAACGAACGTGCCTGTGAACCGCGCAATGGTGCTCTCCCAGTCCGATGCCAGTGGGAGGTACAACTATCAAGCTCGCAGTGCTCTTGAGCCGATTTCCACTTCAACCCGGCGCAGCTTCTTCTCCGACGTTTCCAGCAGACTCGGCGCCGGCTTCAAGCACCAGGAGAACGCCTTTTTCGATTACAACCGCGAGTCCCTGATACCGCACCTTCTATCGACCGAGGGTCCGGCGCTCGCCGTCGGGGATCTGAACGGCGATGGGCTCGACGACATCTTCGTCGGGGGGGCCAAGTGGCAGGCCGGGAAGCTCTTCGTTCAGCAGCGCGATGGTGCCTTCCGCGCCAGCGCTCAACCGGCGATTGCAGCGGACAGCGCCGCCGAGGATGTCGACGCGGTCTTCTTCGACGCCAATGGAGACGGGAGTCAGGATCTGTTCGTCGTGAGCGGCGGCAACGAGTTCTGGGGCGACGCGGAGCAGCTGCGCAGCCGGCTCTACACGAATGATGGCCGCGGCAACTTCACCCGCCCGGCGAGTGCTGTGCCCGATTTCTTCGAGAACGGGTCGTCGGTGACGGTCGGTGATTTCAACGCCGACGGGCGGCCGGATTTGTTCGTCGGGAGCCGGGTGGTGTCGCGGAGTTATGGATTGATTCCAAAGAGCCACCTGCTCGAGAACGACGGCACGGGGCGCTTCACGGATGTCACGCTCGAGAAAGCGCCCGGGTTGTCGGAGGCTGGAATGGTGTCATCCGCGACCTGGCTCGACTACGACCACGATGGAAAGCTCGATCTCGTCGTGGTCGGGGAATGGATGCCGGTCCGCGTCTTTCATCAGGAGAACGGCAATCTCGTCGATCGCACCAAAGAGGTGGGACTGGCGGATACCAATGGCTGGTGGAACTCAGTGCAGGCTGTTGATCTGCGCGGGAATGGGAGAGCGGACCTGGTGCTGGGGAATCTCGGGCTCAACTCCTACTTGCGGGCATCACGGAAGGAGCCGGCACGGCTTTATGTCGGTGACTTCAACCATACGGGCGGGCTCGAGCAGATACTCACGTTCTACAAGAATGGGGTGAGCTATCCGGTTGCAGGCCGTGACGAGCTGGTGCGAAAGATTCCGTCGTTGGGCGGCAAGTACCCTTCCTACGCGTCGTTCGGCGCCAGCCGCATCGAGGACATTTTCCCGGCGGCGGATCTGAAGTCAGCCCGGGTTCGCGAGGCGTACAACTTCGCCAGCTCGATCGCCCGCAACAATGGCAACGGAACGTTCACGCTCGAGCAGCTGCCGGTCGAGGCCCAGATTGCGCCCATCTACGCCTCGCTGGCCGGAGACTTCGATGGCGACGGCCGCACGGATCTTCTCGTGGGCGGGAACTTCTACGGCGTCAGCCCGGTCATCGGCCGCTACGATGCGAGCTACGGGCTGATGCTGCGCGGGGGAGCGGAGGGGCGGCTCGTGCCTGTGGACATTGAGGAGAGCAACCTCGTCATCGAAGGGCAGGTGCGCGACCTGAAGGCGCTGCGGGGTCCTGCCGGAGAGCGGCTGATCGCGGTCGCGCGGAACAATGACAAGCTCGAGATACTTCGCTTGAACCCGCGGCGACGCTGACTAGCTGAATCGCAGCTTCGCGATGGCGAGCGAGCCATTGAGTACGACCATCCCGATATTGGTCAGGATCACGGGCCACGATCCGATGATCACACCGTAGATGACCCACAAGGTGCTGGCAGTTACGAGCAGCGTGAACATCCCGAGGTGAAGGTCACGGACCTGTCTGGTTCGCCACGTTCGGATCACTTGCGGAAGGAACGAAGCGACCGTGAGAAAGCCGGCGAAGTAGCCGAAGTACTCTATCATAGGCGTAGTCGTGGAATTCGAGGGGCGTTTAGCTGCACCTGAAGACTACCTGCTGGGGGCTTTGGGCGGGACGGCCAGCGGCTGCGGGCTTTCCTTAAATGTGGTGGATGCAGCCCGTAGCGCCCGGCCGCTCCGCCCACCGCTCCCAGCCGGTAGTCTTCAGTTGCAGTTCGTTAAGCAGCATCGACCGCCCCCATCATCGAGG
Organism: Gemmatimonadota bacterium; assembly: GCA_031372985.1. Classification (GTDB taxonomy): domain Bacteria; phylum Gemmatimonadota; class Gemmatimonadetes; order Gemmatimonadales; family Gemmatimonadaceae; genus UBA4720. The sequence continues at coordinate 16,608 of JANMMF010000169.1, forward strand.
ACCCGTCCCGAATGGTGAGCCAATCGGTACGCACCCGGTCCCACTCCTGAATCAGCAGTCCCTGCTCCTCGAACACGAGCCGGATCTGCGTGGGATCGAAGCCGACGATCTCTTCCAGGATCGGGATCAGAACGCTGAGCGCGTCGTCGCTGATGACCGTGCGTCGGGCGATCTGCGCGATGTGCCTGGCTTCCGATGCCGCGATCGTGAGGCCGTCGCCGCGATTGACGTGCAGCATCACATGAATGTCGGAGCTTCCGTCGCCGACGTACACGACGCGATCACTGGGAACGCCGAGGCGAAGGCGCAGTGAGTCGACAGCAGCGACCTTTCCGTAACCTGCCGGCACCTGGATGATCGATTCCACCTCGCCCGTTTCAGCACTGAAGCTGAAGTGGGCGCCGATGATGTGATCGGTGGGCACGAGACCCTGGAGCGCCGAGTGTACGACCAGCCACGGCGCGGCCGACACGACGTAGAAGTCGAACCTGAAGCCCTCGATCCCATCTTTCAGAAATTCGGCGAGCAGCGCGATGTTGCGCTTGAGCCGGATCTGCCGGCCAACCTCGATCAGGTCAGCCTCGCGCACGCGCCGGAAATCCGGATCGTGCCGCAGCAGGTAAGTGAGCTCCGCGCCCGACTGCACCAGGTTGAGGCGCGAAAGATTAGCGACCTTCTCCTGAAAATCGGGGATGCCCAGCATCTCCGCCAGGACGAGACCCGAGTCGTTGAAGCTCAGAGTCTGATCGAAATCGCTAACCAACAGATAATACTTCCTCATTGTTCCTCCATTCATGGTGAAGGCGTCCGCGACGGTCGTCGAAGTCCGCGTCACCAGTGACTTAAAATGAAAACGCCCCCGCATCGGTCCAGGACGCAGGGGCGAACTTGGCAAGATTCAGGTGTGTTAACCCCGTCGCCGTCGCCCACCACGCGTCCCGCACACACCATTATTGGCGGCGCCGGGCATTCCGTTGGTGAGATTGTGAGCGAATGAGTTTGTCATTGCGATTGAGTTGAACACGATGGTCAGACGCGCTAATGCGTCTATACGCAACCTAGGGTACCACGCCGAGCGTGTCAACTTGCGGGGCGTCACGCGCTTGTCACACGGCATTGACGGCCCCGATGCCCGACGCCCGATTCGGGCTGTCCGCCCTCAGCTATCCGCTTTCCGTTACCTGTTTGTTGCAAAAACCGGAAACCGGAAACCGGAAACCGGGAATCGGGAATCGGGAATTCGGGAATCGAAAATCGGGTTTCGGGTTTCAGGTACCGGGTACCGGATGCAGCCGCGACGAACCACTCGAGGACGAGATTCTCCCGCTAACCCCTGAGCACGCCATCGCCGCACGTATCGGCCCTACCTGCTTGACACAGCCCTAAGTGGAGCGGAATGTAGTTCACCGTACAATTCCCTCCGTCTGCGTCCGCAGTGCCCAGGGTTGCGTCATCTCCCGACCCTGTGGAGGGCCCCCTCTATATGTATACGATGTATTCGGTCCGTCGCATCCTCCTGCTCGCGGGTGCCGTTTTGTGCGCCGCAGCAACCCTATCCCCGCTCGGCGCACAACAGCCAACGGGTACAATCACCGGCACGGTCGTCGACAGTGCCACCCGACAACCGATCGCCGGCGTCAATGTCGTGGTCGAAGGCACGCGACTCGGGACGATCTCCCGTGATGACGGTACGTTCACCATCGGTGGTGTT
>JANMMF010000249.1:0-6918 GCA_031372985.1 Gemmatimonadota bacterium
CCGGTGGTCGAGCCCCTGGAACTGCTGCGTGAAGGCAGCGCCCCACTGGAGTTTGAAGCCGTCGTAGGCAACCGACTCGTCTTTCGGCGCTTCGAACACATTGATGCCGCGCTTGTCCTCGGGGCGATAGTTCTGCATCTCGATTCCGGGCGCGGTCGTCAGGAAGCTGCTCGCCTTTCTGGCTCCCGCAATCTTTTTTACGGTGTCGATCGTGGCCGGCTCCGGTACGGTGATTTCCGGTACGACGATCGTCGGCAGGACATCGGCGGTGTCAGTCACTGCCGGCGTCGTCGGCATGGCGATGGCTACGGTAAGCTTGCTGGACTGCTGGGCACTGGAGCGAGGCGCAAATGCTACCGTCGCGAGTAGGGCGCTCAGCACTACGATATAACGTTTCACGGTTCTCTCCTGTTTAGGGATTGTTGAAGACTTGACGGGGCTAAACGTCGTGCTGGCGGTCTCATTTCTGGCTTGTGGCCGCGTTTAGCTGCGCAATGAGCTCAGGACCGAGCTTCAGGTTGAACTTGACCTTGATCTCGTTTCCGACCTTCATCGTTCCGAACATGAAGCTCGGCGGTTTGATGCCGAAGTCAGTCATGAGAAGCGTTTCCTCGCCCTGCGCGGTGGCCTTTCCTTCAGTGAAGCGCGCGGCGTCGATCTTAATGGCGACAACCTTTTCCTTACCCATGATCGTCAGCGTTCCAGTCGTCTTCGCTGCGAAAGCAGTGGCGCTGCCGTCGAGGAGATCGTAGCCGGAGAGCGTGTACTTGATGATCTGGTTCTCATCGGCCTTGAGCGTCTTGTACATGTTCTCATCCATCTGCTTTTTGCCGCATGACAGACTCTTGACGGCGATGTTCACCTTCACGCTCACGATTGGACGCGCGACCTTGGTCAGATCCCTCGTGTAGCCGGGATCTACATCGACGTAGGCGTTGATCTTGTTGGTCTTGCACTGAAAGTCGTGGACATTGGACGTCCCATTGATGGTCAACTCGCTGCCCGGCTCGAGGCGGAGCCGAACGGCGCTTGCGCTTTGTGCTCCTGCCGTGGTGGCCGCTGCCATGAGCGCTGAAATCGTCAGTAAAGTCTTTCTCATCGTTCGTATCCTCTGTGCGTGAGATGCAGTTGCTTCTGTACGCACTCAGGATACGGAGAGCCGGACCCACTAACTGTCGGACTTCACCTCAAGTTTCGGGGGGATGTGGCTGAACTTTCGGCGCGGAACCCCCATCCGCCTCTGAGGGAAACCCTTACAGGATTGGGCGCGGGATAAGGGGTCGGGAGGAACAACAGGGAAACGCCGACAATAAATCAACCATTGGCTGACTGTTTGGTTCGGGCGTGAGCTCAATATTGGAGCCAAAGAGGCGCAATCGCGCTTCCATGTCAGACGTTCGTCCCGCACGGAGGCCTTATGTACAAGATGATTATGGTCCCGACCGATGGCTCGGGCTTCGATCAAGAGGCGATTCGGGTTGCGCTTCGAGTCGCCGAGCGCAATCGGGCAAAAGTCCGGCTGGTTCGCGTTCACGCCACCGGAGTGTTCTTCGGAATGGAGTCCTCCCCGGAGGCCGTGAGGGTTTCGGCGGAAGTGCTCGAGCTGGAGCGGGAGAGGATTCTGGGCGAGCTCGACGCCCTCGCTGCGGAGTGCAGGAGCGCCAGCCCCGCGGAGATCGAGGTTGCGCTCGAGGATGGACCGGTACCCGACGCTTTGCATGCATACGCCAACCGCAACAAAGTGGATCTCATCGTCCTGAGCAGTCACGGTCGCGGTGGCATAGCGCGGCTTTCGCTCGGCAGCGTGACCGATTCACTCATTCGCCGGACCACCATCCCGGTTCTGATCGTCAAACCCCACTCGAGCTATCTGGACCCACAGCCCGGCGACCCATTCCGGCACATTGTCGTACCGCTCGATGGATCGAGCATAGCGGAGCAGATTCTCCCGGAAGTCGTTGCCCTGGCAAAAGTCGAGGGCTCGGAGCTCACTCTCCTGCGTGTTGTCGTACCCAGGACTTCCTCGCAGAAGGCAATCGCCGATGAGAGCACTCCCTGGTGGGACCAGGACGTCGCCGCCGCGGAAGCCTATCTATTCCGCACGGCGGACAAGCTGCGGGAAGATGGTTTTCGCGCCAAGATTGATGTCGTGATAGGTGAGAACATCGCTCAGTCGATTGCCGACTATGCCGCCAGGGAGAGCGCAGATCTCGTCGCAATCGCGACTCACGGACGTGGGGGCTTCTCTCGCGCTCTGAGAGGGAGTGTCGCGGACGTCGTAACCAGAACTTCGCGCACATCCATGCTCGTCCTTCGGCCTGCTGCCACTCTTGCCAGGGAAGCGCCGACAAAGGAAGCCCGCCTTTCGAACAGAATCCCGGTTATTGCATGATGAAGTCTTCCGACGCGATCGCGTCGGGAGACTTCCGGCGGGAGGCAGGGTGGGTCGCGGAGGACCTATGCCGCTAGCACCATCTTGTCACGCCCCAACCTCCGCGCCAGCGCGCGCCCGATGAAAGCGCATGGGATGACGAGCACCACCGCGCCGACGGCGTACCACGAGGAACCTTCGCTCCAGAACTCGCGAATCACCCCAAAACCGAAGAAGGCCTGGACGATTGAAAAACCGCTGATCGTCTCGGCTGCATCGTGAATTCTGGTAGCGACGTACGCCCCCACGACGACCGAGGCCCCGGTAAAGAGAACCGCGAGCAGCGCCGCGGCGAGCGGCGAGACGTACTCTCCACGCGTCGCTGACCCGGCGAGCAAGGTGTACCCCCATTCCCCCGCGACAATCAACAAGGTCGCGGTGAGGAATCCCAAGAGAACTGCTTTGAAAGTCCGCATACGCTTTTCTCCTCCATTTGGTTGCCCGCGCCGAGGCTTCTAGCACAATCTGAGGCAGTGCGACCACGGGCGCAGTCGGGGTTCACGCTCGTTCTGCTAAGCGTTACTCGCACAGGTGTGTACTGGTTTCTCTTGCCAATCTTCAACTGCACGCCGACAGATTATTCGGCGTAAACGTGCGAAGTTGCCTTCACATGCAGCAGGACCACTCATAATGGAGGAAAACATCATGAAAACGGACCTACAACTGCAGCGTGATGTGCTCGACGAGCTCAAGTTCGAGCCCAGCATCCGCGAGGCAGAAATCGGGATCGCGGCCAAGGACGGCGTAGTCACGTTGACCGGGTTTGTCGACAGCTACGTCGAGAAATTTTCCGCGGAGCGCACCGCCGAGCGGGTCAGCGGAGTCAAGGCAGTCGCCGATGAGATCAAGGTCAAGCTGCCGGGATTGCATCAGCGCTCGGATACCGATATCGCTCACACAGTGGTCAGCGCGCTGCGGCTGGACATCCAGGTCCCGGACGACCGCCTCAAAGCCGCTGTCGACGACGGCTGGATCGACCTGGAGGGCCAGGTCGAGTGGCAGTACCAGAAACGGGCCGCCGAAAGAGCGGTGCGCAATCTGACTGGAGTCAAGGGTGTTACGAACCTCATTACGGTCAAGCCCAAGAACGTCTCCACGTACGAAGTGGGTCAGAAGATCAAGGACTCGCTGCGGCGGCACGCGGAGCGTGATGCCGACAAGATCACGATCGAGGCGAAAGACGGCCGTGTCACCTTGCGGGGAACCGTCAGCTCGTTCGCCGAGCGGCAAGACGCGGAGCGTGCTGCATGGCAGGCGCCCGGTGTTACGAATGTCGATGACATGATCGCCGTCGCCTATTGACCGGCGTTCAGGCGCGCATGCAGCTGTGGCGGGAATCGCCGTCGATGCGTGCGCGCCAGGTCTCGCGAGTTGCGGAAGGGGTCTGGTGCGTTTTCTCAACCGCCGCGAAGCGGGAAGTCTTCAGACTCTCAGTTACCCGAAGACGTAGGTCCGATTCAGGATCCTGTGTTCGGCCACAGCTTTCGCTACGTCGAACGTGGATACGATTCCTAACAGGACATCTCCCTTCATCACGAGAACTCGATGGATTTGCTTTTCTCCCATTAGGGCGGCCGCTTCGTCTACCGGACAATCAGGCGGAAGTGACTGGACTTTCCGGGTCATCACTTCATCGACGGTCACATCCTCGAGGGGAGCCGTACGTCCTCTCCGTCGCCTGAAGGTGAGAGACGGTGTCGTATCGTTGAGATCCGCGAAAAAGGCAAGGAGGTCGGATGCCGAGAAAACTCCGACAACTTTTCCACCATCGACGACCGGCGCGCCGCTCACATGCCGTTCCGACAGCAGCTCCATCGCATCGCGAATCGTCATGTCGGGCGAGGCGCTGACCACGTCCCGCGTCATGATGTCTTTTAGCTTGAGCATCGGTACCCCCTGAAGAACAGCAGAATGAATCGTTTGAAATGCGCAGTCGCCGGCCGCCCGCTTGTGGGTGGTGGTGGCTTCTGACCAATGTTCGTCCGGTTCCACTTCCGGAGCGAGAAAGGAATTCCTGAAGTTGCGTGAGGATTTCCCCGTATTCTTCCGGCAATGTGCGCTGAGGAAGCCAGGGGCTGAGTGAAGCGATGCGTTGTTCGTTGACGCGCCGGACACGGAAGGGAAACCCGCAAGACAATTCAGGGATTCGCCTACACCGCCGAGCTCTCAAAAATGCTAGATTCGGTTCGCGTTCACAGAACGGAATTGTGTGAACGGAGTTCTCTCACGGGACGCCGGCGGAGGACAGCGCGATGGAAGTTCGAAGCCGTCGCACGGATTGTGAGGTTGCTGGACACAATCGAAGCTCCGGGATCACCGGGGCACCTGAGTCGCCCGTCCGACGAGGGTAAGGTTGTCGAGTCGACTGTGTGAAAGCACGGAAAACGAACCGGCATCGACTACCGCCAGCAGAAGCGGAGCCTCCGCAAAGGTGGGAAACCACTGAGCGGGGGCTCTAGTTTCTTTAGCCCTCGACAGGAGCAAAATGAACAGAATGCGCGGAAAGTCAGCGGTCATAACTGGGGCTGCGCTCGGAATCGGACGCGCATGCGCCCTCAAACTCGCTGAGGAAGGCGCCACTGTCGCCGTGACCGATGTCGATGTTACCAAGGGGTCACTCGTGGCCGAGGAGATCCGCGGTCGGGGGGGGCGATGCGATCTTCCTCGAGCACGACGTCGCCGACGAAGCAAGGTGGGATCACGTCATGAGGGTCGTAATCGAACGCTACAAGAAGCTCGACGTTCTCGTAAACAACGCCGGCGTCGCACTGGCCAAAGACGTCGAGCACACCACGCTCGAGGAGTGGCGGTGGCTCATGAGCATCAATCTCGACGGCGTTTTTCTGGGAACCAGGTACGCAATCCAGACCATGAAGGCAAATGGAAGCGGCTCGATAGTGAATCTGTCCTCGATCGAAGGGCTGGTCGGTGATCCGAACCTGGCCGCGTACAACGCGAGCAAAGGTGGTGTGCGTCTTCTGACGAAATCGGCGGCGCTCCACTGTGCCAAATCGGGCTACAACATTCGGGTCAACTCAGTGCACCCCGGCTATATCTGGAGCCAATGGTGGAGAACTTTCTCAAAGCTCAAGGCGATATCGCGCAAGGTCGCAAGCTGTTGGACAGTCTACACCCAATCGGTCATGTCGGAGAACCCGATGACATTGCCTACGGTGTCCTGTACCTCGCATCAGACGAGGCAAAGTTCGTCACCGGAACGGAGCTGGTGATCGACGGTGGCTACACGGCTCAGTAGCGGCTATCGGACCTATTGCGCCGCTGTAGCCGATGTTGCGCGCATTCCAATTTGCCAGCGCGGCCGCGCCAGACCCGCGCCGAGCAGCGCACAGGGAATGACGAATAACACCGCGACCGTATCATACCACACGCCTTACAACCCAGTCCACGTCAGTCGCTTTCGTCTTCGACTTTCAGGTGCCCTTTCATGCCAAGCAGGGCGTGCGGATCGCACTGAAAGTAATACCTGCCGGAAGCGAAGTTGACGGCAATGTCAACGGTTTGACCCGGTAGCTGGAGCATCTCGGTCGCCGGCGGAAGGCCGGTTTTCCCGGGATTCGAATCCGGGAGGAAATGCACATTGTGGACGCCTATCTTGAGGGTGAACCGAAGCACATCTCCCTTGTGTGCTTCGATCTCGTTCGGCGTGTAATAGTTTCCCTTTTCGTCGGTCGCTGCTTCGACGACGATGACCTTCCCGCCGGGCCCCGGCTTCACCTCGCCTCCTGGCGCGGTAGCGGTTGTCGCGGCAGCGGCCCCAGATGTATCGGTGGTGCCGCCTTTTTCTCCCTTGCTGCACGCCACGAGCGAAGCGATGGCCAAGACCAAGGTCAGTTCTTTTTTCATTGTGCTTCTCAATCCTATTGGTAAAGTGAGCGCGTGATCATCCGCGCGCGACGGAGATTGCGGTATCAGAAATCCTTTGTCTGGAATGCCCGCATACCGGCAAGGAGGGGGGCGAACACCCAGACTCCGAGCGCCAGAGAAGTTACGGTGACTCCGATCAATCTGCCGAAGAATTGCTGCATGACGGCGCCGGTGTATCCGAGAAGCGCGGCGACGTCAAGCTGCAACAGCAGCGCCACCCTCGCCAGATCCATCGGATTTGCGAGCATAAGGCCGATAAGCGGCCGTTCAATTGGATAGTCGGCCATGATCGATACGAGCAGCAGAACGAGGCCATCGTAGAGCACCGCCAGGAACAGCCACGAGGCAACGGCCAATCCCAATCCCTTGATCTTGTCCTCGGTGCGGGCGACGATCAGGAACGCCAGAGCCGTGAAGACGAGTGTCAACGCAATTCCAGCCAGAAGCAGCGCCGCGAAATTCCCCGGCTGGGCGTTCGCCATGCCGCGGTGCAGTATGAACGGAATGCAGACCGCTGCTACGAAGCTCAGTGACAGTGGAAGTGTCAGCCCGATGTACAATCCGGCGAAGACCTGGCGCCGCTTGATCGGCTGAGCCAGGAG
>JANMMF010000252.1:0-4127 GCA_031372985.1 Gemmatimonadota bacterium
TCCGGAATTGACGACTCCAATTCTGCGCCGCGTACTGGCTCGCCGCGACGACTGTTCGGCCAGCCTCCGCCGCGCCGCCCTTTACCTATTGGGGAAGCGAAATGACGCCGAGGCGATGAATCTCGTCATGGTGGCCGCTCGCAACGATTCGGATTTGAGAGTCAGATCCGAGGCCTTGAGATTCCTCGCCGCGATGCCGGGCGATCAGGCGATCACTACGATCGAGGAGATCGCCCGCACCCCCGGCAACGAGCCGCTCCAGCGCTCCGCGATCGCAGCCCTCGGCCGCAGCGACAGCCCCCGCGCGCGCCAGAGCCTGCGCGCGATCATCGAGCGGACGGATCTGAGCGAAAGCCTGCGGGCGTCGGCATTGGCGAGCCTCGACGACTGCGAATGCGGTCGCAGCACCGACAACGGTGCTTACCTCAGGTCGCTCTATCCGCGACTCGAGACTCCGCGTCTCAAGTCGACTGCACTCCGGACTATTGCACGAAGCGGCGGCAGCGAAAACGAGCAGTGGCTGTTGACGGTCGTGAGAAATCAGAACGAGCCGGTGGAAGTTCGGGCCATGGCACTCCGCTACGCGGGCGTATCGAGCATCCCGATCGGGGACCTGGCACGCATGTACGACGTCGCAGCCGACCGTCCGCTTCGTGTGCAGCTGATCCAGCTCTATTCGCAGCGCCCCGAAGCGGAGGCGACCGACAAGCTGCTGGAGATTGCAAAGAAGGGCACTGATCCGGACATGCGGCGCATGGCCATCTCGGCGCTGTCGCGCAAGAATGATCCGCGGACGAAACAGCTCCTACTGGAGATCATCGACAAATGACGACGCCCTTCTTCCGTCTCGCCACCGCGTCGCTGCTCGCGGTTGCAGCTTCGGCGACGCCTGCATTGGCGCAATCGCTCGCCAACAGGATTGCGTCGACTTCCGATCGCTCGGTCCAATTCAGCTATCCGGTCAGACCGGGCGTCTGTGGCGACGGCCGCACCTACGTTTCGACTGGCTCGGGAAACTTCTACGGCTCTTTCTCGACGAACGGGGCTGAACAGTGTCTGGCCGGCCCGGTGCGAGTAGTGGCGGATCTGGCTGACCGCAACGTCATCGCGCTCCGGACCTACGTGGGCGGACCTGCCGCGGCGGCGGAGACTGGCGTCACGAATCTTGGCGTCGTCACGTCGACGGAGGCGGCCGACTACCTGGCCAGTGTGGCAGCGCGCGCGGACGGCAGAGTGGGCCGCGACGCGATCTTTGCCGCGCTTCTCGGCGAAAGCGTCGACCTGACTTCGCGTTTGATCGACATCGGACGGGATCAGAATCGCCCGCTCGAGACCCGACGCGCGGCGTTGTCCGGACTGGTGCGAAGCGATTCCCGGCAGCTCGACAAAATCGGATCGACCCTCGTTCAGATCGCGACGAATGAGAGCGATGTGCAGGGAGTGCGAACCTCCGCGCTCTCCACGCTGTCGCGGCTAGACCACGGAGCTGGCATCCAGCCGCTCGTCCAGCTCGCGGGCGCCAACCTTACGTCGTGGGTCGGTCGCCAGGCAATGACTGTTCTCGCGCGGTCCGGCGATCCGCGGGCGCGGCGATTCCTTCGCGCCACGGCGCAGCGTACCGATCTGCCCGACGAAGTGCAGGCGGTGGCGTTGAGGGGATTGGGCCGCGAGTACGTCACGGGCCAGGATGCCGTTCTTCTGAGGTCGATCTATCCGCGGCTGACCGGACAGCGCTCGCAGGACGCGGTGCTCGCTTCGATCGCCGAGCTGGGCGGAGCCGACAACGTGCAATGGCTCGTCGCTCGGGTAAGGGATGAGAAGCTCACTCCCGACGCCCGTCGGCGCGCGCTCCAATATCTTGCGCGTGCCGGTGCCACGGTTCCGTCGTTGCTGTCGCTGTACGACCCGATCACCGATAGACAGATGCGCGAGTCGCTGATCGGCGTCTATTCGCGGCTCGCCGACAAGGCCGCGACTGACAAGCTGGTCTGGATCGCGCGGAACGAGCAGGATCCCGCGCTCAAGCGACGGGCGATCTCGGCGTTGTCACGCGACTCGGACCCGACTATTCGTCAGGCCTTGCAGGATATTGTAGAGCGGTAGTGCTGCGGAGGAACTAGCCGACCTTTCTCTTCCTGCGGGCGGGCGTGACCTGCTTCTCGACCAAAGCCGGCGCGATCCACGACTTTCCGAGTGTCTTCTGGAAGCAGCGCTTGGGGACGATCTCGACTCCGGACTTGGAAAGCGTATCGTAGCGCGCGAGCTTTTCCGGGTAGAGGGCGATCGTAGTCGCAGCGTAGGATAGCGACAGGAAGAAGTTGTCGGTGAGACTGAGAGCGAACAGCTCTTCGATGTCTCTCGCCCGGGCCAACCGCTCCACGCCCAGCACCACCTGGCTTCCCAACCCCTGACCGTGGTGCGAGGGGGCAACCGCCACCGAGGAGACTTCCGCCAGCGAGGGCGAATACTCCTCGAGCGCGGCGCAGGCGACGACTCTTCCGTCCGTGTCAGCGACCACGACGTAATTGTCGATGCGCGACGCGATCTGCTCGAGAGTCCGGGGAAGCATCAGGCCCTGCGCCGCGTACTGCGATACCAGCTCGAGGATCGAGCCGGCGTCGGCGCGAACGGCGCGGCGCACCGTCGTCTTGGACGAGGCGGAGTCGCCCCTGGAGAACTTGAGGGCAGGCAGGCTGGCGCTTGGGAAATTATGCACAAGGAATGTATATATAAACATTCCATCGGGCGCAAGAGCGAAAGGCCGTCGGCTCCTTTTTCTCCTCCGGCCCTTCGAACCTGCCAGACTCGGGCGCGTGCCGGAATTCCAGCCAGCGCGCCTAGTAGCTCGCGAAGACTTTTGTCTTGCCCGTCTTGTCGAAGCTGAGGACCTTATAGTGCTGGGTGCGCGGACCCTCCATCCCTGGCGATCCCATCGGCATCCCTGGAACCGCGAGACCGGCCACCTTCGGCTTCTCCTTGAGGAGGCGCGCGATGTCGGCGGCCGGGACGTGACCTTCGATGAGATACCCGTTGACGACCGCCGTATGGCACGCGCTCAATCTCTCGGGAACTCCGAGGGACCGCTTGATGTCGGTCATATCAGGAGTGTCCTTGGCATCGACGCGATAGCCGTGCTTGATGAGATGCTCGATCCAGCTTTTGCAGCAGCCGCAGGCGGCGTCCTTGTAGACGGTGATGACCGGCTTTTTTTCTGTCGTCGCCACTGATGGGCGAGCTGCACCCGTTGTGAGCGCCAGCGCGAGGAATGAAACGCCGAGCGTGAGGGTCTTGATGAAGGGGTTGCTCATACGGCAATTGAGTTGAGTGTGCGTTCGATTTGCTTCCTGTGACGCCCTTCGTGCTGGCCGACGAAGATAAGCCATTGATAGAGATCGAGCTCACCGAGCAGCGGATGCGTGTGCTTGATCTCGCCGAGGGAAAGACCACTCGCACCCAGGACCGCAACGCGAAGGGCCTCACGTGAGCTCTCGAGTCCCTTGATCGCTTCCTTGATGTCGACGTTGGCGCGCGGCAGAACGGTGGTCGGTGCCTGCATCACCGTGCCGTCGAGTCTGGCGCGATATGGATCGAAGGAAGCCAGGACGGATTCGGTCGAAGTCTCTTCGCCGAGTCCGGCGTCTCTCGCCCGAGCGGCGCGCTTGGCGATCAGGCGGGCGATGCCTGCCTCTACTATGCTCAGGTGGTCGAGGATCTCGGAGACCGACCAACCATCGGCCGAGGCTCTCTGGCAGAGGAGCTCGCTGGGCACGCCCGCAAAGCTCTGAAGAAGCTCTTTGCGCTGGTCTTCGACGTAATCCATTGTTTCGGCGAGCCTGGCGTGCATCGGTTCCTCCCTCCCCGGAATTTATCGACCGGCTCCGCGTTCCGGCCCATCGAGTCGCGTAAAACCACCCGGCGCCCTTCTTGCTTTCGGTATATGTTCGGTATAACGTTTGGTGCCCGCCTCGAGTCGAAACATGACCTTCATCTGCCTCTGGAGTCCCGCGACCGCCAGGGAGAACCAGCTTCTTCAGCAGCTCGTTCCTTCTCTGCTCGGCGCTGCTCCGCGCGTGCTGCTGGGGACGAATGGAATCGTCTGGGCCGATGCGCGCGGAATGAGCGCCGAG
>JANMMF010000262.1:0-8876 GCA_031372985.1 Gemmatimonadota bacterium
CATCATGACCACGTAGGCTCCGAGCACCTACTGCTCGGCCTCCTCGGTGAAGAGGATGCGCCGGTGATGGATGTCCTCGAGAATCTCGGGGTGAATCCAATGGTCCTGCAGCAAGCCGTCGAGCAGAGAGTGACGGACGGCCAGGCGACCCGCGCGAAGACGCTTACGGACTTGCCCTACACGCCGCGAGCGAGAGTCGTCCTCGATCAGGCGATCGCGGCGGCCCACGAATTCGGTGATGGCTACGTGGGAACGCAGCACTTGCTGCTCGGTCTGATTCGGGAGCGCCACGGGATTGCGGCGCAGGAGCTCACCGTCGCGGGATTGACCGAGCCGAGGCTTCGCCGCGAGATCGTGCGGATACTGCAGGGCGAGGGTGTCGCCGCGATGCTCGACGAGATGGGACCGGAGCAGACCGACACGCAGGTGCCGCTGAGCATCGCGGTGGAGGTGCGCTACGAGGACGGCACTCTCGCCAAGAAAGTGTTTGCGTCCAAGGACGCCGCGATCGGCTTTCTTCGCGACAAGCCGCGGGGATAGCTACCGCTCCAGCTCTTTCATTCTCTTGACGGCGATGCGTATCGGGATGAACGTCGCGGCGAGACAAAGAAGCGTCGCGCCGCCGAATCCAATCAACAATCCCACCGGACTCGGCTCGGTTCCCAGCAGGCTCGCCCCGACATATTGATAGACCGGCCGCGCCTCCAGGATGAGCACGACTCCGATCAGCGCGACCGATGCCATCATCAGCACGAGTCCGCCAAACGATGTCGGTATCTGGGCCGCGTTCTCGGTGTTGAACTTCGGGAACAGCGCGCCAAAGCCGAGCGCGAGGCCGGCGATCGCGAACGTGAGCAACGTGATGGTGAAGATGGACACGGCCATCATGAATCCGCTCACCTGCAGCAGGACGTCGGTCGCGAAAATCAGGCCGAGCGCCAGCACGAGGAGCGGAATCGTTCCCACCCAGAATTTGGACCAGAGTAGCTGCTCCATCTCGAGCGGGCTCGACCGGAGAAGCCATAACGTGCGGCCTTCGAGGCTGATACCGGGGAAGATGAATCGCGCCGCTATCGACGCTAGAACGAATCCCGCCAGAACGAGATTCACGAACGGAATCACGTTCTGGAGAAAGAACGTTACCCCTTCGCCGCGCAGCGGCAGGAACTTGATGTTGAAGACGTAAACGACGACGAGCACCGTCAGCAGAATGAGCTGCGACCACTGGGTAGTGTCGCGGAAGAAGAGGCGCATCTCCTTGAGCACCAGCTCGCGCCGCATTACGCCCCACGGGGTGAGGGCACGGGCAACGAGACGTCCGAGCGTCCCCTGCCGCACCCAGCGCTCGCCGCTCTCCTGCGACTTGCTGAATCCGCGGGCATAGAGCCAGCGGTGGAGCAGCGCGCCGAAGACAATCGTCACGGCCGCGGTCGACCACAGCAGGTAGAAGGGAAGGATCTCCGGACTGTTCCGCAGCCACGTCATTATCCCCTGCGCCACCCACTCACTGGGCATCCAGGCAGAAGTCGGCGTCCGAAGGAGTGAGATGAACTCGACGAGTGAGCGGAACCCTTCGGGGCGCGCGAGCCGCTCCGGGCGCACCAGCCTGAAGATCAACACGACGCCCGCCGCCGCGAGCACGGCGATGACGCTGAGGATGTCGCGCGTCCGTTTCGCGGGGAAAATGTTGACGAGTATGAGCGTGAAGGCGCTGCCGATGGCAGCCGGAATGAAGAGAAACGGTATCACCGCCGCGATAGCGATGAGGGGATAGAGGAAACCCCCCTTATAGCTGATCCCGTACGCGGTCAGGACCGGTGTCGCGACCAGCACGACCATCCAGCTGGAGTGCCCAGTGGTCTCCAGCAGCTTTGCTCCATAGAGGCGCAGCCAATCCACCGGCCCGGCCACCAACAGATCGAGATCCTTCGCCAGAAAAAAGCTCGAGAGCGCGGTGACGACATTCGAGAGGATGAGAATGCCAAACAGGCTCACGAACATCAGCCCGAGCAGCTTCGCCGCCAGCAGCGCGCCGATTTCCGGAATCCCGCGGAAATAGTTCAGCAACCGGTACAACAGCCCGAACACGAACAGCCAGAAGATTCCCCCGACCATAAAGAACAGGAGCAGCCGACCCGAGCGATTCTCGGTCTTGCCCAACGGTCGTGCCCTCGCCGAGATGAACTTCGGCGACAGGACGTGCCACAAACTCGGGGAGGGAGGTTGGTTGGCTTCCCGCGGCGATGCAGAAGCACCGGCCACCAGGGTTTGGTTGTGGCTATGCATCGAGAACTTCCATTGCTTCGCGCGCCGCGAGCTCACCGGTGAGCTTGAGGAAGATCTCCTCCAGTCCCCCTCCTCCACCCGTTGATTCGGCGCGCAGATCCTGAATCGTGCCCACCGCGCGGATCTTTCCGTGCTGAATGATCGCGATCCTGTCGCACAGCGCCTCGGCCACCTCGAGCGTGTGGGTCGACATCATGATCGTGTGTCCCCGGCGCACGTACTCGCGGAACAGGTCCTTCAGGATTCGCGCAGCCTTCGGATCGAGCCCGACCATTGGCTCGTCGACGACGATCACTTCCGGCCGATGAATGAACGCGCTCGAGATGATCAGCTTCTGGCGCATGCCGTGGCTGTAGCTCTCGACCAGCTCGTCTGCCCAGGCATCCAGATCGAAAAGCGCCATCAGCTCCCGCCCGCGGTGCTCCACCTTCTCGCCGTCCTGTCCGTACAGGCCGGCGACGAAGCGCAGAAACTCCGCGCCCGTCAGCTTCTCATAGATAAACGGCCGGTCGGGAATGAACCCGAGCTTGGCCTTGGCGGCGAGCGGATCGACGCTCAGATCGATGCCGGCGAGATGAATACTCCCCGCCGTCGGCTGGAGAATGCCCGCGATCATTCGCAGCGTCGTCGTCTTGCCCGCGCCATTAGGCCCAAGGAAGCCGAACAATTCTCCGTCCGGAACGCTGAGATCGATGGAGTCGACGGCCGTGAACGAGCCGTATTTCTTGGTGAGACTCTTCAGTTCTATCATCTGGCTTTTGGATTCTTGAATGCGATTTCGAAGGCGGTCCGGGTCGCGGAGAGACTGCCCGCTCTTGCGGCGACGATGCGTCCCTCTGCGTCGACCCAGGCCGTAAGTCCGTGCGGCGCGCCATCGATGCGCCACGCGCGAACGGTGTCGCGATGCGCCGGCTCCCAGCTCCCGGTGTTGTCGAGGGCGGCGCTGTCTACCACCGAAAACAGAGAATCGCCTCTGATCGACAGCTCCGGCCGTATGACGGTGCGGGTCGTTGGGTCAAAGACAGACAGAGTCTGCTTGCGTCCGACTTCTGGCGGGCCGCCGAGCATGAAGACGATTGTCGCCAGCGACGGGGTGAAAAGCGGCGGGGTGAAGGTGTACCGCGCCGGGAGATGTCGCGTTGGCCTCTTCGTTCCGATGATGAGGATCGTGTCCTCCGCGACCAATGCGTTGATCGTAAAGGGGCGCGTTGGTCGCGCCACATCTATTAAGAGTCCAACCAGTCGGAAACCGCGCGTGAGTCGCGTCTGCCAGCGCGCCGACGTCCGCTCGACGGACTTTCCGCCGCGGGCCGGATAGTCGCCGACGAAGTACTCCTCGCTTACGAGAGTCTTCGCGGTCGTGTCGAGCGAGGAAGACGCGGCGCCGATCTGCTCTCCGTCGCGCTCGATGGTGTAGTAGAACGTCGCGGGCTGGAGTCTCAGCGCCACTTCGGCGAGCTGCTGGGCCTCGCTCCGATTGGCGTTGCGGCGAAGCATAGCCACCATCCCCGCGGCCCATAACCCGACGATGGCGACCGCAATCAACCCCCGTGTAGTTGTCACTTTGATTGCTTTCCGAAAGGGGGTGGAAGGGTCACCCTATAGGACGATTTAGACGATTGTGAGGCTCGTCTCGTCGTTGATCCACCCCAGGTAGCGCTCGAGCCCGCCACTCACGGGTAGCGTCAGCAGCTCGGGAACCTTGTAGGGATGCAGCTCCTTGAACGCCCGTTCCAGGCCGTGAATCGCGCCCGAGCGGGTCTTGAGCATGACCACCACCTCGATCTCGTCGGCCAGCTTGTCTTCCCAGCGGTAAAGGGAACGAGTGCCGGGCATGATGGTCCCGCAGGCCACCAACCGCCTCTCCAGCAATGTCTTGACGAACTTGACTGCCTCGTCGGTGTTAGCGAGCGTCGTGAGGACGATGACAGCGTCTGTATGGCCCACGTCTCAGATCCGAGGTAACGATTTCAAGAATCTAACCGGTCAAGCTTAACAATGACTTCGGGCGACCACATCTTTGGTTCGGGGGTACAAACAGGTAAGATGCCGCTAGATCCTTCCCTTTACATCAATCGCGAGCTGAGCTGGCTCGAGTTCAACGCGCGGGTTCTCCACGAGGCGTCCGATCCTCGAAACCCGCTGCTCGAGCGTCTCAAGTTCCTGGCGATCTTCAACACGAACCTCGACGAGTTCTACATGGTTCGGGTCGCCGGCCTTCGCCGACAGATTGCCGCCGGAGTACAGCACCTTCCGCCCGATGGGATGACACCTACCCAGCAGCTCGCGGCGGTCCTTGCCCGCGTCGCCGAGCTGATGGAGGAGCAGCGGAAGTGCCTATACGACGTGTTGCTGCCCGAGCTGGAAGCCAACGGAATCAAGCTGGTCGGGATGGACGAGCTGACTCCGGAAGAATGGCAGCGCGTGGACCACTTTTTTGAATCAGAGGTCTTCCCGGTACTCACACCGCTCGCCGTGGATCCCGGACACCCATTCCCGTACATCTCCAATCTTTCGCTCTCTCTCGCCGTCCGGGTCTACGATCCGGCGACGGGCACCACGCGCTTCGCCCGCGTCAAGGTT
This sequence comes from Gemmatimonadota bacterium, assembly GCA_031372985.1. GTDB lineage: Bacteria > Gemmatimonadota > Gemmatimonadetes > Gemmatimonadales > Gemmatimonadaceae > UBA4720. The sequence goes on from JANMMF010000262.1 coordinate 4,870, forward strand.
CCGAAGAGTTTGCCCCGGTGGATTCCGTTTGGCCGGTCGAACCAGTTCGTTCCGCTCGAGCAGGTTATCGGCGCCAGCCTGGGAGCGCTCTTTCCGGGAATGGAGATACGTGGCTTCAACACGTTTCGCGTCACCCGGTACTCGGACCTCGAGCTCGCTCACTCCGACGAAGACGACGACCTGCTCACGATAATCGAGGAACAGGTCTTTCAGCGGCGGTTCGCCGAAGTCGTGCGCGTCGAGGTCGAGAGGGGGACACCCCCGGAGCTCCGTGAGCTTCTGCTCGGCGAGCTTCTGGAGGATCAGCCGTCGGAAATGCCTGCGCTGACCGAGGCTGATCTGGTCGAGACGGGACCGCTCCTCGACCTTGGTGATTTGATGTGGCTCGCAATGTTGGAGATCCCGACGCTGCGGGATCCGCCGTTCGTCGCGGTTACGCCGCCCGAGCTGCGGGACCAGTCGCGGTCGATCTTCGACGCGATCAAGGAGAAGGACATCCTCCTTCATCACCCATTCGATTCGTTCCCCGCAACGGTGGAGCATTTCCTGACGTCCGCGGCGCTCGACCCGAACGTGCTCGCCATCAAGATGACGTTGTATCGCACATCGGGCGACACGACGATCGTGCGCGCCTTGACTGAAGCGGCTCAGCGCGGCAAGCAGGTGGCTGTCCTCATCGAGCTGCAGGCTCGTTTCGACGAAGTGAACAACATCAGCTGGGCGCGAACGCTCGAAGGATTTGGAGTGCACGTGGCCTATGGCCTGCCCGGGCTCAAGACGCACACGAAGACCGTCCTCGTCGTCAGGCGGGAGCCCGACGGGATCCGCCGTTACTCGCACATTGGATCCGGCAACTACAATTCGAAAACGGCGCGCGTCTATACCGATCTGGGCCTGCTCACCAGCAGTCCCGAGATCGGTGCGGATCTCTCCGATCTCTTCAACGCGCTGACCGGCTTCGCACACCCAACCGCGTCCCGAACTTTGCTCGTCGCGCCAGGCAACATGCGCCGGAAATTCACCGAATTGGTGAAGAGGGAAGCCGAGAACGCCAGAGCCGGTAAGCCCGCGCGAATCACTGCGAAGATGAATTCGCTCGTTGACGCCGAGATGATCGAGCGCCTCTACGAAGCGTCGCAGGCTGGAGTGGAGATCGACCTGATCGTTCGTGGCACCTGCTGCCTCAGACCTGGAATTCCCGGGATCAGCGACCGGATCAGGGTCATCAGCATCGTCGGCCGCTTTCTGGAGCATTCGCGCATCTTCTATTTCGCGAACGGTGGCGACGAGGAACTGTATTTCGGATCGGCGGATTGGATGCCCCGCAACTTTGACCGGCGGGTGGAAGTGATCGCGCCAATCGTAGACCGGCGTTTGCATCCGCGTGTCTGCGCACTGCTGGAAACCTGCCTTGCCGACAACCGACAGGCGTGGGATCTGGGCCCGGACGGCGCCTACGTCCAGAGAAAACCGGGCACGCGTCCGGTCGTTTGGGCGCACGAGCGTTTGCTGGCGAATTCGTGGGGACTCCAGCCGCTGTCGCCGTCCAAGGAGAACGGCGCGCAGGGGGCGTTCTACGACCAGCTGTCCCCTACTCAGTCGGCCGCGCCGACCTCGTCCTCGTAGGTCATCACCGTCCCGTCGGGCGCTACGATCTCCACGGGAACGCCGGCAACCTCGGCGAGAAGGTTCGACTTACGGCTCGCTCCCCACAGTTCCAGGCGGAGGTTCGATGACTGGCGGACCGGCACTGCCGTCAATCTCAAAGCACGGTCCATCCAGCGAACCTTGATCTCGGCGACCGCGCTGGCGTGACCTCGGTCGAAGCCATCGGCAACCCGAAGGATGGCCCCCAGTCGTTTGATCGTCTGCCTCATCGATCTCTCGAGTCCGCCGTAGTTGGTGTGCTTCTTTCTGGGCTCAGCGCCGCGGTGATAGCGCGAGACGTTCGCGATCAGTATCTGCTCCGCCGGCGTTACGCCAAGCAGCTCCGCGTGCTCGATCAAATGGTAGGAGTGCTTGTTGTGCTTGTCGTAGCTGATGTGATAGCCGATGTCGTGAAGCAGTGCCGCGTCGGAGAGCACTCGCCTGTCGTCGGGAACGCAGCCCAGCCGCTGGCCGATCGAGTCGAACAGCTGAAGTGCCAGTTTCTGAACGTGCTTCGAGTGCGGCTCTTCGTAATGCGACCGCTCCGCCAGCTCCCGGACGGACCGCTCCCTTGCTTCTCCCGGATCGGCGGGCGACGGCGCAACGTGGGCGGCCTCGAGCAGGATCCCTTCCCTGATGCCATAGCCTGAGACAACGAGATCCTTGGCTTCCACGCGGGCTGCGACTTCCGCGGCAACGGCGAGCCCACCCAAAATGATGTCGCTTCTCGCCGCGCTCAGACCTGGCACGGCCTGCCGCTCGTCGGGCGACATGCTATGCAGCATGTCCACGATATGCTCCAGCTCGACGCGGGGGATCACTGTACCGTGGACGGTTTTCGCGCTCTCCATCCCGATGCGCGCCAAATAAATCGACGCCAGACTCGTGAAAGTGCCTCCGGAGCAGATGATCCGTGCGGCGTGCCAGTGACGCGCGGAGAGGTGACGGCGCAGCTCGTCTCGAACGTGCTTTCTCAGCTTGCGCATCCCCTTCTTCTTCTGACCCGTGCCCAGAAACCCCTCTGTCGCGCGGATCGCTCCCAACGGGAGGGAGATCAGGCGGTCGACGAGGCCATCCGCGCTCAGCGCGAGCTCGAGGGAGCCGCCGCCGATATCCATGACGACGGCGCGTCCCACCGCGAGGTCGAAGTGCGCGAGCGCACTGCGAAAGCTGAGACGCGCTTCATCCTCGCCGCGCAGAACCCTCACCTTGAGGCCCGTTTCCGCCCGCACGAGCTTGAGAAACTCTTCTCCATTGGTCGCTTCACGCACCGCGCTCGTGGCCACGACCTCTGTGCGCTTCACACCGAGCTGATTCGCGAGGGTCGCCATCCGACTCAGTGTGCTCAACGCGTTCTGAATCGCGATCTCGCTGAGCGCTCCAGTCTCGAGAAGACCGGCACCGAGTCTGGGCGCCGCCTTCATTTCGTCCACCACCCGGATAACGCCCGTCGGTGACACATCGGCGATCGTTTGCCGGATCGAATTCGAGCCGATGTCGATCGCCGAGATGCGTACATCAGCATCGTCCCTCAGCTGGTGAGAGCCGGTGGTGGTGAGGGTCAGGTAGGAATCAGGCGAGATACCCATGGCTCAAAGGTGACGGAGAGTACGGGAAAACGAAACCTCTCGCATAGTTCGGGCTAGTGGCATCGGCGGCCGCCGGAATCCCACACCCGACCGTCGGTGTCGAGAAAGGCGTGGCGAAACTCGCCGGAGCCGAGCGTCAGCTTGAGAATTCCGAAATGACCGAGGATCTGCGCGGCGGAATTGCGCGCGAGCGGCTGGAGCACCCGCCGCAGATTCGCGCCGCCGGTCCCGGCAATGATCTCGGTGATCCCCCTCACTGAGTCGGCGACCGCGGCCGGCGTCTGCGGGAGAAAGCGCTCGTAATGATGGTCGTGCCCGTTGACGACCAGGTCGGCGCCTCCATCAAAGAGGATCGCCCAGAGTGGCAGCATCTCAGGGATGTTGCCGTGATCGCCAGAGCTGAAAAGTGGGCGGTGGAAATACGCCAGCGTGCACAAATTTCTGTGCGCGCCAAGATCCTTGCGCAACCACTCCTCCTGCTCTCTTGCTTCGGAGGGAGTCGCGCGCGAGTAGTACAGCTCGCTGTTGAGCGCGATGACGTGCCATTCGCCGACGTCGTAGCTATAGTAGCCCTTTCCCGAAGGACCCGCGCGCTCGGCGAAGTAGGCGAAGTACGGCGCGCCGCTCCCGCTGTCGTAATCATGATTCCCGGGACTTGGGCGAATGAGACTCATGATCCGCGTGGTGCCCCACGACGGAGAAAAACAGCGCCCGAAATAATTGTTCACCCCGCCCGCGCCCGATGGATAGGCGTTGTCGCCGGCTGTGAAA
>JANMMF010000027.1:0-4229 GCA_031372985.1 Gemmatimonadota bacterium
GTCACCCGGCCGGGAATTCTCGCCAACCAGCATGCCCTCGTAAACCGCATCACCGGGGGCTACGAATAGGGTAGCGCGCTCCGCGAGATTTGCAAGCGCAAAGGCCACAATGACTCCGGCTTCCATAGAGACGAGCGTTCCTCTCGTCCGGCCCGCCAGCGGACCAGCCCATGGCCCGTACTCGAGAAAGCGATGGTGCATGATGCCCGTGCCGCGAGTGTCGGTGAGGAACTCGGAGCGGTAGCCGAACAGTCCCCGCGCCGGAATCTTGTACAGCAGGCGCACCATTCCCTGCCCCGGATTCTTCATCTCCAGCATCGCGGCCCGGCGTGACCCGAGCTTCTCGATCACGACGCCGAGGAACTCCTCCGGGACATCGATGGACAACTCCTCGTAGGGCTCGAGTCTCTCCCCCTGTGGGCCCTCGCGGGTGATCACCCGAGGACGCGATACCTGAAACTCGTAACCCTCGCGTCGCATCGTCTCCATCAGGATGGTAAGGTGGAGCTCACCACGGCCCTGGACGGTCCACGTGTCGGTGGATTCGGTGTCTTCCACCCTCAACGCTACATTGCGCTCCAGCTCCTTGAACAGCCGCTCCCGGATCTGACGCGAGGTGACGAACTTTCCGTCCCTCCCGGCGAACGGCGAGTTATTGACGAGGAAGTCCACCGAGATCGTGGGCTCCTCGACCGAAATCCCGGCCAGTCGCTCCGGATGCTCGAGGTCGGTCACCGTGAGGCCGATCTCGACGCCCTCGAGTCCTGCCAGAGCCACGATCTCGCCGGCGGAGGCCTGGGGAACCTCAATGCGATCGAGCCCCTCGTACGTGAACAGCCTCGTCACCCGCGACTGCTCCGCCTTCTGCGAGCCATCAAGCGGCAGCAGTGCCACCGGATCTCCGACGTGAATCGTTCCCCGCTCGATGCGGCCAATCCCCAGACGTCCGAGATACGGTGAATGATCGATGGTCGAAATCAACATCTGAAACGGACCCGCGTCATCATGCGGCGGAGCCGGGACGTGCTCTATGATCGCGTCGAAAAGGGGCGAGAGATCGACGGGCGTGACCTCCATGTCCATCGTCGCTACACCTTCCCGCGCTGACGCATACACGACGGTTGCATTGAGCTGCGCCTCGTTCGCCTCCAGCTCGATCAACAGGTCGAGCACTTCGTCGTGGACGCGCATCGGATCGGAGCCGGGCCGATCGATCTTGTTGATCACCACGATCGGCGTGCGGTGCAGTGCCAGCGCCTTCCTAAGCACGAACCGGGTCTGCGGCATCGGCCCGTCGAACGCATCGACCACGAGCAGCACGCCATCCACCATCCTGAGGATGCGCTCGACCTCGCCGCCGAAATCGGCGTGGCCCGGGGTGTCGACGACGTTGATCTTCGTCCCCTTCCACCTGACCGACGTGTTCTTCGCCAGGATGGTGATGCCACGCTCACGCTCGAGCGGGTTGGAGTCCATGACGCGCTCCATCACGACCTGGTTCTCGCGAAATGCGCCCGCCTGCCGGAGCATCTTGTCAACGAGAGTTGTCTTGCCGTGATCGACGTGCGCGATGATTGCGATATTACGGTATTCCAGCTTTGCCATAGCCTTGTAAGTTAGCTAGGCGTGCAAGTGCCCCTCGCGATCGAGCATTTCGTCCCGTTCGAGCTGGATCGTGACGTGCTCGATACCAAACAGGCGCATCGCGTCGTGAATGTGCTCCAGCACGTGCTGGTGCTGCCCCGGCTCCCGAACGATGCAGTGCGCGCTCATGGCGACTACTGCCGGCGTCACTGCCCAGACGTGCACATCGTGGACGGATTCTATCCCGGGAATCGCCTCCAGCTGGCCCCGCACCGCCGGCATCGGGATGTGGGCCGGAGTCGACTCCAATAGTATGTCGACTGACTCCCGCACAAGCTGCCACGCGCCACGCACGATCAGCACGGTGGTCAGAATCGAAGCGATCGGATCGGCGACGAGCCAGCCGGTGTAGCGGATGACAATCGCCGCGGCGACCGTGCCTACGCTCGCGAGAAGGTCGCCCATGACGTGCAGGTAGGCGCCGCGCGCATTCAAGTTGTGGGACGAGCTCCGGACCAGTACCCGCGCCGCGATGATGTTGACGACGAGACCAGAGACCGCGACTGCCAGCATCAATCCGCCCGACACCGCCTCCGGCGCGCGCAGCCGCGGTACCGCTTGCCACAAAATCCACGCTGAGATGAGCAGCAGCGTCGCTCCATTGACGAACGCCGCCAGTATCTCCCAGCGCAGGTACCCGAAAGTCTTCTGAGGACTGCTCGGCTGCCGACTGAACCATGCAACGAACAGCGCCAGCCCGAGCGCCGCGACATCGGTGAGCATGTGGCCGGCATCCGCGAGCAGTGCGATCGAATTCGACAGAATTCCACCGATTACTTCGACCACCAGGAGTGCCGCGGTCAGCGCGAGCGCGATGCGCAGACTCCGCACCGGAGCGTCGCTCGCGTGCGAATGCCCCACGCCGTGGTCGTGAGCGCCAGTATGCTGGTGCCCGTCCCCCGGATTGTGGTAAGTTGTACCCGTGCTCGGTCGGCTGCTCGCCATAATTCTACTCGTGCTCCTCAACGGGTTCTTCGTTGGCGCCGAGTTCGCCCTTGTCCGGTCCAGACGGACACGCCTTGAAGCGATGATCCGTAGCGGCGACAGACTCGCCCGCTTCGCTCTCCGCGCCGCCTCAAATATCTCCCGCATACTCTCCGCCAGCCAGCTTGGAGTGACACTGGCAAGCCTCGGACTGGGCTGGGTCGCTGAGGAGACGGTCGGCGAGATTTTTGTCGACCTGTTCGGTCACCTTCCGTTCGCGATCGAGATGTCGCTGCGCCTCACGCTGGGCGCGACCGTGGCGCTCGTGATCGTCACCTACCTGCACGTGGTATTCGGAGAGCTCACACCCAAGGCCGCCGCGCTCAACCATCCCGAGACAGTGGCAAAATGGCTCGCGCCGCCGCTGCTCTTCTTCGCGTGGATAACGACTCCTTTCACCTACTTCCTCAATCGGTCGGCGCAATTCATTCTGCGTCTGTTTGGACAGGAATCGGCTGGCTCGGAGGAAGCGGTGCACTCGCCGGAGGAAATCCGGCTGCTCGTCGAGCAATCGCAGGAAAGCGGGCAGATGCAGGCGCACGACGCCGATCTGATCGATGCGGTGTTCGAGTTTTCCGAGAAAAACGCGCGCGAAGTGATGACACCCCGCACAGAGCTCGTCGCGTTACCCGTGGAAGCGACGCTCTCCGAAGTCCTGGCAGTCGTCCAGGAATCAGGTCTGTCGCGCTATCCGGTTTTCGACGAATCGATCGACAACATCATCGGAGTAGTGCTGGCTAAGGATCTCCTCAGGGTCCTGGCGCCGCGCACCAACCTCGATGCTTTCGATCTGCCATCGATCATGCGGCCAGTGCACGTGATCCCTGGGTCACGCGAAGTCGAAGAGGTGCTCGCGGACTTCAAGCGCCTCAAGGAGCACATGGCAATCGTGCTCGACGAATACGGCGGCACCGCCGGCGTCGTCACCATGGAAGACCTGCTCGAGGAAATCGTCGGCGAGATCCTCGACGAGTACGACACGCCCGAGGACGCCGAAGCGCCGCTGCATACGCGCGCAGGAGAGACGCTGGTGCCGGGAAGCACCCACATCGGCGAGCTCAACGAGCACTTTGGCCTGACGGTGCCCGACATCGACTACACGACGATCGGTGGCTACGTCTTCGGCGTGCTTGGCCGGCTGCCGGTGGTTGGCGATCGCATTATCGCCGGTGGAGCAATCTTTACTGTGCGGGAGATGGACGGACGGCGGATTGAAAGTCTGTCGGTCGATCTCCATACGCTCGGCGATCGCCGTGAGGTCGAGCGCGAGCCACAATCGACGCACACAAAAGTGTAGCGGCGATCATGCTCGATGCGTCGGCGCGATTTTGGCCGGCGATGTCGAGCGCTGTGCCGTGGTCGGGTGACGTGCGCGGAAATGGAAGACCGAGCGTCACGTTTACGGCGCTCCCGAACGACGCGACCTTGATCGCCGTCATGCCAACATCGTGATAGGGCGCAATCACGACATCGAACTCGCCGCGCATGGCGCGTACGAAAACCGTGTCGGCAGAAAATGGTCCTTCGATTCCCGCCTCTCTGGCCGCCGGCGCGAGAAGATCGGTGTCTTCGTTTCCAAATCTTCCGCCGTCGCCCCCATG
>JANMMF010000276.1:0-13397 GCA_031372985.1 Gemmatimonadota bacterium
TCGCCGCACTCGTTCCGAACGGGGACGGTTTCCAGGTGTTCGTAGTCAACGCAGCCAACATCGCGCTCGCCCGCCCCGTGACGGTGGGTCGCCGCAACGAGACCGTCGCCGAGATCACCAGTGGCCTCGCCGGTGGGGAGCGGGTCGTGACCGAGGGGGCGTATGGGGTCGTCGACAGCGTCAAAGTAACGCAGGCGAAATAGTGCGCTCGCTCTTCGACCTGCTCGCCTCTCAGCGTCGATTCGTTTATCTCGTCGTCGGACTGCTCAGTGTCGCTGGCATTTACGGGGCGACCCAGCTGCCCTCCGCGATTTATCCGGAGCTCGCATTCCCGCGGATTCTCGTCGTCGCCGAGGGCTCGTCGCTCGGCGCCAGGCAGATGGTATTCAGCGTGACGCGTCCGATCGAGGAAGCGATCAGCATCGTCCCGGGCGTAACACGCGTCAGATCGCGCTCCATTCGCGGCAGTGCGGAGATCAGCGTCACGTTCGCCGACAACGCCGACATGATGTTCGCGTTGCAGCAGGTGCAGGCGCGCGTGAACGAGGTGCGACCCCAGCTTCCCGCCGACATTGACATCGTCGTCGAGCGGATGACTCCGTCGCTCTTTCCGATTCTCTCCTACAACCTCGAGGGTGGCGACCCCGGCGCGCTCTACGACATTGCACTGTACCAGCTCAAGCCGCTGATCTCGCGGGTGCCCGGTGTCGGACGCGTGGACGTCCAGGGCAGCGACATTCGGGAAGTCGAAGTGGTCGCGGATCCTGCCCGCCTGGCATCGCAGCGCCTGACATACGATGATCTCGCGAACGCGATCATTCAGGGCACCGGGGTCAGCGCGGTCGGACGCGTCGCCCAGGATTACAAACAGTACCTGATCGTCAGCTCGCAGGAGGCGCACACCCCCGAGGACATCGCCAACGTCGTCGTCGCCAAGGGCCTGCGCGTTCGCGATATCGCGACCGTCACGCTGGGAAGCATCGACCGCGTGCTCATCATCTCCGGAGATGGCAAACCGGCTGCGCTGCTCAACATCACCAGACAGCCAGGCGGCAACACGCTGGCGATAGTCGACAGCGTCGCGAAACTCGCCGCAGCGGTGAGGAAGACCCTGCCGCCGGGCGCGGTTCTCAAGCCCGTTTATGATCAGGGTCAGCTGGTGCGAGACTCGATGGCTTCCGTCCGCGACGCGATGCTCATTGGTGCGGCGCTCGCCGTCATCATCCTGCTGCTCTTTCTGCAACACGGCCGCATCACGGCGATCAGCGCGTCATCCATTCCGCTGACGCTCGCGATCAGCGTCTTCGCCATGTATCTGCTGGGCCAGACGTTCAATCTGATGACGCTCGGCGCCATGGCGATCGCCATCGGTCTCGTGATCGATGACTCCGTCGTGATCACCGAGAATATCGTCAGGCACATGGAGCTAACCAGCGATCGGCACGAAGCCATTCGAGCGGCAGTGCAGGAGCTGATATGGCCGGTCACGACCTCCACGCTTACGACGGTCGTGGTCTTCCTGCCGCTGCGACTCCTGTCCGGGGTCGTTGGCCAGTTCTTCGCCGCGCTTTCCATTACGCTCACGATCGCGGTGATGGTGTCGCTGCTGCTGGCGCTCTCGATAATCCCGCTAATGGCTGACCAGTTCCTTCGCGAGAGGGACACCGATCGTGAATCGGCCGAGGCGAAGGGCCAGGCCGCTTCGGCGAAGCGTCGCGGTGTGTTGTATCGCGTTGGAGAGTCTCTGAACGCCCTATCGAGGCGCTACCAGGGGACACTGGAGCGGGTGCTGCATCATCCGCGGCGGATGCTCATTGCGGGAGGCATGCTGATCGTTGGCGGAGTCTTCGCCTACCGCTTTGTTGGCACGGGGTTTCTGCCCGAGATGGATGAGGGGGCATTTGTGCTGGACTACTTCACGCCGGGAGGAACGGCGCTCGCAGAGACAGACAGAGAGCTGCACATCGTCGAGCGGATTCTCGCGGGAACTCCGGAGATCGTCGCGACCTCGCGGCGGACCGGAGCGGAGCTCGGCCTGTTTGCCACGCAGCAGAACACGGGAGACGTCGTTGCGCGACTGAAGCCGCACAGCCAGCGATCGCGAACGATCTTCGAGGTGATCGACGAAGTCCGCGTGAAAGTCAATGCGGCAGTACCGCGCCTGCAGATCGATTTCGTGCAGATCCTTTCGGATGTGATCAACGACCTCGCCGGCTCAGCTCGCCCGATCGAGATCAAGCTGTTCGGGGCAGACCTGGCGCAGCTCGAGGGATATGCCACGTCCCTCGAACCCAAGCTGACCGCCGTACCCGGGCTCGTCGATCTGTTCGACGGTGTGAGCGAGCCCAGCGCCGAGCTTACGATGCAGGTCAACGCCGCTGAGGCGAACAGGGCTGGACTCACCGCGGACCAGATTTCCGCGGCGGCCATGGGAGCCCTCCTTGGCTCACCGGCCGGGCAGGTGAGACTCGAGGATCGGTCGATCGGCGTTCGCGTGCGCGCGCCGGACACCGTTCGGTACAATCCAAGCCGTCTTCGCGCGCTGCCGATCCTCGCGCCACAAACCGGTGCCGTTGTTCCTCTCGGAACTCTGGCGACTTTTACTCCGACGGAAACTCGGGCGGAGCTGCTGCGCGAGGACCAGCAGCAGATGATCGCAATGACCGCGGATGTCAGCGGCACCTCTCTCGGCGCCGTCGTGAGCGGGACGCAGCAGGTGCTCGCCGGGCAGCCGCCACCGGCAGGAGTACGCGTGGAGCTCGGCGGACAATACGCCAGCCAGCAGGAAGCGTTTCGGGGATTCCTCATCGTCCTTGGGCTCGCCGTAGCATGCGTCGTCACGGTGATGGTCCTCCAGTTTCAGTCGTTCATCGAGCCGTTCGTGGTATTGCTCGCGGCGCCACTCTCGTTCGTCGGCGCGATGCTGATGCTGCTGCTCACCGGCACGCCGCTCAATGTCTCGTCCTTCATGGGGCTGATCCTTCTCGTCGGTCTCATAGTCAAGAATGGAATCATCCTGCTCGACTTCACGCGTCACCGGATGCAAACGGAAGGAGTACCATTGGACCGCGCGCTCGTCGAAGCGGGTGGCGTCAGACTGCGGCCGATCCTGATGACGACGCTGTGCACGCTGTTCGGCCTGCTGCCGCTGTCGCTCGGTTTGGGGGCGGGAAGCGAGATGCAGCGCCCCCTCGCGCTGGCAGTGATCGGGGGGCTCACGCTCTCTACTCCGATAACGTTGTTCGTCGTCCCCACCCTGTTGGTGGCGATAAGGGGCCGGAATTACCGGCTCCCGCCCCGAGCCTAAGGGCCGTCGCGGGATCCGCACCCGACGGAAGCAGCCTGGCGGAACACTACGTCTGTCCTACGTAACCGTACGTATTTGGCTCCGTGCCCCGGGGACGTATCCTCGGTAAACACGATCTCAACGGAGCAGACATGAAACGCCTCTACACACACGCGGTTATGCTCGCGCTGATAAGCGCGGCTTACCGATCAGATGCGCTGGCGCAGGAGTCACCGCCAGACGAATCGCCGCAGTCCTCGTCCGCCATGCAGGCAGCTCCGGCGATCTCAGCGCTCGGTGCAACGGCACTCGATACGCCCGCTCTCATGGTCATGGGCTTCGAATCAGGGACTGTGTCCGCCCAGGTGAGGGACAAACGCGGTTTCATGTCGATCTTGTCGGGAATGCATCGCGGCAACAGCGAGCAATATGATCCAGCACAGCTCGGCACCGGCATCGCCGACATGCTGATCGAGAAGCTGCTCGCCACCGGTCAGTTCCGACTCATCGAGAGGAAATCGACCGTGGCCGGATCGGGCGCGCAGTTTATCGTGACGGGCTCCGTAACGAGGTTCGGCTTTGAGGAGCGCAACGTGGGCGGACTGCTCGCGACGGTCGCGACGATGGGGATGGTCGGTTACAAGCAGCACAAGACCGAGGTGGCTCTCACCGCGCGCGTGATCAACGCTGCGACGGGTGAGATCGTCGCCAGCATGAGTGCCGACGGTGCTTCGGGGAAGGGCGGGGGACTCCGCGTTTTTGGACTCGGAAGCAATGGCGCCGGCGGCGGCGATATCAGCAGCTCCAATTTCCACGCGACCGCCATTGGACAGGCAACTGGGCGCGCGGTTGCGAACCTGGCAAAAAAGATCGTCGACCACAAATCGTCGTTCTGAACTGCCTTGTTAGAAGCGAATCGGACGTGCCGGCGTCGCCTCGCCTCCGTAACTTTACTGCATGACGACGCCACCGATCGCGCATCCGCCCGAAACTCTCGAGGGATGGTTCGCGCTCCACCAGATTTTCCGATTCAAGAAGCCAAAGCTCGATGCGAGTCGGCTGGCCAGGCTGGTGACGAGTGCCGGCTCCGCACTCAAACCCGGCGGACCATCACGGTCAAAAACGCGAACGAAAAAAACGGTGACCACGGCCTCGGGTTGGAGCTGCCTAGCCAGGCTGATCGGATCCACCGCCGACCTGATGGTGGTCCACTTTCGCGACTCGCTCGATTCGCTCGGCGTCGCGCAGGATGAGATGGCGCGTACGGAGCTCGCAGGAAATCTGGAGCTGGTCTACTCGTTCCTCAGCGTTACCGAGGCTGGCCTTTACCACATCACCGCCGAGCTCGCGAAGGCCGCAATCGCGCGCGGCGGAAGAGTCGGCGACGAGGAATACTCCCGCGCCCTCGCCGACCGCGCGAGAGCCGAAATCGAGAGCGCACAGGTGAAGCGACGGCTTTATCCCGAGCTCCCGGCGGACATGCCCTACGTTTCCTTCTATCCGATGTCGAAGCGTCGGGATGCGGTGCAGAACTGGTACACGTTGACCCTCGACGACCGCAGCCGTCTCATGCAGGCGCACGGACTCACCGGACGCCGATTTGCCGGCAGGGTTCAACAGGTGATCACGGGCGCCATCGGTTTCGACAAGTGGGAGTGGGGCGTGACTCTGTTCGCACGTGACCCGCTGGAGTTCAAGAAGCTCGTCACCGACATGCGCTTCGACGAGGTGAGTGCGAAGTACGCCGAATTCGGCGACTTCTACGTGGGCAAAATCATTTCGGGGCGGTGACGAAGTGCCGCCCGAGACAGAGTCAGGGCGCGCGCGGCAAGGTAAGGGTGAATGTTGACCCCTCTCCCACTTTGCTCGACAAGGTCATCCGGCTGAAGTTGAGGAGGTCCGAGATGATTCCGAGCAGGTGCCGCTGGCTTTTCTGGACTCGAGCGAGGTAGTCCACTTACTCTGAACATGGTCACCTCCAAAAACGTCCAGGAAACGGCGCGCGACCAGTACTTTGCACCGGGCACGCGACGCGCCCTCTTGGGCGCTGGTGGAATTGGCGTAGGCGGGGAAGTGGGTTAAGTTGTTGGTCCGTAATATTTACGGGACGTAGCGCAGCCCGGTAGCGCACCTGAATGGGGTTCAGGGGGTCGCGGGTTCAAATCCCGCCGTCCCGATTTCTACCCGATTTTCAAATAATGACACCGTGGGTCTTTAGGCCCGCGGTGTTTTTGCATATGCTACCGGGTGAAGCGCCCGAACAGATTACTCCACCCCTTGGAGCTCGTGATCCACGACTGCTGGTTAGCCGCGCGCAGCCTCTGTTCCGTCAGGCCAATCGTGCGACGGGGGCGCGGTTTGCCGCCTGAATCCGGTTCGTTGATCTTGGCCAGCGTTTGCTCTTTCTTGAGTGGAGTCGGCGCTGTGTCCCTCGCCTTCCGGGGCCCGAACAGTCTTTCCATGAGAGATGTTTTCACTGTGTTTGTCGGTTGATGGTCGGACAGCTCGGAGTGCGGGTGGATGGGAAAGTCCCGCACAGGCTCACTCGATGAGCCGCCCCGCAACGTAAGTGGTTCAGCTTGCATTAGCGATTCCGCGAACGGCAATCTGCGGCTAGACTCATCTAACGCACCGTAAACTCAGCCGCAGCCTAATGCGACAAACCGTTCCCACGTCCGCTTCCGGATACTTCGGCTCGATGGCGGAATCGTACGACTCGCTGATTCACCGCGCCGTGCCGCGCTACGACGAAATGACCGCGCGGCTACTCGACTACCTGCCAGGCATCACGCAAAGAGTGCTGGAGCTCGGTTGCGGCACAGGCAATCTCTCGCTGAGACTCGCCGAGTCGCTACCGCTTGCCGCGCTCACGCTCGTGGATGGATCTCAGGAGATGATCGCGCTCGTCCGCTCGCGCATCGAGAGATCGGGCTCGGCGGCAAGCGAGCGCATCACTTACGTCCAGTCGCGGTTCGAGGAGCTCGAATTCCCCCCGCGCTCGTTCGATCTGGTCGTCAGCTCGATCAGCCTGCACCACGTCCAGGACAAGGCCAGGCTGTACGCGCGCATCCGATCTTTCATGAGCGCGGGCGGCCGCTTCTGCTTCGCTGACCAGATTCGCGGCGACCCGGAATCCAACCATCGCTTGAACTGGGAGAGGTGGCTGGAATTCTGCCGCGAGCCGGGCAACTGCACGTCCGAAGAGATCGACAGTCTCCTCCAGCACGCGGCGGCGCACGATCACTACACCACGCTCGCAGAGCACACGGCGCTTCTCGCGAAAGCCGGCTTCTCCGACATCGACTGCGTGTGGCGAAACTGGATGTGGGGCATCGTCACCGCCACCGCGGGGTAGCAGCAAACACAACGCGCTATTGACAGATCCCCCGGGCGGCGATAGACGTGTAATTCGACCGCCCTCCGGAACTACGACCGCAACCTCCCGTCGCGCCATGGTCGCATCGCCGAGCCGGAACGTGTCACCAACAATCTCATCCAGGCTTGGGAGGCCGTACTTATGCGAGTGAGATGTGTTTTGATGGCAGCCGCGATGCTGCTGTTGTCCGTTCCGGCAGCCGCGCAAACGCGCACGCTGACCGGCACGGTCACAGATGCGTCGACGGGACAACCACTTGAAGGCGCAAGAGTTTCGGTGCGCGGCACCTCGCTCGCCGCGACGACCGGCGCCGCCGGGGTGTTTACACTTGGAAGCGTTCCGACCGGGGGAATCACAATCACGATCCGCCGCATTGGGAGCAATCCAACGGAGATCGTACTCCCGCCCGGGCAAAACGAAATTCGCGTTACGCTCACCCGCGATCCGCTTCGTCTTTCGGATGTCGTGGTCACCGGTCAGGCAACGGGCGTCGAGCGGCGCAACCTGGCCAACGCGGTCGCGACGGTAAGCGGCGAGGAAGTCTCGCGCGTCTCGGCACAGACGGTGGAACAGGCGCTGCAAGGGAAGGTCGTTGGCGCGTCGATCCAGGCCAACTCGGGAGCTCCCGGCGGAGGAATGCAGATGCGTCTCCGCGGCGTGACGTCGATCAATGGCGCGTCCGAGCCGCTTTACGTCGTGGACGGAGTCGTGTTGAGCAACGTTGCGATTCCTTCCAACCAAAATGCGGTGACGAAGTCGACTCAGGGGTCGAACCCATCGCTCACCCAGGATAACCAGGTCAATCGAATCGCGGACATCAATCCTAACGACATCGAGAACATCGAAGTCCTTAAAGGAGCTTCAGCGTCCGCGATCTACGGCTCCAGAGCGTCGAACGGCGTCGTGATCATCACCACACGGCGGGGAAGAGCAGGCGAGCGCCGAGTCAACGCGACGCAGCGCGTAGGCTTTTCGAAAATCTCGAACACTCTTGGCTCGAGAACCTTCAACACGCTCGCCGAAGCAACCGCGGCGTGGGGTGCCTCGGCGGCCAACTTCTATCAGCAGGGGCGTTCCTTCGATCACGAGCGTGAGCTCGCGGGTCGTACTCCGGTCTCGAGCGAAAGCGTAGTGGATATCAGTGGCGGCGACTCGGACACCCGGTATTTTGCCTCCGGTCTCTGGAAACGTGACGGCGGGATCATCCAGAACACGGGATACGGCAAGCAGTCCGTTCGCGCGAATCTCGATCAGGATTTCGGGCCGCGCCTGAATCTGAGCTTGCAGACGAATGCCACCACGTCGCTCGCTCAGCGCGGTCTCACCAACAACGACAATGCCGGCGTGAGCTTCTGGATGGTATTCCCATTCACGCCCAACTTCCTGGATCTGCGCCAGAACCCCGACGGGACTTTTCCGGCGAACCGTTTCGGGAACGTCAGCAACCCGCTTCAGACAGCGGCGTTGATGAAGAACGACGAAAAAGTGTTGCGCTCCATCCTTGCTGGCCGGCTGACCTTCAACGCGATTCAGCGGCAAGCGTACAGCCTCAAGCTCTACCTCAATGGAGGAGCCGACCAATTTTCCCAGGAGAATTCACTCCTCTTTCCTCCGGAGCTCCAGTTCGAGCCGATCGACGATGGCGAGCCGGGCACGGCGCTCCTCAGCAACAGCAAGAACCTGAATCTCAATCTTGGAACGAGCGCGGTGTTCACAGTCTCTCCGGCGAGCGGCGCGTTCTCGGCGACGACGTCGGTCGGCGTGAACGGATCGAGCCGCGAATTGCGCGTCTCTCGCATCGTCAGCCGAAATCTCGTCGGCGGACTCGGAATAGTCGGAGCGGGAACCAATGTGCGCGTGCTCGAGCAGCGGCAGCGCGTCGAGGACTTCGGTCTCTTCGCGCAGGAAGAATTTCTGACGTTGAGCGAGCGGCTGCTTCTGACGGCCGGCGTCACCGCAGATCGCAGCAGTGCCAACAGCGACACGGAGAAATACTTCTACTATCCCAAGATCTCCGGCTCGTTCCGATTCATACAGCCCTTCCGGATGATGGAGGAGGTGAAGATTCGGGCCGCTTACGGGCAGTCTGGAAACCAGCCGCTGTTCGGTCAGAAATTCACACCACTGAGCGCGGTTGAAAACATCGCTGGTCTGCCGGCTATTGTCGTGCCGGTGCAGGGGACCGTTGGCTCTCTGAATCTTCGACCCGAGAGGATGCGCGAGATCGAGGCGGGCGCGGACTTGAGCTTTGTCGGAGGACGGGCTGCAGTCGAGCTGACGGGCTTCAGGAAGGACATCACCGACCTGCTGCTTCAACGGACTCTGGCGCCCTCGTCGGGATTCGGGTTTGAGATCTTCAACGGAGGTAAACTCCGCACGACGGGCGCGGAGGTCGCAGTCAACCTCGTCCCGATTCAATCGGCGCAAACGGAGTGGGTCTTCCGCACGTCGTTTGCATCGACGCGGAGCAAGATCGTCGCGCTCCCCGTTCCAACGTTCAGAGGACTCGGTTTTGGAACAGCGCTCGGTTCGTTCCAGTTCGAGGAGGGCGCTTCCGCGACGCAGATCGTGGGCAACGACAGCCTGCCCGACGGCTCGGTTGTCGTTCGGAAGATCGGCGACGCGAATCCCAGCTTTACCATGTCGTTCGTGAACAACCTGAGATTCAACCGCTTTCGTCTGTACGGCCTGCTGGACTGGCAGCACGGCGGCAGCATCATCAATCTCACCAAGTTCCTCTACGATCTGGGACAAAACACAATTGACTACGCGGATCCGATCACGTACGGAACGCTCCAAACCACCAAGGGAGCGAACCGACTGCGACTGTTCCCGAAGCAGACCGCCGTCTACGTCGAAGATGCTTCCTTCATGAAGCTGCGAGAGGTGACGCTCGCCTTCGAGTTGCCTGCGACAATGGTTTCGCGCTTTGGACGGGGCATCCGGTCGGCGGAACTGAGCTTCAGCGGTCGGAATCTCTGGACGAACACCGACTACAGCGGCATGGATCCCGAGGTGAGCAACTTCGGGAACCAGCCTATCGGGCGAAACATAGACGTCGCCCCCTTCCCACCGAGCCGCAGCTTCTGGTTCTCGCTGAGCCTGGGCTTCTGACCATGACTACCATGAGGATTCTTTCGATGAGAGTCACGAGCTCGATCGCCATGGTCGCCGTGTTGCTCTTCACAAGCGCTTGCAAGGATCTCGTCGTTCCGGACTACAACAACACCAGTCTCGATGATCTCAGCAACAACCCCACACCGACGAAGATCGCGCAGGCGTCGCAGGGATTGCTCGTTGGAACCCGGGTAGGCATCGGCGAGCAGAACGGCTACATCTCCCTCCTCGGAATTGTGGGTCGGGAGTCGTACAACTTCGATCCCGCCGATCCGCGTTTTATCACCGAGATGCTGGTCGGACCGCTCGATGGCGGCAGCCCGGCATTCGGCGGAAACCTGTTCGCCGCGCCGTATCGCAACATCCGGAACGCGAACATTCTCCTCGGCGCGGTGGACAAGGTGGTCGGACTGTCCGCCGAGCAAAAATCTGCCGTCCAGGGTTTCGCCAAGACCATCCAGGCGCTCGACTACCTGCAGGTCGTCAATACTCGCGACGACCTGGGAGCGCCGCTCGATGTCAACATCGGCCCGACCGAAAACCCGGCCCCAATCGTCGCGAAGGCGGCCGTGTTCACACAAATCTCGACCCTGCTTGATGAAGGATTGACGGCGCTCAACGCCGGAGGGACGGCCTTCCCATTTTCGCTTAGTCCGGGCTTTTCGGGTTTCACCACACCCGGCGATTTTGTAAAGTTCAATCGCGCGCTGAAGGCGCGTGTCGAAGTCTATCGGACCAATTACGCCGCGGCACTCACGGCCCTGAATGGATCATTTCTGAACACGAGCGCGCCACTCACGCTTGGGGCGTATAATTCCTACAGCACGGGCTCCGGCGACAGCCAGAATGCGTTGTTCGATCCCACTGGCCGAGCTATCCTCGCGCATCCGTCAATCGTAACGGATGCGGAGCTGAAGACGAACGCAACGCTCGATGCGCGCGTGCTGGCCAAGGTGACTCAGCTGGCTGCTCCTCGCACCGTTCAGGGTGTCACGACCGATCTTGTCTTCTCGATCTACAATTCCAATACGGCGTCGATTCCGATCATCCGGAACGAGGAGCTCATACTGCTCCGCGCAGAGGCGCGTTACTTCACCAGTGACGTGGTGGGTGCGCTCAGTGATATCAACCTCATTCGCACCACGTCCGGTGGTCTTGCCCCGCGCGGCCCATTCACCGGAAACAGCGACTTCATTGCGGAGCTGCTCAAGCAACGTCGGTATTCTCTGCTGTTCGAGGGGGGACACCGCTGGATCGACGTGCGCCGCTTCGGGCTCCTCAGCACTCTTCCAATCGCGCTCCCGACCCATACGGTTCCGAGTCGGTTTCCATTCCCGGAGGCGGAGTGCCTGGCTCGGGTACCGGCTCCCACTCAGGGCTGCACGTGACCTAGTTCTTGCGCGACCCAGGTACGGATGTGCGAACGGCGCGGATTTCTCCGCGCCGTTCGAGTATTACAGACCTGCTTAGCCGGCAGCGCGTGTTATCGCGGCAGCGCCCACGTGAGTCCGAGGCTGAAGACGGTGTCGTCGACGAGATCCGCGCCAGCCGCAAGCAACAGGGAGGGACGGAAGACGAGTGACGGCGAGAATTGAATACCGGCACCAGCGCCGAGTAGCAGATAGTTATCGGAAGCCGAATTCGAGACGCCATTCAGCTTCGCGCTCGCTCTCGTATGGCCGAATGCGGCCGAACCAAACGGGAGAAGACTCACCGTCTTGTTCATCGGCAGAGACGTGCCGAGCGAGGTACCCATGGTCAGAGTCTGCGATGACAGACGCATCCTTCCACCGCCGACATCGAAGCTCGGGCCAAAGCTGAGCGACAAAGTGCCGCCGGGGCACATCTGCCACTTGCTTCTTTTCACCAGCGGCATGGAATATCCGAGGCCGCCGTTGACCGCGACGGCGTTGCCGTTCACGTTGTCGAAGTTGACCATGCTGACCGAGCCGCCAGTGTACCAACCCTGTGCGTGGCCACCCGTCAGTCCGACGCCAAACGATGTGGAGTTCTGACCGAGGCCGATGGCTCCGCCGACGTGCGTCGAACGGTTACGGAACGAGAGGTCGCCCTGACATACCTGCGCGGATACCGATGATGCGCACACCGCGACTGCTGCGACTACGCCAACCAATAAATGGGACTTCACATGGCCTCCTGGCCAGAGTGATCAATTTCGCGAGTTCGCACACTGATTACCGAACGGACCCCGCATCTATTGGACGACAAGTCCGGCCGGCAGTCACTCGTTAGGTCCTTCCAGACGCGGCTGAGGCCCGTAGCCGCAATCCGGCAATCGTGCACAAAGAAAAACGGAGCGCCTTTCGACGCTCCGTTTCTCTTTGGACTAGGTCAGCCTGGTTAGACGCAGGTGATCACACCGTTGGTCATGTCGCAGGTCTTTGCAGACTGCGTATGAGTAGCGGTCGCGCTCCACGACGGGGGCGGGCCGGCAACTGCAGTCACGACAACCGTGACGTTCTGCGACGGGCTGAAGCCCTGAAGAGGAGCCGCGGTGGTCGCGGTTCCAGAGAAGTAGGCACCACCGTTGTCGGCAGCGTACTGCTCTTCGTAGGTCGCCATGTTGCGCAGGTCAGACTTCATCGCTGCGACATAGGCCTTGTCCTTCGTGTTCGCGAACTTCGGAATCGCGATCGCGGCAAGAATGCCGATGATGACGACCACGATCAGAAGCTCAATGAGGGTGAAACCC
Organism: Gemmatimonadota bacterium; assembly: GCA_031372985.1. Classification (GTDB taxonomy): domain Bacteria; phylum Gemmatimonadota; class Gemmatimonadetes; order Gemmatimonadales; family Gemmatimonadaceae; genus UBA4720. Next base: position 12,493 of record JANMMF010000276.1, read on the forward strand.
TTTTTGTTGCTCATTTAAGTCTCTCCTGAAGCGTTGGATTAATCGCCGCCGGCTTTCTAGGCCTTCAGCATGGTCCAAAGACGCGGCGCCCCGAATTGAGGCAACGCCATGTAAGGGCAACCCGCGATCCTAAATCCAGGTCGCGATCTAAGTAGCGTAAGGATAACGAGTTACGCGAACGGAATTGGGCGTCTAAACCCTCCGGAAGCGCCGCATTTTGCAACTGGCATTGCAGCTTGCGAAGAGTTTGGCTGGACCGTTGAGCGAGGGGCGGCGTATCATAGAATGTCCCCTTACTCCTCATTCAGCGACCGGAGTTGCGCGTGCACTACAATAGACTACAGGCCCAGACAGTAGCGGCCCAGACAAGAACTCCGGTGTCCGTCATCCTCGCCGCTGCCGCAGCCGCCATACTTTCGCTCCTTCTCGTCGCGGGCTCCGCACAGGCGCAGGACAGACAGGCAGCTCCGGCTCCAGCCGTTGCGCAGCGCAAGGTTTTCGTGAAGCCGAGCGATAGCGAGCTCCGCAAGAAACTCACGCCGCTCCAGTACAATGTCACGCAGCGCGAGGACACCGAGACTCCTTACCGCAACGTGTATTGGGACAATCACGAGCCCGGTATCTATGTCGACATCGTGTCTGGTGATCCGCTCTTCAGCTCGCTCGACAAGTACGATTCCAGGACGGGTTGGCCAAGCTTCACGCGACCGCTCGAGCCGGCGAACATTCGCACCAAGACGGATCGCATCCTTGGTTTCAACCGCACCGAAGTCCGCTCGGCGCACGCCGACTCGCACCTGGGTCACGTCTTCGACGACGGACCGCGGCCAACCGGCTTGCGCTACTGCATGAATTCCGCGGCGATGCGCTTCATTCCAGCGGCCCGTCTGGACGCGGAAGGTTAC
>JANMMF010000047.1:0-3868 GCA_031372985.1 Gemmatimonadota bacterium
CGCCACCAACTTCAGGATCGATCCCGAGCGGATCGGGCTCTACGGCGGCAGCTACGGCGGATTCATCACTCTGATGGCCTTGTTCACCGAGCCCAGGCACTTTGGCGCCGGCGCGGCCCTCAGGAGCGTCACCGACTGGGCTCACTACAATCAGGGTTATACCTCAAACATTCTCAATCTTCCGCAAAACGATACGCTGGCCTACCGCCGGTCGTCACCTATTTACTTCGCGGAAGGTCTCGAAGACCCCTTGCTGATGGCGCATGGGATGGTCGATACCAACGTCCACTTTCAGGACATCGTCAGGCTGACTCAGAGATTCATCGAGCTAGGCAAGACAAGGTGGGAGCTCGCGGTCTATCCGGTTGAGGATCACGCTTTCCTGAGACCCTCTTCGTGGGCGGATGAGTACCGACGGATCTTCGAGCTGTTCGAGCGGTATCTACCAAATAGTACTTCAACCAGATGATGACTTTGATAAGCTCCCTGTGGTCCACCACCGCTTCAGCCGTTCGCGCGGTGCTGGGCGTGCCCGACTATAAGCGATACCTGGCCCACATGCGCGCAGCCCATCCGGGCGATCGGGTCATGAGCGAGACCGAGTTCAACCACACGCGCATGAACGATCGTTACAACCGGCCTGGATCGAGGTGCTGTTAGGCTAACTGCGGAAATCCCCCGTGACCTGTGCAAGCACGGGCCCGGCTGGCGTCTCCCAAGGAGACCTCAACAAGGCCGGAAATGAAAGCACTCACATTGTACCTCATAGCTGCCCTCACGCTTTCCGCGTGTGGCGGCGAGTCGTCCTCAAAGGGCGACGGAAGCTCTGGCGTCACTGACATGGCGACGGCTACCTCGGCGCCGCCGCTTGCCAGCCCCGTAGTGGGCGTTGGGATGGTCGAAGGCGCGGCCGCCAACCAGAATGAAGCCGACTTCAGCGGATCCCGCAGGGAGGCCAGGCCGTCGTCGCCTCCTGCGCCCTCAGAGGGCGTTCCCTTTCAGAACATCGCGATCGGAACCAGCGCGCCGGCGATGGTCATCCGCACCGGTCAGGCTTTCATCGAAGTCGAGAAAGTGGATCCGGCGGTGCTCAAGATCAGGCAGCTCGCCGCCCAGGTCGGCGGCTACATCGCCAACTCCTCGATGAGCGGGGGGCGGGACCAGATCCGCCAGGCGACACTCGAGCTCAAGATTCCTGCCCCGAGATACGAGGAGGCGGTGACATCGCTCTCCACGATTGGCAAGGTCGAGACTGTGTCGTCCAACGCACAGGACGTTGGCGAGGAGTTCGTCGACGTCACCGCGAGGGTCAACAACGCGCGCCGGCTAGAGGAGCGGCTGATCAGCCTGCTCGCCAACAGAACCGGAAAGCTCGACGAAGTGCTTCGTGTCGAGCGGGAGCTCGCCCGGGTACGCGAGGAGATCGAGCGTTACGAGGGAAGGCTTCGCTTCCTCACCACGCGTGTCGCGACGAGCACACTGACCATCACCGTCCACGAGCCTGCTCCGATACTCGGGAACAACCCGGGGGAAAATCCGATCGCCGCCGCTCTTCGTCGGGCCTGGCGGAATTTCATCGCGCTGCTGGCGGGCACGATCGCGTCGCTCGGGGTGCTGATTCCGCTGGCTCTTGTGGGTTTAGCGGGGTGGTACGGGTACAGGCGGTGGAGGCGGAGATAACTGCAACTGCGACGAACTGCGGACTGCGGACCGACAACGGAATCGGACAACGACCGCGCGGGAGCCGGCACCATTTCGTACCAGATCGCAGTTGTCCGCAGTTCGCAGTAGGTCCGCAGTCCTCAATTAGTCCGCAGTCCGTAGTAGCAGTTAGTGGGCAGTCCGCAGTAAGTCCGCAGTAAATCGCTCATCGCGCCAACTGCCGATTGTACCACCAAAGGGACCGAGACAACGCAGCAATGCCCTTGTTCAGGTGCTGCGCGCCCCAGCCCATCGCTCCAACTCCTCCGATGATCAGGATTGGGCTGGCCGCGTTGGAGCCGTTGGCGGCGACTACCACGCCGACGACAGTGGCGAGGGCGCCGATGGTCCCCACGACCGATCCGCGGAAATTGTTGGTTTTGAAGACGCGGGCCTCGGCGAGTGCCGGCGGTGATGACGCCACCACGTTCTCAACATCGAAGCTCCGGAACCATCCGGCGGTGCCGACGACTGGTCCGTCGGCGCCGCGGATGATCTTCGCATTACCCCAGTACGACTCGTATCGCAGCGCCCTGCCGTCGTAGCCGCTCGTCGAATCTGTGCTCTGGGCGACGGCGAGCGAGCCCGTCAAAAATACGCACGAGACACCTAGTATCAGTGCCGAAAGAATTCTCGATTTCATCATCCCTCATCAAATTGTCCAGTCCGTCTTACAGACGATCCAGCAACTGGAGGGAGCACATTCCTACCTCTTCAGGTCGCGATTGTACCACCAGACTGCCTTGGAGAGGGCCCGGTAAGCGCGATCCAGCTTTTTCGCGCCGAAGCCGATCGCGGTAAAGCTCGTCGCGGTTAACCCCACTTGAATGAATGGATTGATGTCGTGCATGCGGTACGTCCCGATCGCCGCGCCAAGCGTCGCGATGCCAAGAGCGGCCAGCCACTGGCCGGGCTGATAATCCCGTTCGAAAACCTTCGCCTCCGCCAGCGCACTGTCGGACTGCATCACGAGATTTGCCACCTTTGGACCGTGGAAGATCCCCGCGCGAGAGACGATTGTGCCCTCCACGCCGCGAAGGATCCGCAGATTCCCCTGACGACTTTCTACCCGGAGAGCGCTCTCGTCGTAGCGTGGCTCCTGCGCGGCCATCGCACTTACCCCCGTAATCAGAAGTTGAGCGACAAAGAGCACCGTGGTTAAACGTGACATTGCCCCTCCCTACTGTCTGTACACAATCGTCGCGCGACCATTGAGCGTCGTGCCATCCATGATGACGTGCGTATTCCCGGGATAGTAGTAGCCCGCAGAACCCTGATCGACCGCAGCACCCACGAAGTCGTCGTTCGTGAGCAGCCAGTCGCCGGCGCTGGCGAAGAAACTGCTGATGAAGACAGCGGCGACGACGAGTGGGGTCGCGCCGGGAAGCACCTTGATCGCGACCGTGCTCGTTGCAGTCGCCGTGGAGGTAAGAATTCCGAGCAGCGTGTTGCTATCGAGTTTGAGGACACACGGGTCGTTGTCATCCTCCCAGAAGAGGACGTGAAACCCCTGATTGAATTTGCTGATGAAAGCGTTGGTCTCGTCCCGGGAGAACAGCATCACGCGACCCTCCCAGAACCCGGTATCCTGGTTGAAGACCTTGGGGTATTGATAGGCGTGCTCGCCTGAGCAGGAGAGATCTTCCCCCGCCGTCGGTGAGGTGGCCGTCCTTGGCCCTTGAATGTGAACCTCGAGCTCCGGGTCGCCACGGGTCCATGGCTCCTTCATGTCGAGGATTCGCGAGAACTCCAGGTAGAGTCCCGGCGCGATCGATGGCGCAGGGGTCCCGCCGCCGCCCCCACCATCGCCACCGCATTCGCTCCCGCAGGCGATCAGACTCGATCCTTTGAGCTCCACTGGCTCGAGCGTGCCGATCGCATTTCCATTCTGATCGCGGACATTCTTCGCCGCCGAAGCGATCGGCCGGTCGAAGCGAGTCTCAACCGGCACGATCGACAGCGTCGGCTGCTCAGGCGGGATATTGCGGTCGAGCGCGACTTCCTTTCCCTTCTCGTCGAAGGCAACGATCGGCTCCGACTCATCCAGTTGCGACACGACCAGCACATCGCCGTCGCCCGTCCACGACTCGCGGTGCTTCCTCACGGGCATGTAGAACTCGAGCGGCCTCACACTCGCGAGCGTCCCGAGCAAATCGCGCTCGGTGCC
>JANMMF010000374.1:0-1744 GCA_031372985.1 Gemmatimonadota bacterium
GGCGACGAGCAGGTGCGCCGGCTCCGTGCTCTCGAGCTTGCCAGCGAAGCCCGACTCGAACACCAGGGCGACGTCGGCGGAGCCTCGCTTAAAGAGTGGCTCGATGGCGTCAGCAGTCTTGGAAACCGCGACAACCCGAAACCGACCCGTTCCTTCGAAGCGCGTACGTAGCTCCATTGTGGCGTGATCGGGCGCGGGGTCGACGACCGCGAGCCGGATGTCGCGCACGTCGCTGCGTAGCGCGAAGCCGAACAGGACCACCTGCACCAGCGGCATCAACAGCAGGATCGTTAGGGTTTGCCTGTCACGGAGGATGTGATGAAACTCCTTGACGACGAAGGCGCGGAGCGCATTGGTGTTCACGCCGCCTCTCCCTTCGTTGCGCCGCGAGCCAGCTGAACGAACACGTCGTCTACGCTGTCGGCGCCGAATCTTTCCTTCAGCTCGGCCGGCGTGCCCAGCGCGGCGATCTTGCCATCGACCATGATCGAGATCCGGTCGCAGTACTCGGCCTCGTCCATGTAATGGGTCGTCACGAATACGGTGGTGCCCCGTGCAGCAGCGGCGTAAATCAGCTCCCAGAACTGACGGCGGGTTATGGGATCCACTCCGCCGGTCGGCTCGTCCAGGAACACGATCTTCGGCTCGTGAAGAAGCGCGACGGAGAACGCAAGCTTCTGCTTCCAGCCGAGGGGTAGACGTCCGACCAGCTCGTCGCCGCTGGAGGCGAGCCCGAGGGTGTCGAGCAGGGCTGTCGTGCGCTCGCTGATCTGTTCGTCCGTCAATCCATAGATGCCGCCGTAGAGGCTGATGTTCTCGCGCACCGTGAGATCGGCGTAGAGCGAGAAGCGCTGGCTCATGTAGCCGATGCTGCGCCTGATCTGCTCGCGTTGGGTGTGGATGTCGAAGCCCGCCACCTTCGCCTCTCCATCGCTCGCTGCAAGGAGACCCACTAGCATCTTGATCGCGGTCGTCTTTCCCGCGCCATTGGCGCCGAGAAAGCCGAACACCTCTCCGGCGCGGACGTCGAACGTGATGTGGTCGACTGCGACAAAGGATCCGAAGCGGCGCGTGAGATTGCGCGCGTCGATCGCGTGCTCGGCCGCTTCCGAGATCATGCCGCGCTCGCGGCGGGTGCGGCCCCCATCAGCGCCATGAAGCTGTCCTCGATGCCCGCCTTGATCGGCTCAGCGAGGGCGTCGGCGTATCCATGTCGCGCCAGGTACTCGCGGATCTCAGACGCGATGCTCTCCGGAGACATTCCCGCGCGGGCGTCAGTGTAGTGCAGCTCGTCGCCAAAGAGATAGACGGAGCGCGCGTGCGGAAACTGGCGCAACGCGTGCAGGAGTCCAAACCGGTTTGATCCACGCACCGCGATGAGCGGAAGCTCGTATCGCCCGCCGATTTCCTGCGGGGGGTCGATCTCGAGAATGCGTCCCCCGTGAATGAGGGCGATGCGGTCGCAGCGAAGCGCCTCGTCCATGTAGGGCGTGGACACGACGATCGTGAGTCCCGAAGCCTTGAGAACCGCGAGCTGATCCCAGAACTCCCGGCGCGACACAGCATCGACGCCGGTGGTGGGCTCATCGAGCAGGAGGATGTCCGGACGATGAACCAGCGCGCACGACAGCGCGAGCTTCTGCTTCATTCCACCTGACAGCGCATCCGCCCGCCGGTCGCGAAACGGCTCGAGCTGCTTGTAAATCGGCGCGATCAGCTCGTAACCCTTCTCGACGGTGGTCCC
>JANMMF010000060.1:0-6292 GCA_031372985.1 Gemmatimonadota bacterium
CGCCGCCAACAGTTATCTGGCCGAGCCGGGCGACGCCTACGTGTCGACCCAGATCATGCGGCAGTACATGCTGCGTCGAGGTGACCAGCTTCTCGCTACTACGGGACATGATCATCGCAATCGCATAGTCGTCGTCGACGTAAAGGAGATCAACGGAGCTGATCCCGAGGCGGCCGCAAGGCGTCCTGATTTCGGCTCTCTCATTGCCTCGTATCCGGAGCGAAAGCTCAAGCTCGAGACCGGAAAACCCGCCAAGAGCGGACCCGAGCTGACGCGGCGCGCGATCGATCTCATCGCGCCAATCGGCTACGGACAGCGAGCTTTGATCGTCGCGCCGGCTCGCGCCGGAAAGACGATGCTGCTACAGGCGATCGTCGAAGGCGTGGCGATCAACCACCCGCAGGCGGCCCTGCTGGTTCTGCTCGTGGACGAGCGTCCCGAGGAAGTGAGCGAAATGATCACCTGGGGCTATGGCGAGGTTGTTGCCTCCAGCTTCGACATGCCCGCGGTTCGTCACACCGACGTCACCGAGATGGTGTTGGAGCGGGCGCGCCGACTCGTGGAGCTAGGCAAGGATGTCGTCATCGTATTGGATTCGATCACACGAATGGCGCGAGCCTACAACACCGTCGAGCGCGGCACCGGCCGCACCCTCTCCGGCGGACTCGATTCATCCGCGATGGCGAAACCCAAGGCATTCTTCGGCTCCGCGCGCTCGGTCGCTCCGGAACACGGCGGCGGATCGCTCACCATCATCGCGACGGCGCTGGTCGAGACCGGGTCGCGCATGGACGACGTCATCTTCGAGGAATTCAAGGGTACCGGCAACTGCGAGATCAAGCTGGATCGCTCGCTTTCCGAGAAGCGAATCTTCCCCGCAATCGACGTCGCAACCAGCGGCACGCGTCGTGAAGACAAGCTCTTCCGCCCCGATCAGCTAGAGCATGTCTACACACTCAGACGCGGTCTTCAGCAAATGCCATCCAGCTCGGCGATGGAATGGCTCATCAAGCGCATCGCTGCTACTCCAAGCAACGACGCGTTGCTGGAAGGACTATAGACAGGCTCGTTCACACCTGCCGCGTCTTCTCGCTGTCCTCGCTGCCCAGTTCCTCTTCCTTCCCGCGCTGCTCGCGGCGCAGAGCGCACAACCGGCAGCGCCCAGCCACCCCGAAGTAGTCAACCTCACGCTCAAAGGCGTGAGGGCGGTGAAGCAGGGTGATCTGCTTCAGAACGTCTACACCACCGCGTCGTACTGCAACAGCATCATCCTCAAGCCCTTTTGCTGGATCAGCAAGTCGAAGTACTTCTACAGCAGGAAATACCTCGACCACAAGGAGCTCGAGCGCGACGTGCTGCGCATCCGCGTCTTCTACTGGAAGCGCGGCTATCGCGAAGCCGATGTGGACACCGCCGTCGTTCCAAGAGGACGCAACCAGGTAGGCGTCACCTTCGTCATCAAGGAAGGACCACCGACGATCGTTGCCGACGTCATCGTGAATCAGCCCACGCCGTTGCTCTCGAAACGGGAGATCGACCGCCGCATTGCTCTTGGCAAAAACGGCCCGCTCAATCTGATCAGGCTCGATTCGTCGCGGGTTAACCTGCAGGCGACCCTGTTCGACAAGGGGTACGCCGACGCCGAAGTGGACACGGCAGTCGCCGTCGACACCGCGTCGCGGAGGGCGGTGGTCAGCTTCACGCTCAACCCGAAATACAAAACCACCGTTGAAGACATCGTGGTCACCGGCAACAAAGGCGTCGACGAGCGCACGATCAGGAAGTCGCTGACCTTCAGGGTCGGCGACATATTCCGCCGCTCGGAGATGCTGCGCAGTCAGCGCGCGCTGTACGAATCAAATCTCTTCCGGCGAGCCGCCATCGAGCCGCGGCCGCCGATCGACATCGCGACACCCGACTCGGCGAAGGTGATCGTCGTCACCCTGCAGGAGTCCCCTCCACGAGAGGCGCGAGTCAGCGCCGGTTTCAACACGATCGATTTCGTTCAGGTGGAGGCTCGGTTCAGTCACTTCAATTTCATGGGCGGTGCGCGCCGGCTCGATGTGCAGGGCGCGGTCGGCAACCTCTTTGCCCGCTCGCTCAACGGACGCGGCATCTTCCGCAACGCTTCCGTGCCCCAGACCAGCAGCCTCGCGCGCTACTTCGTTCCGACGTACAACGCGAGCATCGATCTCAGCCAACCCTGGTTCGGGTCGCCGCAGAATGAGCTGTCCCTGAGCTTCTTCTCGCACCGTCGCAGCGCACCGGGCATTTACGTCGATCGCGGCTACGGCACGAGCCTCACGTTCACCCGCGACGTCACCGAGAGAGCACCGGCCAGCCTGAACTATCGCTTCGAGATCAGCAAGGTCGACGCGGGTGATGTCTACTTCTGCATCAACTACGGCGTCTGCGACCAGCCGACTCTCGAGGCACTGCGCGGAAACCAGAAGCTCTCGCCGTTCATCATCACGTCGACCATAGACCGCACCAACGATCCGTTCTCCCCCAACAGGGGATTCCGCGCGAACGGTAGCGTCGAGAACGCGTCGGCGTTCACGGTCTCGGATTTCCGCTACAATCGCGCGACCGCCGACGGAGCCGCGTTCTATCAGGTCAGGCGGCGCGGCGTGATCGGAGCGCACGCGCGCATCGGCTGGGTCAGCCCACTTGGTAGTTCGGAGGAGGCGCTGGGCGTGGCCGGGACTGTCGGCGGAAATGTTCTTCACCCGAGAAAGCGATTCTACGCGGGAGGATCGCATTCGGTGCGCGGCTTCGGCGAGAACCAGCTCGGACCCCGCGTGCTCACTGTGCCGATCGGAAACCTTCAGCGGAACGACAGCCTCAATGTGGCGTGCACCAGCGGGACCGATGTGACGACGTGTGACCCCGGCGTCCTCAAGGACCGCGATTTCGAGCCACGGCCGCTGGGCGGAAACTTCGTGGTGGAAGGCAGCGTCGAGGCACGCTTCCCCCTCTGGCGGGAGCTGCTCGGGGCGGCTTTTGTGGACGGCGCCCTCGTGAGGCAGAAGTCCAATCCGACCCTCCCCAGACGCAGGGCGGCGATAACCCCCGGATTCGGGGTCCGCTACCGCTCACCCGTAGGCCCCATTCGTGCCGATATAGGACTCAACCCGGGAACTACCGAGTCCCTGCCGGTTGTCACGGAGAGTATCGTGAATGGACAGAGAACGCTTGTTACACTCCAGACGCCCCGCACCTATGCGCCCGCTAGCGGCGGTGGCATCCTCAAGAGGATGGTCCTTCACCTGTCCATCGGCGAAGCGTTCTAATGCGTAGGTGGTGGGTTCGCCTCCTCGCAGTTGTTGCGGTGGTGGCGCTGCTACTGGTCGGCGCCGGCCTCCTGCTCACCAACAGCGACTGGGGCCGTGAGCGCGTGCGCCGCTACATCGTGGGGCTGATTCAGGGAAACAGCCACGGCATCGTCCACATCGGCAGCGTTACCGGAAACCTCTTGAACGGAGTCACGCTGCACGATGTCGTTATCACCGACAGTGCCCGCGCGCCATTCGTCAAAGCGGACGAGATCTGGGCCAAGTACACCATCGGCACCCTTCGGGGCAAGCAGCTCGAATTCAACGAAGTGAAGCTTGTCCGTCCGATCATCATGCTCGACAGGCAACCGGGCGGAAGATGGAATTACGATCGGATCTTTCCGCGCGACACGGTGACGCGCACGGGCGTGAAGAAGACCGGCTGGGGAACGTGGATCCGCTTCAGCAACGTCACCGTAATCGACGGAGATGTCACCGTTCGATCTCCATGGGACCCCGGCCCTCTGACGCCGGCCGAGCGCGCCGACAAAGTTCGCGCTGCACTCGGCCCGCAAGGTAGGCTCAAGATCCTGCAGGTCGCCAGAGGTTATCAGAAGGAGTCGAGCTTCCACCGCATCAACGGATTGTTTCCACTCGTTCGGCTGGAAGACCCGGCATACAAGAGTCGCCTGATCGATGTCGCGGCGTTGAAGATGATCGCGGAGCCATTTCGCCCGCCTGTTGCCGACGTCCGCGGGCTGACTGGAACGGTCGAGTTCACCGGCGATTCGGTGTGGTGGAAGGGAGTGCGCGCGACGTTTCCCGCTACGCGGGCGAGCGGCGATGGACGCTACCTCATGGAGTCCGGCGACCTTCATCTACGGCTTCACGGCGATCCAGTGCGGCCAGCTGACATTCGCTGGGCAATGCCCAACCTCCCCGAGAATGGATCCGGCAAACTCGACTTCGGTCTGGACTGGACCGCGAAGAAAAGCGTATACCTCGCGCGGAACATGGACGTGACCCTACAGGAATCACACATTGCCGGACAGATCGAAGCGACGGTTACCGACACGATCGCCTACCGCGATGCGAATCTGCGCTTCACCAATCTCGACACGCGACTCCTGACGCGACTCTTTCCGGCAATGGCGTTTCCGCGTCCGCTGATGCTCACCGGTAGAGCGGCGTTCGACGGAGGAGAGCACGCGCTCCGGATAAACGGCGATGTCGTAATTGACGATCGTCTCTCAGGCAGGAGTCGGCTGGTTGGAAATGGCGTGATGGGATTGTCCAAGGGAGTCTTCACCGCGCGCGACCTCCACGTGCGAATGCTGCCCCTGCAAATGGGACTCGCCAGAGCGATTGCTCCCTCGATTAAACTGGGAGGCACACTCTCCGGCACCGCAACGCTCAACGGCTCGACCGCCGCGGTGATCACCGCGCAGGGTGACGTCACACACGTGGAGCGTGGAGCAGTCTCGAATGCTACAGGCCGCGCGGCAATGCGGGTGGGAGGCATGCCCTGGTTCGACGTCGATGCGCGCATGCATCCGCTGGCGCTCGCGACCTTGGGTCGCTTCATGCCGAGCGCAGGATTGCGCGGCACCGCGAGCGGCCCGGTTCGGCTGAGAGGATCGATCAACGATCTCGCGATCAACACGCAGCTCACCTTCCCCGATGGGGGATTCCTCGATCTGCGCGGCACGATGGATCTCGCGAGCAGGGAGACCGGCTACAACCTCGAGTTCACCACGCGCTCGTTCAACGCGAGCAGCGCCATCACCAAGGCTCCACAGACATCGATCACCGCCGTCGGCTCCGCGCGCGGCCGAGGGACCGATCCGGCGACGATGCAGGCACAGATCGTCGCCGACGTGGCGGCTTCAACCGTCGACACGGTTTCCCTCGATCGCGCCAACGTGAGTGTCGCGATCGCGAATGGCATTGCGCGCTTCGACACTCTCGCGGTGGAGCTGCCGCAGGGAATCGTGGAAGCGAAGGGCACATTCGGCCTCGCGCCGGGGCACGATGGCGCGCTGTCGTATCACATCGCGATCGACTCACTCTCTCGCTTCGCTGGTCTGATCTCCACGGACACGGCCGTCGTGCGCCCGCGCCCGGGCATCCTCGCCGCGCGCGTAGCCCGCGCGAAGGCGGATTCCTCGAGGATCGCGCGCGCAACAGAGGTGGAGCGCGCCATCACCGGACGGGGGGTGCCACGTACAGTCGTGGACACGCCGAAGGTCGTGCGCAGGAACGAGCTCTCTGTCTCGGCGCGCGCCGACGGAGTAGCCACGGGCAATATCAGAAACTTCAATGTCAAAGGGACTGCTTCGGGCTCGAACATCGTGGCCCGCGGAAACACCGTCGGCGCTTTCACGGCTGATTACGACTGGATCAACGCTCGCACCCCTCAGTCGCAGGTGAGGATCGGCGCACAGGCCAGGGCCGTCAGGGCGGCCGGCTTCGACCTCGACAGCGTCGGCGCCAAGCTCACGTACGGCAAGCCGAACGGCACTGCGGAGATCGTGGTCAATCAGGACAACGCCCGTACCTATAGCGCCAACGCCGCCTTTACGCTCGACAAGCTTCGCAACGAGCTGAAGCTGAATAACCTCCGGCTACAGTTCGATACGAGCGCGTGGGTGAGCACACGCGTCGCTGCGCTCCATTGGGGGCAGGCTGGCGTCGATGTCGAGAATCTCGAGCTGCGCAACGGCCCTGACGGTCGCATCTACGTCAACGGCTTCATACCGAAAGAAGGAAACGCGAATCTCGACATCGCGGTGGACAATCTCAACGTCGGCGACGTGATCGCACTCACACAGAGCGGGTACGACGCAAAGGGATTGATCTCACTCAACGTGCATGCGACGGGAACGCTCGAGAATCCGCAGTTCAAGGGAGCGTTCAGCACGAAGGATCTCGTCTACAATGAGAAGCCGGTTGCCGAAGTCCACGGGAACGTCGAGTACGCGAACCAGACGCTGACCGGGCGCGCGGAAGCGATGCGG
>JANMMF010000071.1:0-2665 GCA_031372985.1 Gemmatimonadota bacterium
GTGGTCGGCGCCGACAACACTCTCGCGGCAGCTCACGCGAAGCTCGCAACGAGCATCACCGGCGTCCGCCAGTTTCTGGCGAGGAACGGCATCGATACGACCCAGATCGAGCTCACCGGATTCTCGGTGAGCGATGCATTGGCCCAGGAATACGGACCCGAACGACAGCCGACGAATCGGTACATCATCCGTGAGACGCTCATGGTCCGCTCCCAGCGCCCCGACCTCGTGCTTGCTGCAAGCCAACGGATTGGAGAGTTAGCCGCGATAGGCGTTGTCGTTTCATCGCCGGACAGAGGGTCGGGAGGTGGCCCGACGTTCGTCTTCACCGGTCTCAATAAACTCAAGCCGCCGATGATTGCTGAAGCGACCGCTCGTGCGCGTGAAGGAGCCGAGCAGTTCGCGCGCGATTCCCACAGCGATCTGGCGGGAATCCGCCGGGCGAATCAGGGAGTTTTCGAGATCCTGCCGAGGGACCAGGCGCCCGGCATCGGCGCGGAGAGTCAGATCAACAAACTGGTGCGCGTCGTCTCGACCGTAGAGTACCTCCTCAAGGACTAACCAGTCCGCAGTCCGCAGTTAGTCCGCAGTCCGCAGTTCACCCGCCAATATCTACGGCGATGTTGCGCCATCGTCCCTGATTGAACCGCCAAATGCTGAGCACGCATCTCGTCGCGTGGCCGATGAGAATCGCGATCCAGATGTGAATCGGCTGCAGCGTCGTGGTCTGCTGAATCACGAAGCATATCCCAAGCGGCACCATGACCTGTGAAACGATCGAGATGTAGAGCGGGCTCTTGGTGTCGCCCGTTCCCTGGAGTCCGCCCGTGTAGGTGAGCGCTACCGCGATGAAGAGTCCGGAAAGGCTGAGCACGCGCAGCAGCTGCACGCCAATCTCGGCCACGGCGGGCTCGTGCATGCCGAACACGGCGAGGAGCTGTCGCGGGAAAAACAGGAACAGCGCGCCGACGATGGCCGCGCTCGAGAGCCCAATACGCGCGGCGACGTGGACTGCCGCGGCAGCGCGATCCGGTCTGCCGGCACCGAGGTTCTGCCCGGCAATGGCCGCAGCGGCCCCCATGAGGCCGACCGATGTCCAGGTAATCAGCGAGAAGAGCTGCGTATAGGATACCGAGAACGCCGCCTGCGCGGCTGCGCTCTGGGCGAGCGATCCAATGAAGGCCAGCATGAACACCCCACCGATGTTCATGGCTATCCCCTGAAAACCCGTCGGAAGTCCGAACTTGAACAACTCGCGTATGATCGCCCAATCCGGGCCGTAGCCGCGTCCGCGCGGGAACGATACGACCCACCCACCGTGCCACAGCTTCCAGAGTGAATAGACCGCGAGCAGTCCCGATGCGATGCAGGTTCCGAACGCGGCCCCCCTCGTACCAAACGCGGGGATGGGACCGAGCCCACGGATCAGAATGATGTTCAGCACGAGATTCAGCACGGTGAGGGCGATGCCGAGCACCATCGGGGTCCTTGCATCGCCAGCCGAGCGAAGCGCGCCGCTGAGCATGAAGAAAACGAGCATGCCGCCGCTGAACACGAACATGGTTCGCAGAAACGGCAGAGCCTCCGCTTTCACTTCCGGCGCAGCGTTCACGAAATCGAGCAGCCACGGCGCAGCGAAGTAGCCGATTGGCGCCATCACGAGCAACGCAAGCCCAATCGCCGTGACGAAAGCCTGATAGACCGTGCGGTCCACCTTTTCATGGTCGCCGGCTCCGGCAAAGCGCGCTACCAGGACGCTCATCCCGCTGAACAGAGACGAAATGAAGATCATGACAATGAGCCACATCTGCATGCTGACGCCTATCGCGGCGTTAGCCTTGTATCCGACCAGGTTGCCGACCAACGCCTGATCGACCATCCCCTGGAGCCCACCGATGATATTGGTGAGCATCGTTGGCCAGGCGAGCTTCCACACTGCTGGAAGAAGCGGCCCCTCGATGATGGAGCGGTCGTACTGGGGCCGCTCCGGTCGCGCGGCCGATGTCGGCGCGGTCGCGGTGGGCGTGGCGGCAGCGGCTGCGTCGGTCATCGTCGAAGCCGCGAGACCCAGGCCTCGGCGAAGTTCCCGATCTCAATGAGTACTTCGCTATCCGTCCTGCCGGAAGACTTGAGAACGTGGAAGCTGTGATCGGCGCCCTCGAGCCAACGCATCTGCCAATCTGTCTTCACCGTTTTCAGCGCCGCCTCCATCAAATCCCTTCGACATAGCGGGTCACGCGTTCCGTTGAAGCAGATCACCGGCACGCGGATCGAGTGAAGGTGGGTGTCGCGCAGCTTGTCCGGCAGGCCGGCGGGATGAAGTGGATAGGCGAGCAGCAGCAGCCCGTCACTCTCGAATCCGTCCGCCGCGAGCATTGATGCGGCGCGTCCTCCCATCGACCGTCCGCCAATGATCAGCGTCTTCGGATGTAGCTCGTCCCGTGTGCGCGAGATGACGGCAGCGACACATTCCTTGAGGCGCGGCATCGGATCGGGGCGACCGGAGCCTTTTTCCTTGTACAGGAAGTTGAACCTGACGACGCCGATCCCACGCGAGCGAAGCGATTTCGCCGTAGCCAGCATCCCGCGATCGTTCATGCTTCCACCGGCTCCGTGGGCACAAACGAATATTGCACCGTGCCCCGATGTCTCCGCGGGCTCGAAG
>JANMMF010000075.1:0-8051 GCA_031372985.1 Gemmatimonadota bacterium
AGATCCTCGGCGATCCTGGCCGCGACGTCTTCCGTAACTCCGCGCTCGACCATGCGAGAACGCAACTGCTCGAGCACGCGGTGCAGCTTTTCGACCTTTCGGATGTGCCCCATCGTACGCCGCAGCTCGTCGGCCTGCGCCGCCGAGTAGCCGCCGAGCTTCATGGCGATCGCCATCGCCTGTTCCTGGAAAATCGGGATTCCCTGCGTGCGCTTGAGAATCGGCTCCAGATCGGGATGCAGGTATGTCACGGGCTCGAGCCCACGCCGGCGCGCAGTGTATGGATGAACGAAATTCGCCTGGATCGGACCAGGACGAATGAGCGCCACCTGCACCACGATGTCGTAGAGCCTGTCAGGCTTCGTATGCAGCACCGATGCGATCTGCGCGCGGCTCTCGATCTGAAACGTGCCGATCGTCTCGCCGTGCGCGATCAGGTCGTAAGTCTTGGGATCGTCGGGCGGCAGCTTGTACATCTCGGGCCGCGTGCCGGTGCGCACCTCGATCATGTCGAAGGCGCGTCTCACCAGCGATAGCGCGCCCAAGCCGAGGAAATCGAACTTCGGGATGCCGACGGCATCCAGATCATCCTTGTCGAACTGTATGATCGTCCGACCCATGGTCGTGTGCTCGACCGGTAGGTAATCGCCAAGTGGTGCCGAGGACAGCACGAATCCACCGACGTGGGTGGAGCGAAGACGAGGCACTCCCTCGAACGCCGCCATCGCGGCGAGAGTCGCCCTGCCTCGCGGGTTGTCGAGATCGAGACCGAACTTGGGAGCGAGAGTCTCCTCGATGTACTTCGCTCCTTCGGCCGGATCACTCCAGTGGATTCTCTTGGAGAAATTCGTCGCCATCTCGACCGGATACCCAAACGCGCGCATCGAATCGAGAATCGCGTTGGGCCCGCGGTACATCTGCACGATGCAGGTGATCGCCGCGTTCGCGCGATTGTATTTGTCATAGACGTAGTCGAGCACCTCTTCCCGCCGGTCGTGCTCGATGTCGACGTCGATGTCCGGGGCTTCGGTCTGTCCATCAACCCTGATCTCGGACAGAAATCGCTCGAACAGCAGACCGTGCTTCACCGGATCGACAGCGGTGATGGCGAGGCAGTACGCGACCGCGGAGTTCGCCGCGCTGCCACGCCCCTGGCAGAGGATTCCCTTCTTGCGGGCGAAATCCACCGCGTCCCACATCACGAGGAAGAATCCGGCAAAGCCTAGCTTTCCGATGACTCTCAGCTCGTGCTCGAGCTGTGCTCGCTGTTTGTCGTCGATCTCCCCCCAACGCTCGCGCGCGCCCGCAAAAACTCTATCGTGAAGAAATGTGTCGTCGTTGAATCCAGCGGGAACCGAAAACTTCGGCAGCGGTGGTCTCACCCACGCCAGGTTGAAATCGCAATCGGACGCGATTCGCTCGCTCTCCTCGAGGCCCGCTTCCCGCCCCTTCCACCGCTCTGCCATCTCCTCCGGAGAAGCGAGGCGCCATTCGCCATTCGGGTGCAGCAGTCCGCGCGCGAGCGCATCGTCGATGGTCGTATTGTACCGAAGGGCAGTGAGCACGTCGTGCACGAGCCGGCTGTCGTTGTCGATGTAGCGCGGCTCGTGGCAGATCACCCACGGTACTTTGTGCCGCTCGGCCAGCTCGATCAGCGCCGCAGCCAGCGCCGCTTCGTGGCCGCTCGTGTGGTGCAGCTGCACTTCGACTGCGAGCCTGTCGCCGAAGATATCGCGCCACTGACAGAGCTTATGCTCTGCACCTCTGTAGTCGCCGGCGCGGAGACTGGATGCGACCGGCCCGGACGCCGGGCCGGTCAATACCTGCAGTCCTTCACTCCGCTCCCCTACTTGCTGCCAGGAGATGCGCGGGCGTCCGCGCGTCTTTTTTCCATCTCCTTTCTTCCACGTCGAGAGATCTCCCACCCGCGATCTCGTGACGAGAGCGGCGAGGTTGTTGAATCCCTCCTTGCTCCTCGCCAGAAAAGCGACCGGACACCCATCGACGTTGAGCTCGGCGCCGACGATGGGTCTCAGATTCTGCCGGCGAGCCTCGAGCCCGAAGCGGACGATCCCGCCAAGGTCCGCAGTGTCGGTGATCCCGAGGGCGCTGTAGCCGAGTGATGCCGCGCGGGCAGCGAGCGCTTCCGGAGAAACACTGCCGTCGCCAAAAGAGAAAGCGGTGTGGGCTCTGAGCTCGACGAATCCCATGCTTCAGCTTATACCGAACAAATACCGAACACAAGGGAACGGCGGGTAACGGCAACTGAACAGGCGAGAGGCGTCAGCGGCGTAGCTGATAGCATCTAGTTCACTACGCATTGACTTTTCTACCGCTGTACCATGGCACAAGCAACTGCCTTTCCTTAATGCCACAAAAGCAAGTCCGGGCGTCGTGAACTAAATCACTCGCAGCTTACCTACTGGGTCCTCTCGCCTGTTCAGTTGCAGTTGTCTTTCAGAAATTCATTAGCCATTACAACGCATTCAGGGTGACGAGTGACTAAAATTCAGGCACTCCGTCCCACCAGTACTTCGATCACATAAATGGCAACGACAGCAGCTTCCTACCGTTCCAATCAGAACGGGTACCAGCCTTCATATATTCCCGCCGCGATTGCGGCGGGACTCGTATTCGTCCTCTATCTCCTGACGCTCGCACCGTCGGTCGCGATGTGGGACACGGGCGAGTACATGGCGGCGGCGAAAGTGCTTGGCCTCCCGCATCCGCCCGGCAATCCTTTCTTCATGCTGCTCGGCAACGTGTTCGGTCAGCTGCCACTTCCCGTCTCCTACGCCGCCAAGATCAACATCCTCGCCGCCCTCTCGAGCGCGCTTTCCGCGGGCTTCTGGTTCCTGATCACAGAGCGAATCGTCGCGCGCTGGATTGTCGAGCGCTGGCAGCGGCTCGTCGTCGCCGGCCTGGCGACATTGATTGGGGCGACGGCGTTCACGGTTTGGAACCAGTCGGTCGTGAACGAAAAGGTCTACACGGTCTCGCTGCTCTTCTTCACGATCGTGTCGTGGCTGATGATCCAGTGGATAGAGGATCCCGATGGGCCGCGCGCCGATCGTATTCTCATCCTCGTCGCGTTTCTGCTCGGGCTGGGGTACTCCAATCACCCGGCTGGCTTCCTTCCGCTACCCGCGATCGGCGTCGCGATTCTGATGGTCCGCTGGAAGACCTTGCTTCGATGGAAGCTCCTTCTCGCCGCGTTCGGCGCGCTACTCCTCGGTTTGACGCCTTTCATCTACGAGCCAGTGCGCGCCGCCTATTTCCCCGCGATCAACGAAGGAGCTCCGACGGCGTGCAATACGACGCTGGAGGCGAGCTGCACTTTTACGGAGCTCACCAAGGACAGGTTGATGGCCAACATCAACCGCGAGCAGTACGGAAAGAAGCTCGAGCGCGGAGCGCCGTACTCAGCGCAGGTTGGCATGTGGTGGCTGTACTTCAAGTGGCAGTGGCTGCGAGATTCGCATCAGACCATGCAGGGACTCCAGTTCGTGATAGCGTTCCTCTACCTCGGTCTCGGCCTGCTGGGTGGTTACGTGCACTGGCGGCGAGACCGAAAGACGTTCTGGTATCTGGGCCCGCTCATGTTCACGATGACGCTGGCCCTCATCTACTATCTCAACTTCAAGTATGGATGGTCGCAGGATCCCGAGGTGCGTGACGTCGCGCGCGAGGTACGCGACCGCGACTACTTCTACATCTGGAGCTTCTCTGCCTGGGGCGTATGGGCGGCAATCGGCCTGAGCTTCATCTGGGAGCAGATCGCCCACGTGATCGGTGGGGAAGAAAAGGCAGAGGATCGGTCCGCGGTCGGAAAACGTCCGGCCATCGCGGGCTGGCCGTCGCGTCGCGCGTTCATGCTCGCGTCGCCCATCCTGCTGATCGCGCTCATTCCGCTGGTCGCAAACTGGAGGTTTGCCTCGCGCGCCGGACACACCTTCACCCAGGCGTGGGCACAAGACTACCTCAACTCGCTCGAGCCCTACGCGATCGTCGTCACCAACGGCGACAACGACACCTTCCCGCTCTGGTACGCGCAGGAAGTGGAAGGAGTGCGTCGCGACGTGACTGTTGCCGTCACGACGTACCTGGATACCGACTGGTTCGTGCGGCAGATGATTCGCCGGCCGGTCGAGACCTACGACGCCGCGAAGGGGCCCGCGATCTACCGGAATCAACAGTGGAAGAAGCCGGTAGGACCGCCGCTCAAGATGACGTACGCGGAAGCGGACGCGGTTCCCGAGTACATCCAGCTCAACCAGCCGCAGATTTTCCGACACGGCAACATCACGCTCAACATTGAGCCGGGATACCTGGTGCGCGATCAGCTGATACTGCTCAGACTGATCAAGGACGCATTCCCCGAGCGCCCGATCTATGTCTCGACTGGCGGCGGACAGGGGCTGGGCCTCGATCCGTATCTGCTCTCCCAGGGATTCGTCCAGAAGCTGGTCGATCACCCGCTCACCCATTCCGAGGCGACGCCGCGCATCTCGGGGCTGTTCCTCGACCTCGACCGAACCAAGACGCTTTGGGATAGCGTCTATCGCGCGCCGCAGAGTCTGATCAAGGAAGGTGACTGGATCGATCGCGCATCTTTCGGAATTCCTTACACCTATGCGTTCACCGGTGCGATTCTGGCCGAAGCACTGCGCGCCAAGGGGGACGAAAAGTCCGCCAACGAGATCATGAACAGAGTAAAGGAGATCGTAAGAGCCGCGCGCATCGAAGGATTCCCGGGGACGTAGCGCGGGATACTCACTCGTCCCGCAAGCCGTAGCGGGCCCAGACGTCGGTCATCCGGTTTCGCGCCGCCCCCACATCCTCGGGCAGCAGAAATCGTTGCGCGACTAGCGATGACATGCCCGCGTCCACTTGTCGCAGGAATTGCGTCCGGTTGCCGTAAAGCGACTCAATGCTCGGACGCGAATCTCCCGTGCTTCGCCGTTCGGCTTCAGTTCGCGGAAGCGGGATGAAAGTTCCGCGGAAGCTGATGAGTCTGTCGTTTCCGGCAACCATTCCACTTCTGAGCTGCCACGGGTAGTACGTCGCGACTGGCGCGAGCAGCTCGATGCTGCGGATGCCTCCGAGGTCATTTCCGACCGAGTCTGCGCGCGACACGAGAACCGGATAGGGAGCGCCGATTTTCGGCGGCTCGAAATCGATCATGCCCTGCACCCACCGCGGACCCAAATCGACCCTGTACGGCTGGTACGGGATCCGCGCGACCGCAAGATTCGGAATCGCCGGGAAGCGCTGATCGCCGGGCCGCACGAGATTGCCTGAGGCGAGCGTGGGATATAGCGAAGGCGGCGGCGCTGCTCCCGTTTTTACCCAATCGATCAGCGTCGACATCAGCGCTCTCAGTGCGAGGCGTTGATCGAGCGGGTCGCCGCGATAGCCGCTCGTGCCGGGAATCCTGGCGGTCTCCGGGAGCGGCCATGCAGTCGGACTCGAGTGCTGCGCCGAGGAGATGACATAGCGTCGCTCCGTCGGAAGAAAGCCGACATCTCGCGTTCCATCGGGAGTCGTGTGGGTGAGCGACGCCGCTCTTCCCCAGTACTCGTAGCCTCCGTCGACATAAAAAACTTTCGTGGACGCTGAGCCACGCAGATTGTCCCGCAGGCCGCCACGCCTGCCTGTGATGGGATCACGAGTGGAAACGCTGGTGAACGGGAAGACGTCGGTGGGATAAAAGAACGTCGAATATGGCTGCGCATCGCGGGACGACTGCGCGAAGCGATGATTGAAGCTCCCGCGCCCCGCCCCGGCGGTGTGCACGAAGAAACCGTCGAACGCCACTCGTCCACTCTCGTCAGTGTTGAAACCCTGGTACAGGAAGTGGCGGATGAATCTTCCCGTCTGCGACACTCCATATCCGATTCCATATCGGACGCGAGTGACGGCGGACGAATCGTACTTGAGATACGAAATCATGTCTCGCACCGCGGCGAGGCCCGCTCCTGCTACGACCGGATCCTTCGCGCGGTACACGACCTCGTAGATCTTGCCCGGCAAAAACCCAGTCCTCATGTAGACCCACGTTCTCGAGCCGATGACGCCGGCTTCGCTGAGGCGGGCGAACCGCCATTCGCTTCGCGGCACTACTCTGCGCGGACCGAGGGGATCGTCGCGTACCGTCAGTGTGTTCGAGGGATCACTCGTGTCGGCAACCTGATACCCGACGGTCGGAGCGAGGCTGTGGGCGAGCGGGATCGAGGTCGTCATAGTATCCACGGTGATGTCGCTTCGCACGATCCCCGTGATGGGCCTACTCAGAGATCCGACTTGCGGTGCCTCGATATTCAACGCGTTGTCGGATGGCGCCACATCCCACTGCCAGCCGAGGGCGACGATGGTAACTCCGCGCTTCATCAGCAGAGCATCGCCGTAGAATTCGGCAGACTCGGGCGGGGCGGATGGGCTGCGGCCCAGATTGAAAACGAAAGTGGTCATCCCGCCGCGGTTCACAATGTCGACGACGGCGAGATCGGCCGAGCGCGCGGAATTCTTGGGCCGGAGGATGACGAACTCGCTCCATGTCTCGACTTCTCCGTTCGAACTTCTTGGTGCCAGATCCAGATCGACGATCTTTCGGTTTTCCGGATTTCGTGGATCGAACGCGAAATACACGCGGCCGGTGATTCGCTCGTAGGTGCCCGCAGTACCGAACGTGCCGGTGATGTCGGATCGGGATACGATTTCTACGCGCACGACCCGCGCAAACGCAGGACTCGCGAATGCCGCAATGCCCATCAGAATCAGAAAAACGATGCCGACGGTTTTGATTGATCTGTCGATGAAATGCATCATCCCTCGGGTGTAATAATTGCGGCCAGGCGAATAGCACGAGGCCTTAACATATTGCTTGTAACCACTGCCAGGAGGAAAGATGAATCTGATTCGTTGGACTGCTGTCGCGGGAGTCGTCGTTGCAACCGGAGCGTGCGGCGGAGCGACCGGTCCAGATGCGAACGACAGATTCGGAGACATTCGGCTTTCTGTTTCCAGTTCATCCGCCGAAGTAGTGCGCGGCTCGCCTGTCACCTTTCGCGTCGAATTGGTGAATGAAGGTGGTGAAGCGGCGACGCTTCACTTCAGGGACTCGTGCCAGATCAACCCTTATCTCAGAAACGCGGTGGGAGAGATGGTGCTCCCGACAGGTGGTGGATGGGGATGTGCGACAGTGATTACACAGCTCACTCTGCTTCCCGGGCAGCCAGTCGTTCGGGAATACGTGTGGACAGGAAGCACTTCCTTTCAATCAGAAATGCCGCTTCGTTCCCTGCCGCCCGGCAGGTACTTCTTCACGGCTGAAGTCCCGCAGGGGGAGGCTACGCTCAGAGCCACGACGGAGATTACGCTGAAATAGGTTGAGAAACTGCAAGGGCAAGGACAACTGAACGAGCGGGGAGCTGGAGCCTTCAAGCCGATAGCTCGTAGCCTCACTACGTCGGGACGTTACTGGCGCCGATCAGGGCACAATCAACTGCCTGTGCCATCACGCCACCGGTGGCGTCCCGACGTTTTACGGCTATCAGCTAACAGCTTGAGTCAGCTACCAGCTCCCCGCTCGTTCAGTTGCAGTTGTAGTTGTAGTTGTGATTTAATCCCACCACCCGTGCAGGTACCACTCGTCCAATCGAGCATCCCGATAAAGCCACACCATCATTCCGACATCGGTGACGCAGCGGAAATATTCCCTCGCGTAGGGCTCGCTCCACTGCCCACCTGACACGCGGTCGGGTCCCGCGGCGGAGATGATCGGCATCCAGTGCTTGTCACGAAATTCCACCGGCAGCTCATGATCTCGGCGGCGTCTGGTCTTCACCGCCACCTGCCGTGGCTCGGGAAGAAGCTGCAGCGTGAGGCGTGGAGCGGCCGTCGCTTTTACAACTCGCTCCCTCAGCTGGATTCTCGCTGAAGCCTGCGCCGGCTCCTGACTCACCCAGTCGGTGCGACGGTCGATCAGCGGGTGCTGGGTGTTTCGCGGCGTCACCACCACCGCCCCCTGGTCATCCAGCAGCTGTGCGATC
>JANMMF010000083.1:0-9168 GCA_031372985.1 Gemmatimonadota bacterium
GGAACAGGCGAAGCTTCACCGGACCCGGTGGCACGAAGCGCTCGTCTACGAACACATCTACCGAATCCGGGCGGTCGACGGCGACAAGCTTCACTTCATCGGCGTATGCCGTCTCCCACAGCTCCTCAGTGAGCTGTAGCACGTAGCGTCCGTCGCGCGGCTGGAGCGCATCGCCGGGAATGCGAAGATATTCCTGCGACGCGCCCGCTGGGGCGAAAGCGCTCGTGCTGCCCATAATGCCGAGCGGCATTCCCAGCGCGCTCCGCCACATCGCGTCGGTCACGAACCGGAAGCGCTTGCCGTCCCAGGTGTACGCAAAGGCGCATGACCCCTTGAGCATTTCCCGCTCGACGACGTCCTGGTCATTGCCGGGGAAATAGATGGTCTGTGGCACGCCATTGGGCCACTCCACGCGCACCACGTCCGCCTTCAAGTGCGGCCCCAAACCAAAGTGTGTCGTACGACCGGTTGCCACGCGCGTCTGGTAGATGTCCCCCGCCCGGAGCACCACCTTCGCACCGATGCCGAATGCGTTGTTCTTGCCGCTTCCGGTGCCGAGTCCCTTGAGCTCCAGGTTCAATGCGAGGTTGCTGTTGCCGAAATCGTTGCGCAGCAGGCGCGGTGCGCCGGCGCCGTCGATCAACAACAGGTCTTCGTCCCCGTCGTCATCGACGTCCGAGACTGCGATCGCAGACGTACCGAGCGAGCGCACTGGACCCGGAACCGCCGTCGACCGATCGACGAACTTCCCTGCTCCGGCGTTCCGAAGGAGAAAGAGCATCGCCCGGTCGTCGGCCTTCGCGAGCGAAGTACCGCCCACCACCAGGTCGAGCCAGCCGTCATTGTCATAGTCCACAAACGTCGCTGCCAATCCCGCCGTCGAGCGAAGCGCCAGCATCGCCGCACTCGAACGTGGGTCGCGGGTGAAAGTGCCGTTCCCCTTGTTCAGCCAGAGCATCGGCTCGCCGCCATTGGTGCTGGCCACGAAGAGATCTAGGAATCCGTCGTTATTGTAGTCACCCATCGCCGCGACGCCCGAGCCTCCGCGTGTCTCGATTCCGCTCGTCGCGGTCACATCGCTAAAGCGCTGCGCACCTCCGTTGTGCAAGAGCGCGTTGCTGCCACGCTCACTCGTGACGAACACGTCGATGCGTCCGTCGCCGTCGAAGTCGCCGAAGACGGCGTCGCGCGCGTCGCCCCCACCGGCGAGGCCGAAGCTTGCGGTTGCCTCGGTGAACGTCCCGTCGAGATTATTGCGGTACACGGTGCGCCCACCGGCTCCCACGAGAAGGAGATCCAGGTCGCCATCGTGATCGAGGTCGACGAAGAGCGCTTGGCGCGCTCCCCTGACGTCGGCAACTCCGGCTTTCGCCGTCACTTCCGTAAAGGTCCCGCCGCCGCGGTTCCGGAATAGGTGGCCGCGTCCCTCACCGCCGATGGCGAAGAGGTCAAGCCAGCCATCGTTGTCATAGTCCGCGAGGGTCGCGTACGCGGCGCCTTCTGGAAGGGAGATGCCCGATCGGTCACTGGCGTCGCGGACGAATCCGCCACGAACGCGATAGAGATGTGGGACTGACTTCTTGAGCGCCGGCGACCACGTCGAGACGAACAAGTCATCCGTGCCGTCGCCGTCGACGTCACCGGTGGCAAGAGCCGTCGGTGCGTCCCGCGGTGCCGGCGACATTGCAGCTCCACCAGCGGTGCCCGCATCAGCGAAACCAACATCGTCAGTCACGTCGGTGAATTTTGCCAGGTCGACCGTCGCTCGCTCTCTCACTCCGCGAAGCGAGATGAAGTTCTTCGGCGCAAAGGTAAGTACAGGACGGCCCGCGATCGGACCTTCTGTCCACTTCACATCCTCCAGCGACGCCTGGTACTGCGCGGTGACCTCGGCCAGGCGGACGAAACGGTCGAGCGTTGCCAGCGACCGCGCGAGCTGCCCCGCACGCAAAAGCTGAATCGTGCTATCGAGATAGGTTCGCGCTTCCCGCGGAAGTTCTGGCGGGATACGCCGCACTTCCTCGAGGTGACGAACGACGCTGTCGGCTTCACCCCGGCGGGCGAGCGCATCCACGAGCTTCAGTCTCACCGCCAGATTTGCCGGCGCTACCGCGAGAACGTCCCTCAGCCGGTCTTCGTACTTCCGGGAGGAAACGCTATCGGGTTGCTGGCCTTCGAGCTCCGCCAGCGCGTACAGCGCGCGAGCGTTGCCCGTGGTGTCCTGGCGCAGCCGCTCGAGCATCGCGCGTGCTTCGGACGGACGTCCGGTAAGCGAGTAGACCTTGGCGAGCGCGAGACCTACCTCCGTGCTCACCGGGTCCAGCTCCCGCGCCCGGCGTAGCTGCTTCTCCGCATCCGCGTACCGACCGGCTTGCAGGTAGGTGAGTCCAAGGTCGGCGTAACCGGCGGGATCGCCGGGCGCAAGCCTGACGAGCTTCTTGAACTCGGATTCAGCCTCGGGCAGCTGGTTTCGCTGCAGATAGCTGAGCCCCAGCATGCGAGTGCTGTAGAGCTCTTCCACAGGCGCCTGTTCGGTGCGGCAGGCCGAGGCAATCAGGCCAGCGACAATGAACGCAACCAGGGCCCGCCAAATACGGATTCTTGTCAAGAAAGACTGCTCTTCAGCGGGATTTCTCGGTGGCATGTGTGCGGAATTTGCGAAAAGGGGCGCCCATTAACCACCAACGCGAGGATAAACACATGAAGGGCGTAGCACTCACAGGAATCAAGCAGAGCCGGTAGCGTTTGCCATCGGCAGCGTGAACGAAAACGTGGTCCCCACCCCGAGTTTGCTTTCACACCAGATTCTGCCGCCGTGCGCCTCGACGATCGCCTTCGCAATTGCAAGCCCAAGCCCGACACCGCGATCATCGCTGCTTCGCGCCTGCCAGAAGTCGTCGAAAAGGTGCGGGATGTCAGCGGCGGGGATGCCCGGTCCCGTGTCCGTGACCTGTACGAGGACGCGATCTCCGTCGCGGGCTGCCTTGAGCGTAACGCTTCCGTTCGCGGGCGTGAACTTGATCGCGTTGCCGACGATGTTGCCCACCAGCTGCGAGACGCGAAGGGGATCAGCCCGGACGACGATGCCGTCAGCGGGAGGAATCGTGTCGAAGGTGACGCCGCGCTTCAGGGCGGCGGGTTGGAACGATTCTGTGGCGTGACGGAAAATCAATGAGATCGGTACGTCCTCGAGATCGAGGGAGAACTTTCCCGCCTGGAGACGTACCGTGTCGAGCAAGTCACCGATGAGGCGGTTCATTTGTCTCCCGGCGCGCATCGAGATGTCGAGCAACTCCCGCCGCCGATCGGGCTCGAGCTTCTCCTCGAGCAAAAGGCTGTTGGTTGTGATAATGAGATCGAGCGGATTCCGCAGGTCGTGTGCGACGACCCCCAACACGTCCTCGCGCGCTCCGGCGAGAAGCTCCGCATCGTGGCGCCTTTCGCGCTCCCTGTCATAACGCCGGGCGACCTCATCGTTGAGCACCCTGAGCTCGGCCGTCCGCTGGTCAGCGAGTGCGAGCGCCCGCTGTAACGCGTCCATCGTAACTGTGATAGTGACCGCAACGATGATGAAGGCGATGATCTCGAGGCCTTCGACGCGGTCGATGGTGAGAGACCCGCCCGGCTTGAAGAAGTTGAAATCGATGAAAAGGAGGGACAGCGCAGTCGCGACGGCGCTTGGGCCCCGCCCGCCGTACCAGGCGGCGAGCGCGATTGCCGGGACGAAAAAGAGAAAGCTCGGGGCCGGCCCGTACGGTCTAAGCGCGAAAGTCGCCGCGAGCGCAACGGCCGCGGCAGCCACCGCCAACGCGTATCGCGCTACGGGTGATCGAAGATTACTCGGGCGCTGGCTGGGTCCGAACAAGTCAGGGGCGTGCGATGCATGCCCCGACTATCGATCGCTTGGCGGACCGCGCATCGTTGATCGTCTCGTAGAACTCGTCGAAGTACCGGAGTGTCTCCTTCACCGTGCCACGGTCCATCAGCTTTCCGATCTCGTCACCGTAAAGCGCGTAGATCTCCGGCTTCTTCTCCTTGAACAGCGCGAACACCTTGGCGTACGAGGTGGCGTCGGAGCAGTAGCCGCGAAACAGCCTTTTGCGGACGTTCGGAATGTTCAGCCTTTCGTCGGGGATGGCGTAACGCGCATTCACCGCGCCGGCGAAATCAAAATCATAGGCGATGGGGAGTACCGTGCCATCCTCCTTGAAAAGCAGCTCGACGTTATGCAGGCCGTTGATGGAGAAATCGGTGTTGCCGATCATGTATTGAAACACGCCAACGAGCGCGTCCTGAAACGGGTCGAGATCCCCCGGAAGTGCGCCCTTCTGCTCCATGACCTTTCCACCGAGCCTGGCGGCGATGGCACCCGGCTCTTCGAGAAGAAATCCGTATCGCTTCGCGCGCACCTTTCCGCTGGCGCTGTCGGCGTAAGTCAGCCTGAGCAGTCGCGCCTTGTGGCTCATCGGCGTCAGAAGATTATAGATCCGGTAGAGCTGGAACTCCTGGAGAACGTATTGCTCGTGGTCGTCGGCGTTCTGGCAGTAGCTGACGAGTTTCGGCTTGTCGAGCTTATCGAAGATCGAGCCCTTGGAAGTCGCGCCGGCAAAGTTGAGGCGGAGCGGCGGGAAATCGCACATCCTGAGGCGCCAGATTCCCCGCGTCCGCGCGCGAAGGGGAACAGTGAGAGCGTTCCCATCGGCGCCCCTGTAGGACATCGTGGCAGGTCTCCAGGGCGCATCGGCGCCCTTGTCACCTCGCAGCTTCCCGAGGTTGGCTGTGAGCGTCACCTCGATCGGGTCGTGAGACTCGAAGAACGCAGGAGCCGCCGCGGGCTGCTTCGGTGTTTCCCGGGAACTCGCCACGACGATCGGCTTGGCTGGCTCCTGTGTGCTGGCCGTCTCGGACAGGATCGCGCCTGTCGCGAAAAGGAGAACGTAGCTGAGGACAATCCTCGTGGACGCCCCGGCCATGGGCGTGACGCGGGCAGGACGAGCCTCGGTCGTCATACGAACTCTCCGGGAGAGGGGCGCTCGAATATCGTGCGGTCTGGCGTTTCACGCCATAGTTTTGGACCATGCACCGACTTGCCAGAACTGTTCTTCTCATCCTTTGCGTCTCGGCCGCCGCGTGCGCCGGGGCCCAATCCCTCCCTCGCGCTGGTTCCGGCGCCGCCTCCCCTCCCTCGCTCATTGTCCTGGTCACGGTGGACCAGCTTGTCGATGATTATCTGAATAGGTTCGGCCCCCAACTTCATGGGGGTCTCGCGCGGCTGGCGCGCGGGGGTGCCTGGTTCGACAACGCCCACCACGATCACGCGATCACCGAAACGGCGCCCGGACACGCAACTCTCCTTTCCGGCCGGTTTCCACGGTCGACCGGAATCATGGCGAATCGTATCGGCGTCATCGATCCTGGGGCCCCACTCGTTGGCGCGCCTGGCGTGCCCGGCGCATCTCCGTACCGGTTTCAGGGAACGACGCTCGTGGATTGGCTGCGCGTAAAGGATCCACGGTCGCGAGCCCTGTCCGTCTCGATGAAGGATCGCGGAGCGATTCTTCCGATCGGCCGCTCGC
Organism: Gemmatimonadota bacterium; assembly: GCA_031372985.1. Taxonomy (GTDB): domain Bacteria; phylum Gemmatimonadota; class Gemmatimonadetes; order Gemmatimonadales; family Gemmatimonadaceae; genus UBA4720. The sequence continues at coordinate 5,577 of JANMMF010000083.1, forward strand.
GAGCAGAGGTGTACTGGTACAATCTGGACGGTCGATTCACGACCAGCAGGTATTACCGCGACACCCTGCCGCAGTGGGTCGAGCAATTCAACGCGCGCCGGCTGCCTCAGAGTTTCGCCGGCAAGAGCTGGACGCCGCTGCTCCCCGACAGCGCCTACAAGGAGCCGGACAGCGTCAGCGTGGAGATGGGCGGCGCGAACTTCACCTTTCCGCACCGCATGCCGGACGACAGCCTGCAGGCCGCCAGCGCGATCAGAGTCACACCGTGGATGGATGACATCACGCTCGACCTCGCGCTCGACGGATTGCGCGCCCTGTCACTGGGCGAGTCGCCGCGAACGGACGTGCTGGCGATCTCCCTCTCCGGCACCGATCTCATCGGCCACAGCTACGGACCCGACTCGAAGGAGATGCACGACAACATTCTCCGGCTGGACCGGTCGCTCGGCGCATTCCTCGATTCCCTGTTCAAGCTTCGCGACTCCGCACGCGTCGCTATCGCTCTCACGGGCGACCACGGAGTCGGCACAATTCCTGAGCTGGCCGCAAGAACCGTAAAGCCAACACCGGCGCGCATCGATGCCTTTGCGCTCGCCGCGAGGCTGCGCGGTTTGGCCGCGGCAGCCGGGATCGACTCGACGCTCGTCTTTCTGGATCAACAGATCGTGCTGGCGGATCGGAATGCATTGAAGAACCGCCAAGCGGGCCTCGATAGTGTGCTCGCTGCGTTTGCAACGCAGGTTAGAGCTCTTCCCGGCATTGCCAGGGTGGACCGGTTCCAGGATCTGCTTCGCGGTGACACGATCAACGATCCGATCGCGCGCCGCTGGGCGCATCAATTCCCCGCTCAGGGCAACGTCGAGCTGGTTATCACGCAGACGCTGTACAGCATCTTCGGCACTATCGCCGCAACGCACGGGTCACCGTACGGCTACGACACCCACGTTCCGGTGATCTTCTACGGGCCCTGGTTCCGCCCCGGAAAGCATTCGGAATTCATCCGGACCGTGGACATCGCGCCGACGCTGGCGGTGATCGCTGGCGTGAAGCCGGGGGAGCGGATCGACGGCGTCGTTCTGCGGCGCGCGCTGAAGTAAGAGCCGGCCGCCCAGAACTTCCTTTCGGGAGTCAGGAATCGGGAGTCAGGAATCGGGAGTCGGGAATCGGGAGTCAGGAATCGGGTCTCGGGTTTCGGGTTTCGGGTCTCGGGTTTCGGGTTTCGGGTTTCGGGCGACGGACAGCGGACAGCGGACAGCGGACAGCGAAAAGCAAGAGCCATTACCGATGCCCGATGCCCGACTCCCGACTCCCGATGCCCGATTACCGATTACCGATTACCGATTACCGATTACCCATTACCCATTACCCATTACCGTCAGCGGTACTGGCTCGCCATGAAGAAAAATCGGGCTCGCGTACTGCTGCAACAACGTCGCCGCGTTTTGCGCCGGTGTGGAGCTGTTCGGACCGACCACGAAGATCAACGCGCCGGCTTGCACGAACCGATCGCGCTTCGCGACGTCGCCAATGAGCGGAACCGGAAGACGCGCGCCGCGGATTGACCAGGCATGGGTGCGATCAGACCAAAGTAGGGGCGAACTGGCGTATACGCCCGGACGGCCGGATCGTCTATCACTTATGCGAACCTATCTCGGCTTGCGAGCACTTTTTCTGCTAGCGGCACCGGTATTCCTGATAGCAACGCCGACCTCCATTTGCGCCCAGTCACCTGGCGCTCGGCAGACCAGTCTCCCGGACACGGGGGCGTCGTTCACCAGCGACATGCGGCTATTGGATGGAAGGCTGTTGCAGATGACGCGCGAGCCCCTCCAGCGGTCGGGCCACTCCTTCTACGCCTTCGCACTGTACGTAGCCGACACGGCGGGTCCTCCGAGTGTCTATGAGTACGGAGTGGAAAGCGCTCCGCTGATGAATGACCCGCCGGGCATCGCCGACGTGCTTCGAGCCACCGTTCGCAAGCGTCAGGCAAGCTCCGCGACGGCGCGTACGGTCGGAATCATCGTCGATAGCATCGCTGGCCCGTTCAACAAGGCCGTCGACGGCAGCTTTGGTCCGCCGTTTCGGCGATTTGCCATCACCGAGCTTGAAGACCGCAACGGCCGGTGCCGGAGGATCGAGCGTGAGTATCACTTCGCAAAGGATCCCCCGGGGGACGGCCGAGACGCCGGGACGGAGTTCGGTCGCGTCGTCTACGGCGACGCCCGCGTGAGCCGGTGCAGGCCCCGCAGCTACTGGCCCACCGAGACGGTCGTGGCGACGCCCACCAGACCGCGTCTCGCCGCACCGATCGTTCGCCCGCTCTTCATATCGTCCCTCGACAACCACTTCTCGGTCGTGGGCCGGTTTTCAGGGGCGCTCACCGTTTTTGACGATTCCATAGTAGTGAGATTCGATTCCCTTATCGCCACTCGCCGTCTGCCCGATGACCCGCAACGGATCAGGCTCGACTCTATTCGCGTAGGCGTCGGGATGGGTTCCGACACGGCATGGAGTCCGGTGGACGACAGCAGGGCTCTGTCGATCGAATCCGATTTGGCCAAGGGCGAATTGATCGAGCGCAAGAACGTTCGCTTCGTCGTTCGACATGAGCGCCGAGAAGCCGATGACGACGCGTGGCTTGTCGTCACCTTTCACATAACCGTCGATCGGGACGGAGACTCCGATTCGCCACAGCCCGCCACCACCTACGCACACTCCCGGCGCCAAGTGCTCGCGTCAGAGAAATGACCGCTTCGCGCTAGGAGCGCGCCGAGCTCACTCTCGCACCGGATTCTCGCGCAGAACCGCGCGCAGCTCCTCGGTCAGTTGCTTCCGGAGCTCCGGCCGGTTGTCAAACGCCGCCGGCGTGTTCTGGAACAGCGCGATCTCCCATTTGTTGTTCTTCCGCGCTGCCACCATCGACTGAACGGCGTTCAGCTCGGGGTTGAGCTCATCCTTTCCGGGCGGGACCATTCCCGCATTCGCGCGCAGCAGGGTCACGTCGGGTGCAAGGGAGCGAACCTCCCGCACGATCGTTACGTAAGCCGCCGTCTGGTGGTGCGAAACGATCTCGCTGAGGTGCGCCCCAATCTCCAGCTGGCCATTCACCTGGCTTCCATCGAACCCGACTACGCTCCCGCTCGATGCGAATAGCAGCGCGTAGTCGCGCGCGTTCCGCTTGTTCCACGCCTCTATCAGCCGCTGGTACAGCTCACGCGTCGCTCTCTCCGCGTCCTTGTCCGATGGATTGCCGGATGTCACTGGGTCCCCCGCTATCGAGATGTCCTCGAAACAAGCTGATGCACTGGCTCGCGCCGCGCGAGCTTTAATTTACTACGGCTTTATCGACCGAGGATGGCCGGCGGCTTCCATGTACTGGCGCGATCGCGAATCTCTCCCGATGTTCAAGGAGGACCACGTCCAGGGAAAGGGGATCGATCAATGGCCGGCCAGGGTTCCGCAGGAAACGTCATCGCCGCGGTTTGCAGCTTCTTCGTTCCCGGGCTGGGGCAGCTGGTGCAGGGCCGCCTCGGAATGGCGATTCTTCAGTTCGTGCTGGCAATCGTTCTCTGGATCTTCCTGCTGGGCTGGG
>JANMMF010000068.1:0-2979 GCA_031372985.1 Gemmatimonadota bacterium
TGGCCACTCTTCCAGCGGTGGCCCGATGAGCCCGGAGAACAAGACTTCGACTTCGACCAGCGACAACATCGCGCTCGGACCGGGCAAGGAATTCGATATCGTTCGCTCGCTTCTGGCGGAGTGGGGCAATTCTGCGGAACGCATCGGGGACGACGCCGCAATACTGGAAGTCCCGGCAGGTGAAAAACTCGTCGTCAGCACCGACACATCCGTCGAAGGCGTCCACTTCAAGCGCGAATGGCTCAACCACTTCGAGATCGGCTACCGCGCTACCGCCGCCTCGCTGAGCGATCTCGCCGCCATGGCGGCCCGTCCGCTCGGGCTCGTAATCGCTCTCACGCTCCCCGAGGCTGACCGGCACGAAGCGCGAACGATCGCAACGGGAATTGGCGAGGGCGCGGCGGCGGTGCTATGTCCAATCGTGGGTGGGGATCTCTCCTCCGGGAAAGTCCTCTCGCTCACGATTACCGCGCTCGGCAGCGTCGCCCGGCCGCTTTCGCGTGCTGGCGCCAAACCGGGACAACGCGTTTATGTCACGGGGCGTCTGGGCGGCCCCGCGGCAGCCCTCCGCGCCTGGCGCGCGGGGAGTGAGCCGTCCGACCGCGACCGGGCGCGCTTCGCCAATCCCGTTCCGAGGATCGACGCCGCAATCGGACTCGCCGCGCGTGGGGCGACCTCGGCAATCGACATCTCCGACGGCTTGATCGCGGACATCGGCCACATTGCCGCCGCGAGCAAGGTTTGCATAGAGATAGATCTCGCCCGGATTCCGCGATTCGACGGCGTCTCGGCGATGGAAGCCGCGAGCTCAGGGGAGGAATACGAGATCGCAGTCACGGCGCCCGAGATCGACCCAGCACAGTTTTCACAGGAGTTCGGACTCGACCTCACCGAGATCGGCCGGGTTGTTGCCGGTTCTCCGGGTGTCGAGCTGCTCCAGGATGGAAAACCAGTAACAGCTCCACCCGGATTCGACCACTTTCGCGACAAATGATCCCATTATTTCGGACCTTCATGCTGCTCGTCACCGCTGTGGCGGCGACCTTCTTCCTTGGCCTGATGGTCATCATCGCCGGGCTCTTCGGGGTCAAAGACAAGCCCAACAGCATCTATGACAAGGTGCCGCGCTGGTGGTCGATCGCGGTGCTGTGGGCGGTTGGAGTAAAGGTTCGCGTCCACGGCAGGGAGAACGTCTCCGGCCAGGAACCTCGCATCTTCGCCTCCAATCATGTCAGCTGGTTCGATGTTCCCGCCCTCGCCAGCACTCTGCCGCGCTACAAGTTCGTAGCGAAGGCGGAGCTGTTCAAAGTTCCCATCTTCGGGCGGGCGATGCGGTCCGCGGGGATGATCGAGATCCAGCGCGACAACCGAAAAGCTGCGTTTGGCGCTTATGAGATCGCGGCCGAGCGAATCCAGGCCGGCAACTCGGTCGTCGTCTTCCCTGAAGGCACGCGCGGGCACGCCTATCCCCTCCGTCCGTTCAAGAAGGGTCCGTTCGTCCTCGCAATTGCCGCCGGTGTCCCGATCGTTCCGATTATCCTGCACGGCACGATCGAGATCATGAGCAAAGGCTCTCTTTTGGCTCATCCGGGAACGATTGATATACATTTGCTCGAGCCGGTGAGCACGAGCTCCGTCGACTACGATCATCGCGAGGCACTGATGCATACAGTGAGAACGCGGATGGCGGATGCAATGCGCGATCTCTATGGCGTCGAAGCCCTGCCGACGGCGGCCACACGTCTTCCTTCGTCGGCGGAGCTGCTGTCGTCAGACGTCGCGCCCACCGAGACACGCTAGCAACCGATCAACCACGAGAAAATGTCGAGCATAATAGAGATCAAGGCACGCGAGATCCTGGACAGTCGCGGAAATCCAACCATCGAAGCCGATGTCACCTTGGACAGCGGGGCGTTCGGCCGAGCTGCGGTTCCGAGCGGCGCATCGACCGGTGAGCACGAGGCCCTCGAGCTCCGCGACGGAGACGCCGAGCGCTACCTGGGCAAGGGCGTAGAGCAGGCAGTGCAGAGCGTGGAGGAGCGGATCGCTCCCGCGCTCAATGGGATCGCGGCGAACGATCAGATCGCGATCGACCGCGCGATGATCGAGCTCGATGGAACCGCCAACAAGGGGAAGCTCGGCGCCAACGCGATACTTGCCGTGTCGATGGCGACTGCGCGCGCGGCGGCGATGGACGTTGGCCTTCCATTGTACCGGTACCTCGGTGGTCCGATGGCGCGCATGATGCCTGTGCCGATGATGAACATCCTGAACGGCGGCGCGCACGCGACCAACACGGTCGATTTCCAGGAGTACATGATCGTCCCGGTGGGCGCGACGAGCTTTCGAGAGGCGCTGCGCATGGGCACCGAAGTATTCCACGCGCTCAAGAAAGTTCTCGTTAAGCGGAAGCTCTCGACCGGCGTCGGTGACGAGGGTGGGTTTGCGCCCGATCTCAAGAACGACGAGGAAGCGCTGCGCGTCGTCGTCGAGGCGATCGAAGCGGCTGGCTACGCGCCCGGTCGCGAGATCGCGCTGGCGCTCGACGTCGCCGCATCCGAGTTGTACAAGAACGGCACCTACACGTTCAAGAAGAGTGGGGCAGGGAGTCTAAGCGCCGAGGGCATGATCGAGCTCTATAGAAAGTGGATGGACGAGTATCCCATCGTTTCGATCGAGGATGGGCTGGCCGAGGACGATTGGGAGGGCTGGGCGAAGCTGACCGCGGAGCTGGGCGATCGCGTTCAGCTCGTCGGCGACGATCTTTTCGTCACCAACACCGAGCGTCTCGCCCGTGGAATCGAGTCCGATGTAGCGAACGCGATTCTCATCAAGCTCAATCAGATCGGCACGCTCACCGAGACCCTCGAGTCGATCGAGATGGCGAGAGCCAACGGGTATCAGTCGATCATCTCGCACCGGTCGGGCGAGACCGAGGACACCTTCATCGCGGACCTCGCGGTCGCGACTGGTGCCGGA
>JANMMF010000093.1:0-6670 GCA_031372985.1 Gemmatimonadota bacterium
ACGAGGATGACCGTCGTGATGCGTCCGACGAGGACGAGGCGCGCTTCGCTCGCGGCGGGTCTCCACTTCCGATAGACATCCCAGGTGAGCAGGGTCGAGCACGAGTTGAATGCGGACGCCAGCGAGCTCATTAGCGCGGCGAGCATCCCCGCCAGCACGAGGCCCTTGAACCCGATCGGGAGAAGGCGCGTGACAAGTATCGGATAGGCCGAGTCGGCCATGCCGCCCCGAACGTCCTGGTACAGCGCGGCGGCGACGATACCGGGGAGCACGAAGATGAAGACCGGAAGAATCTTCAGGTAGCCGGCTAAGATCGTTCCGCGGCGAGCTTCCTGTATGTTGCGGGCCGCCAGCACGCGCTGCACGATGTGCTGGTCGGTACACCAATACCAGATGCCGAGGATCGGTGCCCCGAAGACGACTCCCGTCCAGGGGAAGTCCTTATGGTCCGATGGCTTCCACATCGAAAAAAAGTCGGGAGGCACACTGGCGCGGAGCCCCGACCACCCGCCCACGGCGTTAAGACCGATGAACATCAGCGTTATCGAGCCGACGATCAGAACAACGGCCTGCATGACTTCCGTATAGATCACCGCGCGCAGTCCACCGAAAATGGTGTACAGCCCGGTAATGACGATGAGGATGGCCGCGCTGGTCCAGAAGTCGTATCCTGTGACCGCTCGCATCACGATGCCGCCGGCGAACAGCGTTACGCTGATCTTCGTGAGGACGTAACCAACGATGGACACCCACGTGAAGTATGAGCGCGCGGCGGGATTGTACCGTCGCTCGAGGAACTCCGGCATGGTGCACACACCGCTTCGCAAGTAAAAAGGCACGAACAGCCAACCGAGTAGCAGCAGGATGAAGCTCGCGAGCCACTCGAAGTGGCCCACCGCCAGGCCGCTCGCCGCCCCCGTGCCGGCGAGTCCGACGAGATGCTCGCTCCCGATATTGGATGCGAAGAGACTCGCTCCGACCGCAAGCCAACCCACATCCCGGCTCGCAAGGAAGTAGTCCGAGCTGACGTTTTTCTCTTTGCGCGCGGCCCAGTAGGCGATCCCCGACAGCAGGACGAAGTACGCGGCAATCACGACGATGTCGACGATGCTGAGGTTGCTCATGGCGTTCGGTCCGTGAGAGAGAAGAAGCCGAGCTCTTTTTGCCTTACACTCCGCGACCCCATGTAAGCGGAGACGGGGAGAATCTGAAGCAATTCGTCGTTGCGCGCTACGAGATACACGCAAGTTTCTAAAAAAGCCGAAGAGGCGACAAAACGTTACCCGATTCCCGAGACCCGAAACCCGACGCCCGAAACCCGAAACCCGAAACCTGAAACCCGACGCCCGGCGCCCGGCGCCCGAGACCCGAGACCCGTACCCATACCCAGTACCTGTTTCGCGTTATCCGCTCCGTAATTTCGAACAAGCGGCAATACGACAAACGGAAAACGGAAAACGGGCATCGGGCATCGGGCGTCGGGCGTCGGGCGTCGGGCGTCGGGCGTCGAGCGTCGGGTTTCGGGTTTCGGGTTTCGGGCATCGGGTGCGGCCCGGGTTCGCTTGACACCAACAGCGCCCGCCTCCCACATTGGCCACCACGGCAGCGGAGGGCTGAATGAGCAGTGATATCACCCGGCGCGAAGCGCTCAAACGCGCCGCCTGGATACTCGGCGGCACCGTCTCGGCCCCCACCATACTCGGCGTGCTCGCGGGGTGTCGGGCCGAGCGCACAGGGACGTTTACACCGCGCACTCTTACTCCCGACCAGCGCTTCACGATCGAAGCGATGTCCGACATCATCATCCCGGAGACAGATACTCCGGGCGCGCGCGCCGCCGGGGTCGATCAGTTCGTGGACCGAATGCTCACCGACTACTATCCGGCGACGGAACGCGACCGTTTCCTGAGCGGCCTGGCGCGTGTGGACGCGCGGGCGCAGCGCCAGCACAGCCTCCCCTTCGCCAAGCTGTCGCGGGAGCAACAGACAGCGATCGTTCTCGATCTGGACAAGGCGGCGTTCACCGAGCCGCCCGCCAAGGCTGACAGGTCGGCCGCCGGCGCCCCCAAGCCGGAGGTGCGCAAGAGCGATGTCGCCGCTGGGCAGGGTGCGGGCGCCGATCCGAAAGAGGCCGCTGCTCCAGACCCCGACGATATCGGACGAGAAAGCTTCTTCCGCAGGATGAAGGAGCTCACCGTCGTCGGCTATTACACGTCGGAAGTCGGACAAACCCGCGAGCTGCGCATCACCCCGTGGGGACGCTACCGCGACATCCCGTACACACCCGGCACTCCCGCCTGGGCCTGACGAGTTCACCAAGCTCACGAGTGGCCGCATGCTCATTCAGCAGCGAGAAGAATACGACGCGATTGTAGTCGGCTCCGGTATCAGCGGCGGCTGGGCCGCCAAGGAGCTGACTGAAAAAGGTCTGCGCACGCTCGTTCTCGAGCGCGGGCGGCCCGTCGAGCACAAGACGGGCTACGTCACCGAGCACAAGCCGGACTACGACTTCGCGCTCCGTCAGCGACGCATCACCCCCGACAGTCCTCTCGCCAAGGACTACCAGGTGCAGGCGCGCACGGGCCAATTCGTCGAGGCGGTAGCCCACTTCTTCGTCAAGGACACCAAGCACCCATACATCGAGGAAAAGCCCTTCACCTGGATTCAGGGCGACCAGGTCGGCGGGCGCTCGTTGATCTGGGGCCGGCAAGTGTATCGATGGAGCGACCTCGACTTCGAGGCGAACATGCGCGATGGGCACGGCGTCGATTGGCCGATCCGCTACAAGGACATCGCGCCCTGGTACAGCTACGTCGAGCGTCACATCGGGGTGAGCGGCGAGAAGCTCGGCCTCCCGTACCTTCCGGATGGCGAGTTCCAAAAGCCGATGGACCTCAATGCCGGCGAGAAGTTCGTGAAAACCGGAATCGAGGGGAAATACCCGGGCCGCCACGTCACCATCGGTCGCGTCGCCATCCTCACGGAGCCGGTCGGCGACCGGCAGCCGTGTCATTTCTGCGGGCCCTGCGCCCGCGGGTGTTCGACTGGATCTTACTTCTCGAGCCAGGCGTCCACGTTGCCGGCCGCGCAGAAGACCGGAAAGCTCACTCTGCGCCCGCACAGTCTGACGCGCGACATCATCTACGACGAAAAGCTCAATCGGGCGACCGGTGTGCGCTTCGTGGACACGCAGACGGGCGAGACCCACGAGGCCTTTGCGAAGGTCATTTTTGTCTGCGCCTCGACGCTCGGCACGACGCGCATCCTGCTCAACTCCAAGAGTGCTCGGTTCCCGAATGGGCTCGGTAATTCGAGCGGTGTTGTCGGCCAGTACCTGATGGACCACCACTTCGTCGTTGGGGCCAGGGGCTCTGTGCCCGGACTCCTCGACCACTACTACGAGGGCAATCGTCCCAACGGCTTCTACATTCCCCGCTTCCGCAACCTGGCGGCGTCGAACTCCGACAAGCTCAAGTTCGTGCGCGGCTACGGGTATCAGGGCGGCGCCGGACGCTCCAACTGGGGTCGCGGCGCTGGCGAGCCGGGCATCGGAGTCGAGCTGAAGCGAAAGCTGCACGACCCGGGTCCGTGGGGCGCCAGCATGACGGCGTTCGGTGAGTGCCTGCCGCGCAAGGAGAATCGCGCCTGGCTCGACGCCGCACAGAAGGACGAGTGGGGGATTCCCATCCTGCGCATCGATTGCTCCTGGGGTCCGAACGAGCTCGCGATGCGCGAGGACATGCAGATGCAGGCAAAGCAGATGCTGGAGGCGGCTGGGTGCAGCGACGTCAGCGGCTATGACGGAAACAAGCCTGGTGGGTTGGGTGCCGAACCCGGGTACGGCATCCACGAGATGGGGACGGCTCGAATGGGACGCGACCCGAAGACGTCGGCGCTGAACGCGAACAACCAGCTCCACGACGCGCCGAATGTGTTCGTGACCGACGGCGCCTGCATGACGAGCTCGTCCTGTCAGAATCCGTCGATCACGTACATGGCGCTGACCGCGCGCGCGGCCGATTTCGCCGTGCGCGAGCTGCAGCGACGCAATCTGTGATCATCATCCCGTGAATCGGAGAAAATTTCTCGCGGCGGGAGCGGGCGCCGGAGCCGCTGGGTTGATCGGCGCAAAGCGCGTGCGTGCCGAGTCCGGGCGGCACAGCGAGACCGAGAGCGCTCGTCTCAACGGGCGCGAGGATGTCCTCCCGGTCGCGGCATTCAAGCACTCCGTCACACGCTGGCCGTATGGCAAGTTCACTGTCGACCAGCTGTCGCAGATGGCGCGCGAGCTGGGCCTCGACTCAGTGGAGCTGCTCGAGCCCGACGAGTGGGCGATCGCGAAGCGGCATGGGCTCACCTGCGCAATGGGATACGCGACGGTTCCCGATCCCCGCACTCGACTCACGCAGGGATTCAACCGCGTTGAGAATCACACCTGGCTCATCCCCGCCTATCAGCGCGCAATTCCCCTGGCCGCGGCAGCCGGAGTTCCAAACATCATCTGCTTTTCCGGCAATCGCGATGGCATTCCCGATGATGTGGGACGCGAGACCTGCGCGCTGGGGCTCGCTCCTCTCCTTCCGCTGGCTGAGCGACACGGCGTGACGCTGTGCATGGAGCTTCTCAATTCGAAAGTAGACCACGCGGGCTACCAGTGTGATCACACGGTGTGGGGCGTGGCGCTCGCAAAGCGGCTCGCATCCGAGCGCTTCAAGCTGCTTTACGACATCTACCACATGCAGATCATGGAAGGCGACGTAATTCGTACGGTCCGGGACAACCACCGGTATATTGGACACTACCATACCGGCGGCGTGCCGGGGCGACACGAGATTGATTCCTCCCAGGAGCTGAATTATCCGGCGATCATGCGAGCAATTGGCGAAACGGGCTTCACGGGGTATGTGGCGCAGGAGTTCATACCCACACGTGATCCGCGCACTTCGCTCGCTGAAGCGGTCCGGCTCTGTCGTGTGTAGCGCGTGATGGCGCAGCGAGCACCGGAAAACCCGATCATAACGCCGGCGATGGTCCTGCCCTCGAGGCCCGACTTCGAGGTGCTGGGTGTGTTCAACCCCGCCGTCGCTCGACACGACGGAGATGTCGTGTTGCTGCTGCGCGTGGCGGAGGCTCCGCAGAAGATGTCGAGCGGCCTCGCGGCTGCTCCGATCTTCAACTCTGAAACCAACCGGGTCGAGATCAAGCGATGGCTGGTGACGCCGAAGGGCCCGGACGTGAGCGACCCCAGGCTCGTGGTCGACAACGGCCGCACCTGGCTCACCTCGATGTCGCATTTTCGCGTTGCACGCTCTACGGATGGCATCCACTTCGAGGTGGAGGGACGACCGGCGTTTTCCGCCGGATCGCAGTATGAGGCGTTTGGAGTGGAAGATCCGCGCATCACCCAGCTCGACGGCACGTACTGGATCACCTACACCGCGGTGTCGCATTACGGAATCGGCACCGCGCTCGCGTCGACGACCGATTTCAAGACGTTCGAGCGACACGGAATCATCTTTCCGCCCCCAAATCGCAACGTCACGCTCTTTCCCGAGAAGATCGACGGACGATACGCGGCGCTGCACCGCCCCATGCCCGAGGGACTGGGCCAGCACTCGATCTGGACAGCCACGTCCGCCGATTTGAAATCGTGGGGCAATCATCGCCTCGTCGCAACGCCACGCGACACCGGCTGGGACGACGCGAAGGTCGGAGGCGGGGCCGCTCCGTTCAGGGTGAACGTTGGCAGAGAAGACGGCTGGCTTGCGATCTATCATGGCGTGACCGGCAATCCGCCCACCTACTCGTTGGGCGCCTTGCTCCTCGATCGGCACGATCCCTCCCGGGTGAGAGGTCGTTCGCTCGAGCCGATTCTCAAGCCGGAAGCGCCGTACGAGCGCGAGGGGTTTTTCGGCAAGGTCGTGTTCACCTGCGGGGCCTTGACTGACGGAGATCTCGTGCGCGTCTACTACGGCGCGGCTGACGGCGTCGTTGCCGTCGCCGACCTGTCACTGGCGGAGATCATCTCCGGATTGGTAGAGGCGTGAGCTTCGAGCTGGGAATCAACTATTGGCCGCGAAAGAGTGCGATGTACATGTGGGAGGAGTTCGACATCGGTGAGGTGCGGGAGGACATGACGCACATCGCCGATATGGGCTTCGAGGTGGTGCGGATGTTCGCGCGCACGAGGGATTTCCTCCCCACCCCGTCGATGGTGGACGCCAGCATGGTTCAACGACTGCTCGAAGTGGTGCGAGCGGCAGGGGACGCTGGCCTGATGGTTGTCCCGACCGTCATCATCCTCAATATGAGCGGCTCGATCTGGTGGCCGGACTGGATGCTGGACGCCGAGGGGAAGCCCCGGGACATCTTCTCCGATCCCGCCATGCTGCGAGCCCAGGCGCTGATCGCGCAGGCGTTGGCGCGCGCTCTTGCCGGGAATGCCACGCTCCGCGGATTCGATCTCGCCAACGAGATCGACGACGCACAGTTCCCTCGGTCGCGGGAAGCGGCCTCTGGATGGGCATCGACGCTCGCCAGCACGATCCGGACGGCCGCGCCCGGTACGCAAATCCGGCTCGGCATGCACCTCCCTTCGCTGACGACGGACAACAACGTGCGTGTGGACGATATTGCGACCATCGCCGACGAAGACGTAATGCACACGTAT
>JANMMF010000165.1:0-3681 GCA_031372985.1 Gemmatimonadota bacterium
ACGAAAAATGGCCGCCGCTCGGGGAAGAACGTCTCGAACGCCGAGAGATTCACGACGGCAGGATCGACCTCCACCTGACCGAAATCAGGATTGAAGGTGGCGTCGAGCGTGAAGTTGCTGGTGAGTCCGTACTTCAGGTCGAGCCCGACGCCCGGAACGACGTTGTTCCTCTGCCGCAGCGGATCATTGCGAGCGACCCCTGGATTCTCATTCTTCGCCAGCGCGTATGGAACGAGCTCGAGTCGGCGCGGTGAGGGAAGCTTTCCGAGCCCGGTCAGGTGTCCGAAGCGGTTGACCCCCTGCTGCTCCGTCTTTGGCGTGAACGAGAATACGCTCTCTTCGCCTTTTCGCGCGATTGACCGCTCGATCTGCAATCCCCACGTAGGCTGATCGGGATCGTATCGAAGCTGCGACAGCGGGATGCGGAACTCGGCGGTCCAGCCGAGCGAGTCGATGGTCGCGCTTCCCTCCCAGACGGCGTCCCAGCTGTTGTCATCGTGTCCATTCGCGGAGACCGTCGCATCGCGGCGCGCGCCGGCTGGAGAGAGCCGGAAAAGGAACCCGCTCAGGTGGTCGTGATAGCTGTCGAAGATGACCTCGACGTCATCGCCCCCGATGGATTCGTCGCGGCGGGCGAGCTGTGACTGAATCTTCCGCGGCTCGCGGTCGTAGAGACGGATTCCGACATAGACGGCTGCGTCGTCGATCAGAATTCGCGCTTCGGTGCGCTCAGATGCCGGCTGACCCTCGCTTGGGTCGTTCTGCCGAAATTCGGTGATAGGAGTCGCCGACTGCCACGCTGACTCGCCGAGGCGCCCATCGATCTGGACCGATCCGGTCCGTCGCGCCGCGATCGCCAGAGGGGCCTGATCATGAGGGCGGGCCGTGGAGACTATACTGGCAGGCGGCGTCTGCTGCGCAATCGCCTGGGCGGGGAGCGCGGCGCAGACAGAGGTGACGATGCCGCCAAACAGCCCTGCCGGGAAAAATGGTCTGTGCATTGTGACAAACTTAATTCGGGATTTTGTTTAAGAGATCCAGCCCCGTCTGCCCGCACCGAGGAATTGCACCATGTCGACCACGCCAAGCTCCGCTTCTACTTCCGGGGAGTCGTACCCGTACGCGACTCACCTCGACATCCGCTATCCCGCCCTCGAGGTCGTGGACGTGCAGCAGATCGCCGATGCCGTCACGGACCGCTGGTACAATCAGACGCTGTGCATGGTCAACGACTCAGTCGTGCGAGTCGGCGTCATGCAAGGTGAATATCACTGGCACAAGCACGACGACCTCGACGAGTTCTTTTACGTCGTCGAGGGGCTTTTCCTGATAGATCTCGAGGACCGGACGGTGGTGCTATCGCCGCGGCAGGGATTCGTGGTGCCCAAAGGAGTCGCCCACCGCACGCGCGCGCCGGAGAAGACGATCATCCTGATGGTAGAAGGCGCGGGGATAGTTCCGACTGGGGACTGAGGATCGGAACTGCAACAGCAACTGCGACTGTTACAAGACTTATCGGGCGCCGAGTTGAAAGTCGTGCTCCAGGACCATATTAGCCGGAACCACCAGCCGCTCCTGCACGGTGTTCTTCCCCGCGATGCCGACTTTCGCGGTGACCTGCGCGCCCTTGGTGAATCCGCACATCATGTAGGCCCCGTCAGGCCCCGTGTCGGTCTCGACCGTTCGCTGCTGGTTCGTCGCCACCAGTCGCCCGTTCTGCTCCACCCACGAGATCTGCCAGGTCGCCCACACGTGGGCGTTTCGTACCGGACTACCGTCCGCATCTCTCACGTATCCGACCGCCATGCCTTGAGCATCCGTGCCGGTCTCGTTCTGGCCACATAGTCGCTTACGGAGGGTTCCCAGCGACGGGACGATCACCACTGCCTGCCCGCGCGATCCGGCCGGTACAGTGATGTTCTGCACGCGTTCAGGTATGCGGAAAAGACGGAGCCTGGGATGATCAAAGATCACTTTGTCCGATAGCCCACCGACCACGACGAGCTCGTACCTGCCTCCATCGCTCGTGAGCGTCTTGAATTGTCCGCCGCCGGTTGAAACCTCGACGCCCTTCAACGGCCTTCCGGTCGTGCTGTCGAAGACGACGCCAGTCAACACCGACTGAACAGGTTCTGCCGGCGTTGCGATCGGCTCACCTGCCGCGGCGGGGGCGGTTGCCGCGCTCCCCGCCGTTGCCGTCGACACACTGCCCGCCGGACGAGCGGTGCCTCCAACTTCCTGATATCCGACCAGACTGTCGCGCACCACGGTCGGGGACCCCACACTCGTTGAAGCGACACGCGCGGTGCGCGGCATCCTTATGTACCAGCGCGGAACGATCCACTGGCCGCCGGCCAGCTGCTGAAATTCCACACGTCCCATCGTCCTGGCGATTCGCAGCGGAATCGGAAGGTTTACATAGTCGAAGTTCACGTATCGGAGCGCGTTTCCCTTTGGATCGAGCCAGATCACGCCCGTCAGCTCCGGCAGCCCTCCTCCCACCTTCGCCGGTTTGAACTCGAGCCCGGCGAGTCCATTGTCCGGTCCGTAGCCGCGAATCGCCGAGAAGCAGTGGGATTTGACGAACTGCTCCGACAGAAACGTCGCCGCATCCGGGGCGCGGTAGACTTCGGCACTCGTCGCCTCGCCGTGGCGAGCCGAATCAAGCTGATCCCACGATATGCCGGTCGCGGGTCTCCGCGGAATCCTGGTCCGCTGCTCATTGCGCTCAGACACCACCGCCATATTTCGATCGAGGGCCCTCTCATATATATCGACGTCGAGCGGCACCAGCCCCTGCGCTTCCGTCATCGCGCTCGCGGTCAGCGCCTTTCGCAGCTCGGCCCAGAGATCTCCAGCCGGCGTTCCCGGACCGGTCAGCTGCTGGCAGGCGACCTCGGTACGACCGACAACGGCAGGAGTCCGCGTCGGCGCCATTCCGACCCTGACATGGATCGGCTTCCCAGCCGGCCGCAGGACGACAGAGACCCATGTGTCGAAGCTCACCTTGTCGGCGCGGACACGGTACGGAGCCCGCGCCGGAGCCGGGAGGTCGATGTGACCTCCCAGGTCACTAAAGCCACCGCCAAGCAGCACACCGGTAGAATCGAGCACGGACACGTTGGCGCCGACGATCGGCTTGCCATTGATGGCCTCGACGACTTCGATCCGCACGTCCTGCGCGAGCGCGTGAGAGCCAATCAGCCCTATTGCCGCAGCGATTACGATATCCCGCAGTTGCATGAGTCCAGCGCCTTGGATGGGTCGGTGAAGCAGGTCCGGGTGGGCCCCGGACAACTACTTACCTAAAGGACGCTCGATCGGGCCGCGGGTTTTATGACCCGCGCAGCCACCCCCGGTCGACTTTCGTTCAACCAATCACATCAAATGAGTGACCGGCCGAGCTTGGACCTCGTCAATTCGGGGGACACAAAGGACCCCAATCGAGGGGAGGGGGAAGTTGTCGTTTAAAGTCATTTCGTCGTTCGGGCTGCTGGCACTCGCTGCGTGCACAGCAACGAATGACCCGTACGTCGTCGGAGCAGTCGGGCCCTGGCAGCAGGGTTATGGGCTCCAGAACCTGCAAGGCGTGCAGCTGGCGGCGGAAGAGATCAACAAAGCTGGTGGAATCGATGGTCACGCACTCCAGGTGATCACTCGAGACGACGCTGGCGACGGCCC
>JANMMF010000174.1:0-1850 GCA_031372985.1 Gemmatimonadota bacterium
CTCGATCTCCTGTCGCGCGGCGGCGATTTCCGCGGGCGAGGCTTCATACGGCAGATGAACCGATTTCAGATTGAGGAACCGAGTGCCGAGCGCTTTCGTCATCTGGATGGCCTGGGCGCGCGGGAAATTCCGAAGCGAGTAGCTGGCAACCCCCAGTTTGAGTCCGACCCAGCCGGGTGTCGCGGCCGCATCCGCGCTGCGAGCCGCGCCCGGAATGGCTTTGGCGGTGGCGCAGTCGGTTAGCGCGGCGCCAGCGGCGCCGAGCGCGGCGAGCTTGAGAAAGGTGCGGCGTGGGACATCAGGATTGGGCATCGCTCTCCTCGCGGGTTCAAGTCAATCGATACGCACGCTTCGCAAGATCGTACGCCAGAGCTCTCGCCATTTCCAGCGCGTCGGACATGTCGATCACGTGCCGCGCCACGAGACCGCCGAGGTAGTTGGCATCCACGCGCCGCGCCAGATCGTGTCGAGCGGGGATCGAACAGAAAGCGCGCGTGTCGTCGGTGAAACCGGCTGTATTCTCGATCCCGGCCGTCTCGGTCGTCTGCCGGCGAAACCTCATCATCCCCTCGATCGAATCGTTGAACCACCACGGCGCACCGAGAAGCACCGCTGGATAGTGGCCCGCGAGCGGTGCCAGCTCTCGGCTGTAGGTCGATTCGTCGAGCGTGAACACGATGAGTTGAAAGCGTCCGTCGTTTCCGTACGCGTTCAGCATTGGGCGCAGGTTGCGCGTGAACTCGGTCGCGACCGGGATGTCTCCGCCGCGATCGGGGCCAAAGCGCCGGTGCACGAGCTGGTTGTGATCGCGCAGCGAGCCGGCGTGAAGCTGCATCACCAGTCCGTCATCCACCGAGAGGCGCGCCATCTCCATGAGGAGGTTCGCCTCGAAACGGGACTGATCCTCCTCAGTAGCCGCGCTGCGAAGCGCCTTGGCGAACAGACGCTCAGCCTCCGTTTCATCGAGGCGTTCAGTGCGTGGGATAGTTACCGCATGATCCGTGGCGGTTGCACCCATCGCTCTGAATTCAGCACGTCGCCGCACCAGCGCCCTCACAAAGTCGGAGTATCCGCCGATCGAGATCTTGGCGGCGCGCCCGAGTCGCTCCAGCTCCGCGAGCCATCCCGGTGCGGCGATTCGGAACATGCCGTCCGGCCGAAACGTCGGGATTACGCGCCCTCCAAGGTCCACCGTCTGCAGCGCCTTGTGGTGCTCGAGTGTGTCGGCCGCGCCATCGGTGGTCGCCAACACTTCTATGTTGAACCGCTTGAAGAGCGCACGCGGGCGGAACTCCGGAGACCGCAACCGTTCGACGATCTCGTCGTAAACGTGCTGCGCGGATGCGGAGTCGAGCTTGTCCCTGATACCGATCACTTCGCGCAGCTCGTACTCCAGCCACGCACGCGTCGGCGTCGCGCGAAACAGGTGCCAGTGATCGGCGAAAGTTTGCCAGATCCGGCGCGGATCTGTCTCGACTGGCGCATAGGTTCCGTCGATAGGCGCAATACCCAGCGATTCGAGCTGAACGCCGCGGGAGTACAGCATCCGCAGGATGTAGTGATCCGGCGTGACGATCAGCGAGGCCGGGTCGGCAAAGGGATCGTTGGTCGCGAGCGTTGCGGGGTCGACGTGTCCATGCGGCGAGACAATCGGCAGCGCACGGGTTGAATCGTACAGCGCGCGGGCGTAGCGCCGAATTGTCGGATCAGGGTCGAAGTAGCGGTCGTCGTGAAGCTCCGTCACACGACGGGTTTCCACCGCGGGTCATACTCGCGCGACCAGAGCCTCCCCGCTTGCTCGTCGCCGAGGATGTGCCCGGTGTGCGGATCAGTGGTGAGCTTGCGGCCAA
>JANMMF010000186.1:0-9677 GCA_031372985.1 Gemmatimonadota bacterium
ACTCGATGGAGACGGTCGTGTTTCGTCCCTACTGGAACGTGCCGCCCGGCATCGCGGCGAAGGAGATCTTCCCGAAGGGCTCAGCCTATATGGCGCGCGAGAACATGGAGACGTATCAGGAGGGCGGCCAGACCCGCGTTCGCCAGCGTCCCGGTCCAAAAAACGCACTGGGCTTCGTGAAGTTTCTTTTCCCGAACGACTTCAACATCTACTTGCACGACACCCCCAACCACGAGCTGTTCAAGGAAGACGTCCGGGCATTCAGCCACGGCTGCATACGCGTGGAAAAGCCTGCCGAGCTCGCGCAATGGGTTCTGGGTTGGCCCGCGGACAAGGTGCGGCAGGATATGGACACCCCGCCCGACAACAAGTCAGTGAAGGTGCCAAAAAAGATTCCGGTGTACATCACCTACTTCACGACCTACATCAACAACGGTCAGTTGTACTTTGGAAACGACCTTTACAGTCGGGATGACAAGCTCGTGCCAGCCGTGATGTCTGGCGCGATGCCGAGCAAGGAAATTGTTGACGCGATTCAGGCGTTGCGCAGAATCGCGAGCGCCTAAACCCCCACACATCGGTTTAGTGGCGACGGAGTTGCGGTGATAACTCACCCCGATGCCAATCACCTATACCGTCTCGCGCGAACAGCTGAGGGTAAACGCGTTCGCGACGGGAACCATTCGCGCTGAAGATCTCCACGGTCTGATACGATCGTTGATCGCGGATCCCAATCTCGTTCCGGTCATGCGCGCGCTCTACGACGCCAGCACCGCCGAGCCCGACATCACCGTGCTGCAGCTCGCCGAGGTTGCCGGGGCCGTGCGCGAGCTGCTCAATCGTGGGCTTGGGCGAATCGCTATCGTGGCGCAATCCCAAGCTACCTACAGAGTTGCCAAGACCTTCACGATCCTCGCGCGGGCGATCGGGATCGATGTGGACGTATTCGAGGATCTTCCTGAGGCGGAAGCCTGGCTCAATGAGAACGACGGTCCGTGGACAACGGATGAAATGTTGTTGCCCCGCTAAACTGCAACTGCAACTACAACTGAGCAGTTGTAGTTGATTTCATTTCCCAATCCGCTTCCCCGTCTGCGCATCGAAGACGTGCAGTCCCTCGGGTCGAACCCGGATCGACACTTTCTCATCGGGTAATATCCGCGGCTGAACCGGAGCCACGGTCACGACTCGTTCGCCCCCCGGAAGAGTCAGGTAGACGATCTGCTCGTTTCCCATCGGCTCGACGACCCCGACCTCCGCCCGTAGCGAGCCCTCTCCGCTTGCCGCGTCTCCGACGATCTCGAGGTGCTGGGGACGAATGCCAAGGAATACCCGGTCGCTCGTGCCCGGCTCACACGGGACTCTGATCGTGAGGTCGGTCCCGCGAAAAGTGCACATCCCGCCGGCGCCGGTGCGCGTTAGCGCGCCCTCGAAGAAGTTCATCGATGGACTCCCGATGAAGCCCGCAACAAACTTGTTAGCGGGATTCTCGTACAGCTCCATTGGAGTGGCGATCTGCTGGAGGACGCCTTCCTTGAGAATCGCGATCCGATCGCCGAGTGTCAGCGCCTCTGACTGGTCGTGGGTGACGTAGACCATCGTCGCGCCAAGCTTTCGGTGGAGGCGCGACAGCTCCACCCGCGTTTCGACGCGCAGCTGCGCATCGAGGTTAGACAGCGGCTCGTCGAACAGGAACGCCAGCGGCTCACGCACGATCGCGCGGCCAAGCGCGACTCGCTGCCGCTGTCCACCCGATAGCTGCGCCGGCTTCCTCTCGAGGAGCGCGTCGAGTCCGAGCGAGGCCGCTACGGCCTGGACGCGCCGATCGATCACGTCGCGCGGCTGCTTCCGCATCATGAGGCCGAAGCCGAGGTTGTCGCGAACGGTCATGTGCGGGTAGAGCGCGTAGTTCTGGAACACCATGGCGATGTCGCGCTGCTGCGGGGGAAGGTCGGTGACATCCCGGTCGCCGATCCGGATCGCGCCCGCGGTGACCTGCTCGAGCCCGGCCATCATCCGCAACACCGTCGACTTCCCACTGCCGGACGGACCGACCAGGACGAGCAGCTCGCCGTCGTGGATCTCGAGGCTGAGATCACGCGCGGCGGCGTAGCCGTTCGGATAAGTCTTGTCGACGTGCTCTAGCGCTATCCGGGCCATCGGGTTTCTCCTGGCGTTCGACGCTACAAAGTACAACTGAACAGGCGCGATCCGCCTGTTCAGTTGCCTTTGCAGTGTCATCCCTTGACAGCTCCAGCCGTGAGTCCCTGCACTATCCGCCGCTGAAAAATCAAAACCATCGCCGCAACCGGCGTCGTTGCGATGACCGCCGCGGCGAGAATCTGACCCCATGGTACCTGGTACTGGCCGCGAAAGAGGGCGATCGCCACCGGAACTGTCTGGCGTTCCGGGCCGAGCGTGAACGAGAGCGCGAACAGGAACTCGTTCCAACAGTAGATGAATGTAAGGATCCCCGTCGTCGCCAGACTCGGCACCGCCAGGGGAAGCAGTATCTTCGTGAAGCTCTGTCTCCTGCTCGCTCCGTCGACGTGTGCGGCTTCCTCCAGGTCCTTTGGGATCTGCCTGATGGAGCCCGTGAGAACCCACACCGTGAGCGGCATCGCGAAGGTCATGTACGGCATGATCAGACCCGGATAGGTATCGATCAGGTGCAGCGATCGCAGGAGTAGATACAGCGGGCTCACGATCGATATCTGCGGGAACATCGTCACCGCCAGGATGAACGCCATGATCGCGGCCTTCCCTCTGAACTCCAGTCGCGCCAGGGCGTAGGCGGCGAGCGTTCCGACGAAGAGGCAGAAGATCGTCGTCGTGCCGGCGACGATGAGCGAGTTGCGAATCGGAGTTATGAAATCGCGTTCATCGAATAGCGCGCGGTAATGGTCGAGGATGATATGCGTCGGCCAAAGCGATGGATCTCGGAACAGCTCGGCTTCGGGTGTGAGGGACGCCACGATTGCCCAGTAGAACGGGAAGAGCGTGAACGTCATCAGCACGAAGAGCGCACCGCCGAACAGCCAGTTTCCCCAGCTGATCTTCGTTCCTTGCTTCCGTCTGGGGTGCACGGGATTGCTCGCGGGCGTCACGTATCGTCTCCTCCCAACTTGACGCCCAGTCCCTTCACGTACAGGAGCGCGAGGCCGAACGTGATCGCGAAGATCACAACCGACAACGCCGAGCCGTAGCCGAAACGAAGATTCTGGAGCAGGGCGTTGAAGGTGTAGAGCGCGACGGGTTCAGTCGACGTCCCCGGGCCGCCGCCGGTCAGGACGTAGATGAGATCGAAGACACGGAACCCGTCGAGCGTTCTGAAGATCAGCGTCACGAGGATCGCCGGCTTGAGCAGGGGCAGCGTGATGTGCCGGAGCTGCCACCACGCGTTGGCGCCGTCCACCGCTGCCGCTTCGTAAAGACTGAGATCGATGTTCTGGAGGCCCGCGAGCAGAAGCAGCGCCACAAACGGAGTCGTCTTCCATACGTCGGCCAGAATCACCGGCACCCAAGCCGTCGCTGTCTGGATGAACCAGACCATCGGCTCCTTCAGGATGCCGATGTCGACCAGCAGCGCGTTGGCGATGCCGCCCTGGGACTCGAAGATGAATCTCCACAGGAGCGCCGCGACCACGGTCGGGATCGCCCAGGGCACAAGGACCGCCGCGCGCACGAAGCCGCGTCCTCGAAACACTCTGTTCATCGCGAGCGCGAGGAACAAGCCGATCAACAGCTCGAGCGAGATCGATACGACCGTGAAGAACACTGTGTGTCCCAGCGCCGCCCAGAAGCGCGGATCCTTGCCGATCTCCACGTAATTGGCGAGCCCGACAAACGGCTGACCGAGCCACGGCATGCGGAGCTCGTGCAGGTGCAGCGACTCCCAGAACGTCCAGCCAAGCGGGAAGATTGCGATCAGCGCAATGACTGAGAGGGCCGGCGCGACGAGAGTCCATCCGAGCCGGGCTTCGTGTCCCAGACGAGAGATCTTTCGGACCCGCTGCGGCGGTGACGTCATCGGGTGTGCGCGCCGGCGCTCGAATCAGTCGTGGTTGACGAGCCTGCTCCGGCTCCGCCCGACATCAGCTTCCTCATCCCGGTGCGATCGATCAGCGCGTTGATGCGCGCGGCTGCCGAGTTGAGTGCTTCTCTTGGCTCTGCCTGTCGTACGAGCGCGCGGTGCAGCTCTATCTGCAGAATCTCCGAGAGCTCAGTGTAAATGGGCGTGACGGGACGCGGAGTCGCGCTCTCGATCGCGCGTCGCGCGTCGTCAAGCGGAATCGCGATCGCACTCCTGAGGCGAGGATCGTCGTAGAGCGCGGGGCGCGTCGGATACTGGCCAACCGCCTGGGCGCGCTCGAGCATCTGCTCCGGCGCGGTCAGGTACGCAATGAGTTTGTACGCCGCGTCGGGTGACTCGCTGTACGCGTTGATCGCCAGCTGAGCGCCACCCAACGCCGCGGTGGCGTGGCCGCCGGGCGCCGACGCGGACTTCGGCATAGGCGAGACGGCAAACTTCCCCGCGACCTTCGACTGCGCGCTGTCGCCCATCGCCGCGACCGGGTACGGCCAGTTCCGCATGAACACCGCGTTTCCATTCTGGAAGGCGTAGCGAGCCTCCTCCTCGTGCCAGGTGAGCACGTCGAGCGGGGCGACGCGCGAGCCGTACAGCTCGTCGCGCATGAACTCGAGCGCGCGCACCGCTTCCGGCCTGTTCACGACCACCTCTCCCTTCTCGTCGATGATGCGTCCGCCGAACGCACCCAGATACTCCACGAAGCCCGTGATCAATCCTTCGTAGCGGGCACCCTGCCAGACAATTCCGTAGCGAGGTCCGCCGCGCCGCGCCATCGCTGTCCGCGCGCTCGCAACCATTTCCTCGAGCGTCGCCGGCTCGCGCTGGACAAGATCGGTGCGGCGATAGAGCAGCCCGACGTCGGCGAACCACGGCAACGCATAGAGCTTCCCCGCCCACGTATTCGCCTCAATAGTAGCGGGAAAGAACTCACTGCTCACCGGCCCATACGGCGTGAGCGGCAGCACCCACCCAGCCGCCGCAAACTCCGGTGTCCAGATGACGTCGAGTTGGAGGATGGATGGATTCCCGACGCGCGCGTTGAGCCACTGCACATAGAGCTGATGCCGCTGCGACGCGTCGTCGGGCGTGCGCTGGAGCTCGACCCGGATTCCCGGGTTGAGCACCATGAACTGCTTCAGCTGCTTCGCGACGAGGGTGCCCTCGGCCCCGAGAGCAGAGCCAGAGAACGTGAGGACAGTCTCGTTCTTGTTGGAAGGCTGCCCGCAAGCGGAGAGGAATCCGGCTGCGACTAGCAGTAGCGTACGGCAACCAGCCAACAGACCTCCGAGCGATACGGTGGGACAGGCAACTGCGCACTGATTGCGGACTGCGGACCTACTGTCCGCAGTCCGCAATGGTAGTGTTCCGCATTAGGGCATCGCCAACCGCGACAGAACAAACTGCACCGCAAGATCAGTCACATTCCATAATTGCACGTCGGTGCTCGCGCCGTATCGTATAGGCCTGAGCGCACCGCCAGCGATCTCGTAGCTCCAAAGCTCGTTGTGCTTCAATCCCGACGCCTCAACCGCGGCGTTGGCGCGCCGCAGCGCGTCGCGCATCTCGGTGACGTACGAAGTCAGCGCCGGATTGCGCGGTCTGCCCGCAGCATCGGTCGCTCCAGAGATCTGGTTAGCGAGCCCGAGCAACACGAGATTCACTTCCCTCCCCCAGACCACTCGAGGCGAGTGGTAGGTGTCCCTGCGAAACGCTTCCCACACACTCGGCGACGCGTATGCATCATTTGCGACGACCGGACCGAGACGATCCACGAACACTCCGACCGGATACGAGCGCATTATCGCCCGCACGTCTCGCGTCACCGCCGCGAGCGCGGTACTCGCCGTATCCCGCCCATCGCGCAGAAAGAGCCAGGTCGCGGGGTCAGTATTCACCACCGGAATCGGCCGGCCCGCTGAGTCGAGCGAGATCGCGACGAATTGAAGAGGCTGCCTATCCGCTCCGGTCGATGTCAGCACTCCCTGCCAGTACGCGCGCTCGTCGGCGGGGAGCGATTGCAGCTTCGCCGCCACCCTGGTGCGAATCTCCTCGGGAGTGAACGAAACGACAAAGTGGCTTACAGCGCCCTGCCAGCTCTGGATCGCCCGCTGCAATGACACGGGATCGCGAACGAATTCGGTGAGCGGCGAGCCGGCTGGTCCGGGGGTGAGCGCGGCCAGCTGCTGGCTCGAAACCCCAATTGCCTTGAGCGCATCGAGAATCTCACCGATCGACTGCAGCGCGCGCGGCGCCCAGATCGCGTTGATGTCCATCTCGAACCGCCCGTTCGCGTAGCCGGCGTTGCTGTCGCGCCAGCTGATCGACCTCCAGTGCGTCGAGTCCAGACGCGGCGATCCGATCAGATTCTGCACGACCGGCTCACGCGCGTACGGCGCCGCGAGTGCCGACACGAGCGCGAGCTCCTTCATCAACAGTCCGAGACGGGTTCCTTTTCCGTCCGACGAATCCAGAAGAAACGCCTTCTTCCTCGCGGCGGTGACCGCCGGATTCCCGAGGTAGCGCGCGACGACCACCGGCAGCTGGAATTCGTCGTCCCGCATGTGATAGTTCTCGCGCACCTTCTGTAGATCGGTGAGCAGGGACCGCGCGTTGGCCAGCGCCGTGTCGGCCGCGGCCCGATTTCCCCGCCGCACCAGCCGTAAATACTCCGACATGTGCGCGTTGTACTCGGACGCGTTCTCCCGAATCGCCTGCCCGCCCAGCGCTTCCTCGTGACTCACATCTCCCTGCGGGCCGAGCTTTCTGAGCGCGCTCGCGATGACGAACTCGGCCATTGCATCGGTCCAGACCGGCTGCATCATCAGCGACGTCATCATCATGTCGCGCCCGAAATAAGTTGCGTAGTTCGGGAGACCCGCCATCAGCTTTTCCTTGGAACTGAGGAGCTCCGTTCCGCGCACGTCGCGCTCGAGCTGGCGGTAATACGAGGTGGGACTCGTCGACGATCCCGGCGCCGGCGCCACACGGCCAGGTTGCGGTGGCCGGTCCGCCCGGGCCCGCGCGTCGGCGAGGAAGCGGAGAAATGGCGCGTTGAAGATCTGCTCGCGCGCGAGCGGCGCGAGGGCCGGCGCGTCAGTGGTCACACGGACCGTGAATCGAATGGGGCGATTGCCAACCGCCCTGATCGAAACCGTCGGCACGACAACTATGATCGCCCCATCGCGCGGATCCACTCCCAGGTCGAGCTGAAGACTCGTCTTCGCATCGAGCGATTGCTGGAACGCGGTTGCCCCGCGGGTGCCCCGCATACCGGTTGTGAGCAAATCAGGCTCGAGTCTCGCGCGCAGGTCGGACGGATAACTCGCATTGACGAGGCCGAGTTGACGCTGGCGCTCCGCCGCGTCGAGCCGTTCCAGGTTCGAGATCAGCTCTTCCTGCTCGGGCAGCCGGAAGGTCGGCCAGTCAAAGAGCCCGAGATGGCGATCCGAGTACACCAGATCGCGCTCAACACGCATGGAGCCGAGGAGAATCCACCCGATCAGAATTTGCGGCGCGTTGGCAACGAGCTGATACTCTATCGTTCTCCGCGGGCCGGCTTGCGACACGATTGCGCCGGGCGTTCCCCATTCGAGCCTCACCGGTTTGCCGTTCCCATCCCGCACCGTGAAGCCGATGCTCTCGTCGACGGCGTCGGCGAGGAGGTTCACTACGCGTCCGCTCCGGGCGTCGAGATAAACCTGGACGACATTCCCCTTCGCATCGCGGAAGAAGCGTGTCTGGTATCCCTGATAGGCGGCCGGATCGTCCAGACCCTGCTCCGGAAACGCGAGCACCGGCTGGACTGTGCGGCTTTGGCCCAAGGCCGTTGTCCCACCGATCGCGCAGCTCAGAAGGAGTGCGGTGAGTCCACCGAACGCGCATGTGTTGGTCATGGGATTCCTCTCCGCTCGATCGTGCGCACCGAATCCTCTGGCATAATGTCGCACCTTGTGCCCCTGACTTGCAAAGAGGGTCTTTCCCAGTCATTCTGCATGCCCTTGTCAGAAACCTCCCGCACGTGACCTCACTCGACCTCGCGCTCGTTGGCAACGGCGCTGTTGGCGCGCTGATCGATGCCGGCGGCACAGTCGTGTGGTGCTGTCTTCCGCGCTTTGACGGCGATCCTGTTTTCGGCTCGCTGCTGGCTGGCGAATCGCACCCCGACCGCGCCGGGAGCTTCGCCATCGAGCTCGTTGGCGCAGTACGCATAGAACAGGAGTACGCGACGGATACGCCGATACTCGTCACACGCTGCTACGACAAGAAGGGTGGAGGAATCGAGATCACCGACTTCTGCCCGCGCTTCGAGAAGGATGGAGATCTCTTTTGCCCGACACTGCTTGTCCGGCAGGTGCGGCCGATCGGCGGAACTGCGAGCATCGTCGTGCGTGTCACCCCCGCCGCGGACTACGGATGCGCCGCCCGCCACCACGCGATTGCCCCCAATCATATCAGTTACGAGGGAGATCCCGCACTTCGGCTCACGACCAACGCTCCGACGGAAGCAATCGTGAACAAAGTGCCCTTTCATGTCCATCAGACTCTCACCTTCATGTTTGGCCTCGATGAGCCAGCGGGCGATGTGACGAGTGTGGGCGCCAGCTACCTCGAGCAAACCCTCGCACATTGGCGCTTCTGGGTGCGCGCCTTGGGAGCGCCAGGAGAGTGGCGCGACGCGGTTGTCCGCGCGGCGATCACGCTGGAGCTGAACGTGTACGAGAGGACTGGCGCCATCATCGCTGCGTTGACGACGTCGATCCCGGAGGCTCCTAACAGCAGCCGCAACTGGGACTACCGTTACTGCTGGCCGCGCGACGCGTGCTTCGTCGTCAACGCCCTGGGTCGTGTAGGCGAAATCCGGACGGTCGGACGGTATCTCGACTTTCTCCTTGCGCGTGCGGAGTCGGCCGACGATGGGCGGCTCGTTCCGATATATGCGATAGACGGTGGGCCAATTCCCGTGGAGCGGGTCGCGGAGTGCCTGGAAGGCTACCGCGGCATGGGACCCGTTCGCGTTGGCAACAAGGCGAGCGAGCAACAGCAGAACGACATCTACGGTGAGGCTGTATTGACCGCCGAGCCGCTCTTCGCCGATTCGCGCGCGAGCCCGACTGTAGACGAAGCGCTATTCGCTCGGCTGGAGCCGTTTGGCCACCACGCCGTGCGACTCCACGACGTTCCCGACGCCGGATTGTGGGAGCTTCGTGGCGCGGAACGCGTTCATACATTCTCAAGCGTCATGTGCTGGGTGGCGTGCGACAGGCTGGCGAAGTACGCGGATCGACTGGCGCTGGCAGATCGCGCCGAACAGTGGCGGCTCCGCGCGGCGAGCATTCACGACGTCATTGCACAGCGCTCGTGGAACCCGAAGCTGAACGCGTTCACGGCGACCATGGAAGGAGATTCGCTCGACGCCAGCCTCCTTCTCATGCCACGGCTCGGATTCCTCGAGGCGGATGATCCGCGTTTCGTTGGAACGGTCGCCGCAATCGAGGCCGGGCTCAAGCACGGAGACTTCGTCTATCGCTACGTCGAGCGCGACGACTTCGGCTATCCGGAGAACGCGTTTCTCGTCTGCACCTTCTGG
>JANMMF010000193.1:0-2324 GCA_031372985.1 Gemmatimonadota bacterium
TGTAGCTCCGGCCAAGGTCGTGATTCTGGGAGGCGGGATCGTCGGGATCAACGCAGCGAAGATGGCCGCGGGGTTAGGGGCGAAAGTCACTGTGCTCGACCTGTCGCTTGAGCGGCTGCGATACCTTTCGGACGTCATGCCAGCCAACGTCACACTCATCTATTCCAATCGTCATAACATCCTGGAGCAGATCGCCACCGCGGATCTGGTCGTCGGAGCGGTTCTGATACCTGGAGCAGTCGCGCCGAGACTCATTCGCCGTGAAGACCTGAAGACGATGCAGCAAGGAGCTGTGATCGTCGACGTCGCGATCGATCAGGGAGGCTGCGTCGAAACCATCAAGGCTACAACGCACGACAACCCGACCTACATCGTGGATGGAATCGTCCACTACGGAGTCGCGAACATGCCAGGCGGAGTACCACGCACGTCAACACTAGCGCTCACGAACGCGACTTTTCCTTACGCGAAGGAGCTCGCGAAGAAGGGTTGGAAGCAAGCATTGAAGGAAAATCCCGCTCTGAAAAAGGGATTAAACATCGTAGACGGAAAGGTGACATATCCCGCTGTCGCTGAAGCGTTTGGCTTGCCGTTTACTCCACCCGATTCATATTTGAACTAATGCGCTGGCCATTCTTTAAACCGGGTACTCTCTTCCCGGCGAATGCGATCGCCGTCGACCTCGGCACCGCGAATACACTGATATACGTGAAGGGCGAAGGGATCGTGCTGAACGAGCCCTCCGTCGTCGCGCTCGATCGCGAGACGAGGAAGATCAAGGGCGTCGGCCTCGAAGCGAAGCGCATGCTCGGGCGCACCCCCGAAGGCGTCATTGCGGTGCGGCCGATGAAGGATGGCGTCATCGCCGACTTCGACGTCACCGAGAAGATGCTGCGCTACTTTCTCGCGCTCATCATCGAGAACCACGTCTTCAAGGTGAAACCGCGCGTCATCGTTTGCGTGCCTTCGGGGATCACGGAGGTGGAAAAACGCGCGGTACGCGATTCTGCCCTGGGAGCGGGTGCGAAAGAGGTGTTCATGGTCGCCGAGCCGATGGCAGCCGCGATTGGCGTCGGTCTTCCCGTCGAGACTCCTACCGGAAACATGGTAATCGACATCGGTGGCGGGACCACCGAGATCGCCGTCATCGCGTTGTCGGGAATCGTGAGCGACACCTCGATCCGCACCGGTGGAGATGAGCTCGACATGGCCATCGTCCAGTTCATGCGCAAGAACTACAACCTCCTCGTCGGCGAATCGACCGCCGAGCAGGTGAAGATTCAGATCGGATCGGCGGCGCCGGTTGGCGACGAGAGGGAGATGGACGTAAAGGGCAGGGATCTCGTGTCGGGCATTCCGAAGACGGTGCGCGTGCATTCGTCGGAGATCCGCGACGCCGTACAGGAGCCAATTCAGCAGATCGTCGATGCCGTCCGCCGTGCGCTGGAGATAACCCCTCCGGAGCTCGCCGCAGACATTGTCGATCGTGGTATAGTGATGACCGGCGGCGGAGCGTTGATTCGCGGCCTCGATGTCCTGTTGTCGCAGGAAACCGGACTGCCGATTCACGTCGATGAGGACCCACTGACCTGTGTGGTGCGGGGCTGTGGCCGTATTCTTGATGATGAGGCGAAATACTGGTCCGTCCTAGCGACTTGAGGTAGCAATTGGCCCGCGCCATTCGAAGCAACACCCGTGTCGATCTCATAGTTCTTTCTGCGTGCATCGTCCTGGCGCTCGCGGCTCGCGCGCTTCCGAACACGATGCGCGACCCGGTTGCGACCGGCATGCGCCGCTCCTTTCTGGCGCCGCTGGTGATGCTGCAGGAGAGATCCGAGAAGGGACGTCAGTCCCTCCTGTCCGCCGACGCCAAGCAGTCGTATCTCGACAGCCTGTCGCTCAATTCCATGAAGGCGGCCGCCCTCGAGAGCGAGAATGATCGCCTGAGGAAGCTCATCGGGCTTGGCTCTCGCGTTCGCACGGGATTCGTCCCCGCCGAGGCGTTGCACGGCCGCGGGATTCGTGACGAGACCACTGTGATTCTGAGCGCCGGCTCGCGCGCCGGCGTCACCCGACTAAGTCCCGTGATCGCGCCCGAAGGTCTCGTCGGTGTGGTCGATCAGGTCGATCCGACGATGAGCCACGCCATGCTGTGGACGCATCCGGACTTCCGGGTCAGCGCGATGTCGCCCGACGGCACGGCATTCGGAATCGCTCAGGCGCACCTGACCGGTGCAACTGGCGGTTATCTGATAGAGTTGCGTGGTGTTCCGTTCAGGGCCACCCTCAAACCAGGCGCGCTAATCGTCAGCTCGGGCTGGGGC
>JANMMF010000198.1:0-6652 GCA_031372985.1 Gemmatimonadota bacterium
CACGAGTTCCTCGGAATGAACTCGCTGTTTCTGTCCATCCCGGCGCACTGTGGTCTCGGTGGCGACCATACGGGCGAGCGCGTCAATCGCCTTCTCCGCCTTTGCCTCCTGAAGAAAGCCAACGATTGCGTTGATTAGCACTACCGTGAAGATGACAAGCGAATCCACCCATTCGCCGAGGAACAGCGTCACGCCCACCGCCAGGAGGAGTATGTAGACAAGCGGTTGGTTGAATTGCTGGAGAAACTTGAGCCACGCTGGAGTGCCTCGCCGCGCGGTAACACGGTTCGGGCCAAACGTTTTCCGGCGGATCTTGATTTCGGCGCCCGATAGACCGGTCGTCACATCCACATCGAGCAAGCGTAGCACCTCATCGATCTGGAGCTGGTGCCAGGGCTTTTCTTTCAGGAGTTCCATGGAGTGCTGCCGCGGGGTAGGGCTCTCTCGGTTGATCCCAGAATCATTCGAGACAAGAATAACTTGAGTTTGAATGAAGGTGTCGCCTTTACGCCGCGACCGCAGATTGCTACCGAGCCTTCCCTGATCGCTTCGAGGTCGGACCGCGTGGCGTACTCCCTGCGGCCGGGGATCTCGCCGAGTTCCCGCCAGAAGCATTTTTCTGAATGTGCACGGCCGGCTCCTGGCCGACGCAGATGACATCCAGATCCGGCTGGCCGATCGGCCCCGCTTCATCTTCCGCAATCTCCTGAGGAGTCCGGTGCTGGCTCACAGGATGCGGGTTGGCTTGGGTCAGCCCGTTCGGATCGCTCATAATCTTCTCCTATTGTGGGGTCCGCGTCTGAACGCCCGTCAATAGCTGACGGCGATCATGTCATCGACCTTTGTAACTCCGGGAGCTTGCCACGCATCGCGCTCTGCCTGGCGGCGGAGTGAGTCCTTGATCTTCTGACCCACCTCGTACGTAGAAACCTTCTTGGGCTTCAGCGTGATGAGGTTGGCAACACCTTGCACTCCGGTCAGATTGCGCACCGCTCGTTCGGCGGCTGATTTCTGGTACTGTCACTCGACCTCGCCGTCCAGCTCGATCCAGCCGTTCTCGACCACGGCTTTGATGCGATCACCCGGAACCTGAATGTCCCACTGGAGCGCGTTGACCGCCGTGTGAGCGATGTCGCTATCCGAACGCTGAAACGTCCCCGGCAGCTTCACCTTGATTTCGTCGGCGATGGCCTTGACTCCGCGCACCCGCTCAGCGGTGCGTTCCGCGCAGAATTTCTCGGCGTAGCTGTCGACAAACCCGGACAAAGTGACAACGCCGCCTTTTGCTGCGATCCCGATTTCCACCTCACGAATGCTGGCCTCGAACTTGAGCTCGTCGAGCACATCGCGCTGTAGTTGTAGGTCCGTTTTCATGATGCTTCCCTTCGATGAGTTGTCCGCTGCATCCGGATGCACCTTCGCAACTTCGGGCAGAATAAGCTGTCAGGGTAAGGTGCAAAGTTGTGTGGGAGAAATCCGTACACATGCCTCGAGCGACTCGCGGAGCAGCATGAACCCGCCCACGAGTGTCGTCCCAATGCTTAGCTTCCGCCACGCGAGCCGCAGCGCGAAGAGCTGAGTATTGGAGCAAATGGTACGTTGGGGCCCGGCGGCTGACGCCTTCGCTCTATCCGAGGATCTGCCAGACCGGTGGAAAGCAGAGAGCGATGCCCAGGGCAATCAGCACCAGCGTGGCCGTATACCCCCCCCTCGATTCGAGCTGACGGTCCTTCCAGCGCCTGTGCAGCACCGCCCACCCGATCAACCAGGTCACGACTTCGTCACGCTTGTCTTCCATCGTTGCCATGCGCGAGCTCTCCGATTACTCGAGTGGAGCAACCTTGTTGATGAAGATGCCCAGCACTCCTACGATGGAGGCCAGCACGAAAGAAATCGCCAGCAGCGTCGTCGCCATGCTGTTCAACCGCATGTCAGTCAGCAGCTTCGATCGGTAACGTGCGGCAACGAAGGCGACTGCCGTCGCCAGCATCGGGGCGGACACGACCAGCCATGCGAGGTATCGGACTGTTCCTGCGCAGCGACATTCGGCAAATCCGTAGCACGCATGGCACGCAGGGAGAAGAGCGCGGCGGCCAACGCCATCAGCGCGCCGCACACCCAGGACGATTCCGTGGATCATCGTCCAGACGCTGCGATCGCTGAACAACATCGTATCCATGCGAGCAGAGTGTCCAGGTCTACCTTCCGCCGGATTTTGCCGCTGCTTCGTCGGCCTTCGTGTGTTGCAGCGTGCCGTCCGGGTGCTCGGGTGGGCTGTACAACGTGTAGAGTCGGAGCGGCGCGTCGACGGACATGTTGAAGACGTTGTGCCTGACGCCCGCGGGAATCACTACGGCGCTTCCGTCACTGAGCGTGTGTCGCTCCCCATCGAGCAGCACCACTCCAGCACCAGCTTCGACGCGGATGAACTGGTCGTGCTCCTCGTGAGTCTCCTCCCCGATTTCGTCGCCTGGCTGCAGCGTCATGAGCACCAGTTGCGTGTTCGGACCCGTGTAGAGCACTCGACGATAGTCGTCGTTGGCGAGGGTATCTCGCTCGATGTTGGTTACGTACCCGTGCATCTTTAGCTTCCTTCGTACAGGTTGTTCGGACGTGCGCTGATACCACTTCGTGACCGGTCTTCCGGCACGCCACTTTCCCCGCCTACGCTTCGAACCTCGTCGATAATAGAGTCCGCGCGGGGCGGATCCGCCAGACGCGATGGTTCCCGCCTCGCGGAGCGCGGTCCTTCCGGCCGTCCCAGACACGCACTCGCTTTGAGTGACCATCATATCGAGGGCGAAACCATGGCCACGATCGAAATCCGCATACGCAGTCTGACGCAACTGTTCGACGCGCTGGATCCCGCGCCATTTCAAGAGAGAGCGCTGGACCGTAGCGCCGAGAGCTACATCCTCTCCTGCGCGGGGAGACACCGGCCGGCAGAGCCCTTGCGTCTGCTCGTTCACTTTCCCGAGTCGCTGCGCGCGCACGCGGCCGACGCGACCGATGCCATTCACGTACACTTTCGCCGAACGCACGAGCAGGGTGAGCGACACTTTCGACGCCGCATGCGGATTGGAGGCTTCGCACTCGTCGCCGCCTTGGGCGTACTCGCCGGGAGTTTCGGGCTGCGCAGCCTGCTGCGCGACGTCGAGGGGACACTCATTCAGGGCCTCGAGGAGGGCCTGCTGATTCTCGGTTGGGTTGCGATGTGGCGTCCGGTCGAAATCCTGCTGTTCGAGCACTGGGAGAGTCACCTGGATCATGCCATGCTGGAGCGGCTGGCGAGTATCCCAATCAAGTTTGTGTTCCAGCCCGATGCGGGCCGGCAAGCATGACCGGATGGCCGGTTCACGGCGGAGGCTCCACGACCCGAGGAGGGTCTCCATGAACCACCGAGAGCCAACCACTGATGTCGACTTGGAAAAGCTCCAGCACGAATCGTTCGACTACTTCCTGTATGAAGCGAATGCCACCAACGGGCTGGTGATCGACAAGACAGCGCCGAATTGGCCCGCGAGCATCACGGCTACCGGTCTCGCGCTGGCGGCGTATCCGGTTGGGGTCGAGCGCGGGTATATGTCGCGTGCTGCCGCGGCAGAACGAACGCTCATCACGCTCAAGTTCTTCTGGAACAGCCCGCAAAGTCCGGAGCCCGACGCCACCGGCTACCGTGGCTTCTACTATCATTTCCTCGATATGCAGACCGGACGGCGCGCCAGGCAATGCGAGCTGTCAACGGTGGACAGCGCGTTTCTGCTTGCTGGCGCGTTAACCGCGGGTCTTTACTTTGCGGCAGATACCTCCGACGAACGTGAGATCCGCTTCCTCGCGGACGCGCTTTATCGCCGAGCCAATTGGCAATGGGCGCAAAATAAAGGCGCAACCGTCACACACGGCTGGAGGCCCGAAAAAGGTTTTCTCAAGTACCGATGGGAAGGCTACGATGAGGCGCTGCTGTTGTACGTGCTGGGACTCGGCTCACCCACTCACCCGCTGCCGGAGACCAGCTACTCGGCGTGGTGTTCCACGTACAAGTGGGAGCGCAGTTACGGACACGAATATCTTTACGCCGGGCCATTATTCACACACCAGCTCTCGCATATCTGGATCGACTTTCGCGGGATTCAGGACGCCTTCATGCGTGATAAGGGCATCGATTATTTCGAGAACAGCCGCCGTGCTACGTACGTGCAGCAACAGTACGCGATCGACAACCCGCTGAAGTTCGAGGGGTACAGCCGCGACTGCTGGGGTATCACCGCCTGCGAAGGTCCGGGTCCAAAGACCATGAGCGTCAACGGCATCAAGCGACGGTTTTTCGATTATGTGGGGCGAGGCGTGCCGTACGGACCGGACGACGGCACCATCGCGCCGTGGGCAGTCGTGGCGTCGTTGCCGTTCGCGCCCGAGATCGTATTGCCCGCGCTCGGATATTGTATTCACGAGGCCAAACTGACAGAGTCGAATCCTTACGGCTTCAAGGCGTCCTTCAATCCGACCTTTCCGGAGAAATCGGGCAATCCCCACTCCTGGGTATCGCCGTGGCATTTCGGGCTCAACCAGGGCCCGATCATTCTGATGATCGAGAATCATCGCACGGGCTTGTTATGGCGATTGATGCGACACTGCCCGTACCTCGCCACTGGCTTGCGACGAGCGGGGTTTGCCGGGGGCTGGCTGTAGGGGGAACCCTGATCAGGCTTCCATGTAACACCGGACTGTACTCACACCTCGTCCGAATTAGCTTCAGAGAAGCGGCATCGATGGGTGTTTCTCTTTCCAGTGGATCAAGTACTCTAAAATGCGGTTTCTTCGCAGGATAGCCGGCGTCGTTATCTCCCTCCTTCTCCTGCAGACGAGCATGACTGCAGCGGATGGGGTCAACTGCGCGTCGACTTCCGGACGGATGGGCGTAATCGGACCCACGATGAAGCACGGCTCGATGACAATGCCGGACACGCCGACATCCTCATCGGCCTTGGCTGTCTCAGTGACGACCAGCGCTCCTTTGGATAAGTCATGCGCGGATTCGCACGGCGCAGCTTGCATCGCCAGAGGGTCTTGCACCTCGACGGGCACTCTCACAGCGGCCCGGTCGATGGAAGCGCCGCGGATCCCTACCGGCGCCGTTTTTCTGCAGCCGGCTGCAATGGCGCAAAGCCCCGGTCCTTCCCCCGCGGGTCCTCCCCCCCGAGCGTAGTACGGCGCTCCATGCCGGGACGGCTAATCGCCGCCCCGGAATGACCACCGCGGTCTGCATTCGGCGACCGCAGCGAACGTCCCGCGATTCAATGAAGCGGGACCAGGGAGAATGCACAAATGGAAAGTCTCAGCCACCCCGGCGCGAATGCCGGGCGTGCAATTCACATACGGCTTATCATCGCCACCGCGATGCTGGCGTTCGTCACGCCGCGAATCCTTGCTGGCCAGTCATCGGGCATTGGTTCGACGAAGGGCGACTCCGTGAAGCCGACGACCACCGATTCCTCGACGCGGCTGCGACTCGGGACAGTCTATGACGAGCTGCGAAAAACGAACCCGCGCATCCAGGCGGCAGAGGCGCTGGCTCGCGCGGCTCGTTCGCGAATTTCGGGCGCAGGCTTGCCCCCGGATCCACAGGTCCAGTTCGGATGGATGAACTACGAGCTGCCGTCGCTCAAACCCATGGAAGTGCTCGGCATGAAGCAGCTTCAGGTGATGCAGATGCTGCCCCTTGGCGGGAAGCTCGGATTATCGAGGAGGATAGCGAGAGAGCGCGCCACCGCTCAGAGCGAACGCGCCCGGGATGCGTGGTGGGAAGCGCGGGCACTGGCCTCGATGCCTTTCTACGAGATCTATCGCGCCGACCAGTCTCTCATGGTGATGCGGGAAACTTTGGGTCTTCTCGGCGACATCCGTGAAGTGGCTGACGTGATGTACCGGGTAGGCAGCGGCAATCAGGCTGACGTGCTTCGTGCGCAGGTGGAAATCGCCCGCATGACAGAGGATACTCTCCGAATGCAGGCGATGCGCATCGGCATGGCCGCGAGACTCAATGCCATTCTCGATCGCCCACAGCTGGCTCTAGTCGGGTCGCCCGTGATGCCGGCATTCCCGAAAGCCATTCCGACCCTGGACTCGCTGGAGCAGCTCGCGTACGCGGCGAGACCGATGCTCAGAGCAGGCGCGGCAGACCTGTCTGCCGCCAAGTCGATGGAGCGCCTAGCTCGAAAGGAATTGCTGCCCGACCTTCAGCTCGGAGTGCAGTACGGCCAACGAAGCAAGGCGTTAGGCGCTGGCGACATGCCGAGCTCCGGCGCTGGAACCGAGCGAATGGGCAGCCTTATGATCGGCGCAAGCCTTCCGGTTTTCGCGCGGAGCCGACAGCTCAAATTGCGTGAGGAGGCCACGGCAATGCGCCAGATGGCCACCTCGGAGCTGACGGAGATGCGTGCCAATACTCGCGGCGCGTTGGGAGAGCGGTTCGCCGATCTCGTTCGCGCGCGACGCCTCGCTGAGCTCTACCGCAATACGATCATTCCTCAGTCGCGGGCCGCTGTTTCGTCTGCCTTTGCCGCCTATCGCGTAGGCAAGGTGGACTTCATGACGCTGCTCGACAACCAGATGACGGTGAACAAATACCGCCAGGAGCTGGTGGCGCTGGAAG
>JANMMF010000208.1:0-14567 GCA_031372985.1 Gemmatimonadota bacterium
GTGGCCGATCTGATCCCGCAGCTGGCGGGGTCGTTCAATGCGCGCGGGGCGGACGAGGGCCGAGGAGCGTTCTCGAAGCGCGGCGGTGGGAACAAGGTTGGCGAAAAAATCGCCGACGAGCGCGTTACGCTCTATTCCGATCCGACTGATCCCGATCTCCTCGCGCAGCCGTTCGACGGCGAGGGGTTCCCGCTCTCGCGGCGGGTGTGGATCGATAAGGGAATCTTGAAAAACCTTTCGTATTCCCGTTTCTGGGCGCAGAAGCAGGGCGTCGAGCCGACCGGTGGTGGTGGTGGCGGAGGGGGAGGTGGAGGTGGAGGAGGAGGAGGATTTGGCGGCGGACTTCCCGGCGGACTGAAAATGGTGGGCGGCACCAAGTCGACCGAGGAGCTGATCGCCGGCACCCAGCGCGGCATCCTCGTGACGCACTTTTTCTACATCCGCTCGCTCGACCCGCGCACGGTACTGCTCACCGGCCTGACCCGCGACGGAACGTTCCTCATCGAGAACGGGAAGATCACGCGCAGCTTGAAGAACTTCCGCTGGAACGAGAGTCCGCTCCTTCTGCTCGGCAAGATCGACGAGATCGGCCGCGCTGAGCGAACTGCGGCCGGTCAGGTGATGCCGAGCATTCGGGCGAGGGATTTCAACTTCACGTCGCTTTCAGACGCGGTCTAGGGCCCGCAGTCCGCAATTAGTCCGCAGTCCGCAATCGGTTCTGGTTCGGGGTGGCTCTAAAGCCGTTGCTCAGGCTCCGAGTCGCCCTTGAACGCGCGCCGCGGAGTAGTCGGCTCGGAGATCTTCTCGACGAGGCGGCCGACCTCGCGGTCGCTCGCCGCGCGGTTGTCGCGCGCCAGGTCAGCCTGCGCGATGATCCCCACCACCCGACCGTCGCCGTCGACTATGGGAACACGCCTCACCTGTTTCTCGACCATGATCTGCTCCACCACTTCGACATCATCCTCCGCAGAACAACAGGCCGGAGCGGGCGACATCACGTCGTTGACCTTGGAGTCGGGCGTCTTGCCCCGCGCCACACCGCGAATGGCGATGTCGCGGTCGGTGAGCACACCGATCACTCGCTTCCCGGCCGTGTCTTCGACGACGGGTAGGCAGCCGCAGTCGTTGTCCGCCATCATCCTCGCCGCGTCACGAAGCGTGTCGTCGGGTGTGCAGCACTGCGGTTCCGGACTCATGATTTCTTTTGCCTGCATCGTTCCCCCTGCATTTCGATGTGAGTTGTCGAGCTGTTGAGATTGCATGGAGCTTGCCACTGAATGCTTTCGCGTCATCACCGGACCCCGAAGGTCAAGGTGGCCCACTTGGACTCGTAGTCGATGGTCGTGTCCGCGGCAGATCTCTGCATGTTGATGAATTTCACGTACCAGACGCCGCGCGACGCGATCCTGATACGGGCTACGCCCTCGTTGTTCGTCCGCACCGATTGCGGCGCGATGCGCCCACCGCTTGCCGAGCGTCCACCAGCTATCACGACCTGACTGGCTACCGGCGAGCCTTCGACAACAGCCCGGACCCGGAGCGTTCCGCCTGGCTTCAGCGCATAGGGATTATCCAGCGGCACTAGCTCCGCTGGATAACCCAGCTCGGCGGCGTATCCGCCCGTCCTCGTGGAACCCACCTGCAGAATCGCCTTCACGTGCTTCGAGTACCGCTCACGCGCGGGACGATTCAGCTCTCCATCCCTCCTGCGCGCGGCGAGGATGTCGGGCAGACCGTCGCTCGCCAGGTAGGCGTTGAAGTCCTTTGCCTCCAGCGCGAGCTCCCGCGGGCGAAGCGAAGCGCCGATGAGATAGGTGCCGCTGTCGCCTACCCGAACGGTGACGATGCTGGTATCACCTGTCTCGGCCCAGCCGGCGACATCGAGCGGTGTCGTCGTTCCAGAAGGATTCACGATCGAAAGATCGCGTATTCGATCCTTCGTTACGGCGTTCTCACTCTTGCTGAAGGTCCCGTTGAGCACCTGAAGGCGAACTGTGCCATTGGGAGGGACGAAGTAGCTCTCCGCGCGCAGGAAGAGGTCATGCGCGACGAGCGTGCCTGCCGTGGCCACCAGCATTAACGGAACCAGGAGTCGGCGTGTCATCTGATCTCAGTTGAAGTGAGCCATGAACCCGAACGGGCCAGTCTTTCACGTGCATTACGCTGCAGTCTCTTGTAATCGCGCGCAAGATCGACACGTTTCAGGCATGCAAGGACAAGTCGGCGCGACCGCCACTCGCGTGAGTCTCGAGGTTCTCTTTGCCGCCGTGGCCGGCGCGCTGGTGCTCGCGGTGCCGCTTGTCCTCCTCGTCCGGGCGATGCGACGCCATGACCGGCGCACGCGGCTCACGAACGCGCCGCTGACTGGCCTCTTCGTCCTATGTGCAGTTTCGATCGGGGCATGGTTGTGGGTGACGTTGGCGAACGTCGAGATCAGCGCGAGAATCAACGGCCCGATCGAGACTTTCCTCCTCGCGATCGCCGCGATCGCCGTGTACCTGCTTTGGCTCGTGGTGCCAGTTGCTGCAGTAACATGGCTGGTGTTCAAGCTTCCTGAAATCGCCGCCCGGGGCGGCCGAGTCCGGGCAGCGCTTACCGTTCTGGGAATCGCGGCGGCGATAGGCGGGGTCTACTTCGCGTCTCTGACCGGCGGAGCAATCTGGGATTTCGTCTCGCTCGTCCGCGGCCTATCCGGCCAACCGACAGGTCTCGGCGGCCCCGGCGTCGTGATCGTCGCGCTCTTCTCGTTCGTTTTCGTCGTCGTGCTCGCCTCACTCACCGGAGTATTGCTGCTCATCGCCGCCTGGGCGCTCGAGCCACGCCGGAGATGGCGCGAATGGCGAACGCCCGCATCGAGAAACTCGGAATTGCCCCCGGCCTGACTTGGTCCTAGCATAGTTGCCGCTCATTACCACCTGAGGTGAACCGCATTTAGCCTCCCGCTTAGGTGAGGCGTACCGACTTGCCGGGCGCGCCGTACGATTCAACAATACCGGGCGTGCCCTGATCGACCGATACGTCAGGTGACGTAGCGCCCGCACTCGGCGGTTGCGGGGCTGAGGCGCAGTGGGCAGGTCGGCGCCGAGGGGAAGCCGTTCACCGCGCAATAGCACCCATCCACCAATTAGTACAAGTATGCTTTGACAATCTTCTGTAAGCTCCATCTGCCGCATCACCGCGGAATGGAGGCTTCGTGCAGAAAGGAATCGCAAAGTACGGGTCGCGCGCCCGGTCGGTTGTCATCACCACCCTACTTGCGTCGTGCAGCGTGGTGTTGTTGGTCGTGGCGTGTAATCAGACCCCGGGGTTGGGACCGGACGACCCCGCGCTCATCGCGCGCGGCAAGGACATCTTCCGCTTCGACACCTTCGGCGACGAGACCTTCTGGACCGACACGCTCCGCATGCACGAGGTCATCAGCAGTGCCGTCGACCCGACCACCGCGCTGTCAGTCGGACTCAAAGTCGACACCGACTCACTTCCGCCCGCGGTGGTGCAGGGAATCCAGAGCGGAGCCATCAGCCTCACGAGTCCGGCCACGACAGTCGCGCTGCTCAAGCTGAATGCAGTCGTCGGCTTGAAAGGAACGGTGACGACGGTCAACGGACAGGACGCACTCACGCGCGTGGGTATCACGTGCGCACTGTGCCACTCGACCGTCGACAACTCCTTCTCTCCGGGAATCGGCAAGCGACTGGACGGCTGGCCGAACCACGACCTGAATCCGGGCGCAATCATCGCGCTATCCCCCGCGCTGACGCCCGCGCAAAAGGCAGTGTACAATTCGTGGGGCAAGGGGAAGTACGACGCCCGCTACAACTTGGACGGCCTGAACGCCCCGTCGGTAATTCCGCCCGCGTACGGACTCAAGGGTGTCGCCAGTGTCACCTACACCGGCGACGGTAAGGACCTCGCTTATTGGAACCGCTACGTCGCCGTGACCCAGATGCACGGCCATGGGTCCTGGGTCGAGACACGGATAACGCCGCCCGAAAACGTGCAAAACCCGCCCGACATGGTGACGGAAAAGTTGGCGGCGCTGCAAGCTTACCAGCTGAGCCTCCACAGCCCGCCACCTCCGGCGGGCAGCTTCGACGTTGCTGCCGCGGCGAGAGGCCGAGTGGTGTTCGGCGGTGCGGGAAAGTGTGCGACATGCCACGCCGGAAGCGCTTTCACCGACGCACCCGCCCTGCTTCACTCTCCCGGCGAGGTAGTGAGCGAGCCCGAGCCCAACGGCGGACCGAGCCTCGCGTCTCGCAGCGCGACGAAGATGTACCGGACAACGCCGCTGCGCGCGCTCTGGCAGCACGCTCCCTACTTTCACAATGGCGTCTCCGCGACGCTCGTTGGAGTGGTCGAGCTTTACAATACGAGGAAGTCCCTCAACCTCAGCGCGCAACAGAAGGCAGATCTCGTGGAGTACCTCAAGTCGCTCTAGATACCACGCCTCCAAAGCGCGAATGGTCCTTCATCGAGCGGGTACCGACACTGGCACCCAGGTGTCGCTAGGACGCTTTCCAATCGTGACGCCGATGACGGCGCCGATCAAGCCGCCGGCCAGACCGCCGCCCACTGCCGCGTAGCCCTGGCTGAAATCGAGGCAATTGGTGCAGGGTGGAGGAGTCGTCGCGGCGCCGATCGCTGCTCCGACCAACGCGCCGAAGATGAACCCCGCGAACCCGGCTCGGGCTGTGTTGGTGTGAGTCCCTCGCGCGACATCGATCCTGACGATATTGGGTGTGAGGATCGTGGTCACCGTCGATTCGCTGGCAGCGCGGAACATGAGCGTGTCCGACGTCGCCGAAACAACGCTCCCCATCGCGTGACGCTTACCGAGAACCGGCGAGAGGATTCTTACCTTCGATCCGGCAGGAATTGGCCAGTCGCCTATGGGATCAGTCTGCCCAGCCGCCGGCGCGGGCACTATCATCGATGCGGCGCAAAGAGCCAGAATAAATCGCATTGGTCCTCCGGTCATCTTGCTGCGAGACTTGCGGGCACCCAGGTGTCCGTTTGGCGGCTGCCAACAAGCGTCCCAATCAGGGCTCCGACAATTCCGCCGCCGAGTGCTGAGACCGCAGTGTTGCTCCCCCTTGATGTGGGTCCGATCGTGAAGGCGAAGCAGCTGAAGAACCCGTTGCTCTGGCATTTGGGCTCTTTGTAGAGGGCATACCCCAGAACGGCCCCGGTACCGGAACCGATCACCGTCCCCCACAAGGCACCCTTTCCCTTTTGGCTATGCTTTCCCCGGGCAACCTCGAGCGACGAGATCTCCCTGACTGCGACCGCCTGGTTGGCGGTTTTTGCTCCCAGCCGAAGCACGATGGTGTCGGGCTTCAACGACTCGACCGTACCTACCTGTTTCTTGGTCCCAAACACCGGCGCGGCAACTCGCACCCGGGACCCCACATCTGCTCTGGCCTCGTCCGGGGAGGCGGTTTGGGAGAACCCGGCCACGGGTGTCATCAGCGCGACGGCGCACAGTGTGGACATGAATCGCATTGCACCTCCAGTTCTTCAGAGGACCCGCTAGGGCGAAGGTGCCCTCGCGTGTGGCGCTTGCTCCTGGGGGCCACGATGGGGTCGAGGAACCACGTCGGCAATACGTAAGGTGACGTAGACCTTGCGGTTGATCCTGGTGCGTTCCCGATCGATCGCTGTCACAAAGCCCGGGCTGTGGGCGCTCCCCTAGAACGCTCACAGCGATCCACATACGATGGAGGGTTTGTGCACTCTCGAGCTATTACACTCATCGCGTTGCTGACGACCGCGGTCACGGCTGGCACCGGCTGCAACAGCACGACCGCGATCTACAGCCCGCCGTACAACCTGGAGATCCCAACAACCTGGGTTGGCGCGGTCACCAATGCGTATTTCCCTCTGGTTCCGGGAACGACATTCCAGTACACCGGGCAGACACCCAATGGACCCGAGACGATCACAGTTGAAGTTCTCCCTGCTACCAAGACGATCAACGGCGTCGCTGCTACGGCGGTCCGGGACCGTGTTTATCTCAACGGCACGCTGATCGAGGACACCTACGACTGGTACGCGCAGGATGACGCGGGCAACGTCTGGTATCTCGGCGAGGCGGTGAAAGACTACGAGAATGG
Organism: Gemmatimonadota bacterium; assembly: GCA_031372985.1. Lineage (GTDB taxonomy): Bacteria > Gemmatimonadota > Gemmatimonadetes > Gemmatimonadales > Gemmatimonadaceae > UBA4720. The sequence goes on from JANMMF010000208.1 coordinate 6,114, forward strand.
CGTGTTAGTGAGCACCGCTGGGTCGTGGGAATGGGGAGTGGATGGCGCTCTGCCCGGTATCATCATGTGGAGCAACCCAGCGACTCACGTCGGCGAGGAGTACCGGCAGGAATACTATAAGAACCATGCGGAGGACTGGGGCAAGGTTGTTGGTGTCGGCCAGGCCATCACTGTTCCGTACGGCAGCTTTTCCGGCTGCATAACGATTGAAGACTGGGTAGGGCTCGACCCTGGCGAACCTCATGAGCATAAGGCGTTTTGTCCGCAGGTTGGCCAGGTGCGCGGCACGAAGGTGGGATCGAGCGAGCAGTATGAGCTAGTTAGCCGCACGCCGTGATGGCAGAGCGGTTGGCTTTATCCCGCTCCCGCGATTCGCCTATATTCCACTCGTGAAGCCACGCACAAAATTCCTCATAGGCGGCGTCCTCGTTATCGGAACCGCCGGATACCTAGCCGCGAGCGCCATCAAGGACACTGGTGTCTACTATCTGACGCCCGGCGAGCTGTCGGCAAAAACCAAGTCTGACCCAACGTTCTACGAGACAGGGATCAAGGTCGGAGCGAGGGTCGTCAACGGCTCGATCGTTCGCGACCCAGGCGGCAGGCAGGTCGCGTTCAAGATGACCGACGGCGCCCAGACTTACGACGTCGTCTACCGAGGCATCACGCCGGACACTTTCACGGACAATGTCGATGTCGTAGTCGAGGGACGTCTTGGACGCGACGGGACGTTCCGTGCGACGACCCTCCTCGCCAAGTGCGCGTCGCGCTACGAGAACGCGCCCGACAAGTACAAGGACACTCCAGGATACAAGCAGGCGGAGCAGAGGGCGTGATGATGGCGGCGCCCTAGCCAGCGTCGCAAAATGGTAGGGTTGTCGCTAGTTGTAGTCAGTCCTTGCCACGCAGCCTAAAGCTGCGCAAGATCAAGACTTGATACCGGGTTCAACTCTGGAGGAGCCAATGCGAGATCGTTCACGCACGACTTACGCCGCAGCCCTTGGACTTTGGCTGGCCGTTCTCGTCGGCGTAGCCTGCTCGAGTGACAAGGACAAGCAAGCAGAAGGCGATACAATGGGCGCCACCGCGACGGGTGCGATGTCCGACACCGCGGCGAGCCGATCGCTTTACGACCGGCTGGGAGGGAAATCCGCAATCACAGCGGTAGTCGACACCTTCGTCGCGCACGTTGCCGCCGACGCCCGCATTAACAAGAAATTCGCGCGCAGCAACATCCCGAGGGTGAAGGCGATGCTCGTCGACCAGATCTGTGCGCAGACCGGCGGCCCGTGCACCTACACTGGACGTAACATGAAGGAAGCGCACCGCGACATGCGTGTGACCGAAGGCGAGTTCAATGCGCTCGTCGAACACCTCTCGATGGCGTTGAATTCCTTCAAGGTGCCGAAACGGGAACAGGATGAGCTCTTGTCGGCGCTCGGCTCGATGAAGGGCGACATAGTGGAAGTGAAGAGCGCGGCGACGGGAACGAGTCTCCCGGCGGGCTTCAAGCCCGCTCCCGCTTTGGACAAGAACGCCGCCAAGCGGTAGGCAACCGAGGGTCCCGCCCGACGGGAGGTGCAGGGCATTTGAGGCAGATTCGCCGCGCGCTTCGCCCCAGCGCCTCTGTGCATTTCCCTATATTCCTGTCGTGAAACCCGGCATAAGATTCATCTTGTTCGGCGCGCTCGGATTTGAGACGGCTGGCTATCTCGTTGCAAGCGCCCATGTGGAACGGAGAACGTGATCCTCGTTGGTGAGCTGTCCCTCTGGGTCGCTCTCCTCATGGCGGCCTGGGCGGCCACGGTGTCGTTCGCGGGTGGTCAGATGCGCCGCGCGGACCTGATCGAGAGCGGAGAGCGGGCGATCTACGCCACGCTGGCGATGGTCGTGCTCGCATCGCTCGGACTTTGGACTGCACTGCTCACGCACGACTTCTCGATCAAGTACGTCGCGTCGTTCACGAGCGCCAATCTCCCCAAGGTCTACACGATCTCCGCATTCTGGGGCGGGCAAGCTGGATCGCTGCTCTTCTGGGCGCTGATCCTCGCTGGTTACTCCGCCATCGCGGTCCGGACGAATCGCACCCGCAATCGCGAGCTGATGCCGTACGTGTCCGGCACACTCGCTCTGATCCTCGTTTTCTTCCTGGGCACTCTCTGTCTCGGCTCCAATCCTTTCGAGCGGCTCGACTGGATTCCGCCCGACGGACGCGGCCTCAATCCACAGCTCCAGAATCCGGGGATGGCGATCCACCCGCCCAACCTCTACCTCGGCTTCGTCGCGACTTCGATTCCATTCGCGTTCGCCATCGCGGCACTCCTGACCCGGCGTCTTGACGCCGAGTGGCTGGCGGCGGTGAGACGGTGGGCATTGCTGGCCTGGTTCTTCAACACAGTGGGCATCGTGCTCGGCATGTGGTGGGCGTACGTCGAGCTGGGCTGGGGCGGATACTGGGCGTGGGATCCGGTCGAGAACGCATCGCTGCTTCCGTGGCTGGTGAATACTGCGTTCCTGCATTCGATCATGGTGCAGGAGAAGCGCGGAATGCTGCGCAAATGGAACGTAACGCTGGTCATATCTGCGTTCCTGCTCTCGATCTTCGGGACGTTCATCACGCGCAGCGGCATCATCTCCAGCGTTCACTCGTTTGCGCAATCGCCGGTGGGCATGTGGTTCGCGGGGTTTCTCGTGCTGGGAATCGTGGCCTCGGTATATCTCGTCACGACGCGCTTGAACGACTTGCGATCACACGCGGAGCTGGAGAGCATGGTGAGCCGCGAGGCCGCGTTCCTCTACAACAATCTCGTTCTCATCGGAATCGCGTTCTCGGTGTTGTGGGGAACGCTCTTCCCAATCATTAGCGAGGCCGTGCGCGGGAACAAGATCACTGTCGGGCCGCCCTTCTTCAACACTGTGAATGTTCCGCTTGGACTGTTGCTCCTCCTGCTCACCGGTATCGGGCCTCTGATCGCCTGGCGCCGGGCGTCAGTGGCAAATCTCAGACGGCAATTCATCGTGCCAGTGGCCGCGGCAGTAACCATCGGAATTCTGGTTTTTGCGTTCGGGGTGCACAACTTTCCCGCCCTGCTCTCGTATACGTTCGGCGCGCTCGTGCTCACCACCGTCGCCCAGGAGTTCTACAAGGGTGTGTCCGCCAGACATCGCATGTATGGCGAATCACGGCTCGTCGCGCTGCCGCGACTGATTGCGCGCAATCGCCGGCGATACGGTGGATACATCGTGCACATCGGGGTTGTCGTGATCTTCGCCGCGTTCGCGGGTCTCGCCTTCAAGCGTGAGTTCGATCTCACGCTGAATGCCGGCGACACGAAGACCGTCACCGATGCATGGGGCCACCAGTGGACCTTTCTCAGCCAGGGAATCTCGCGCTACAAGGTTTTGAATCGTGAGGTCACGGCGATTGCGCTCGACGTCTCCCGCGACGGCAAGCCGGCTGGGGTGATCACCAGCGAAAAGCGCCAGCACGTCGATTCACGAGGCGCGCCGACGTTCGAGCCTTCGACCGAGGTCGGGATCCAGGGATCGTTCAGGCAGGACGTCTACGTTGTGCTGGCCGGCGTCAGGGGCGTCGACGCGGCCGAGATTCGCGTGACGTTCAATCCGCTCGTCCGCTGGGTCTGGCTCGGAGGAGCTCTCATGGCTCTCGGCGGACTCGTGGTGATGTGGCCGCAGGCCGACAGGCTGCGTGCGCAGAGCGGGTACGCCGCAGTGCTAAAGCCGCAGCACCTGCCGGAACGTGTTCCCGATCTGGTGGGCTTCTGATGATCGCCCGGCATCCCGTTGATATCGGACGCGACCGATGATGACGCGGCGTAGCTTCCTGCTCGGGGTTCCCGCACTGGGCCTGAGCGCTGCCGCCTTTCCGCAGCGCATTCGAGCGGCGCAGGTTGCGGTGCAGACCTTCAATGGTCCGATGGCCGACGCCGGTGAAGTCTATCGTCCGGTCACGCTCGCACCGAAGCCCGGCGCGAAGCCGTCGATGACGGATGCCGAGCGCGACGACCTCGAGCACAAGATTCACTGCCAGTGCGGCTGTCAGCTCGACGTATACACCTGCCGCACCACGGATTTTGCGTGCAGCGTGTCGCCGGCAATGCACGGCGATGTCCTGGGACTGGTCGCCGGCGGCTACACGGGGGACGAGATATTGGCGGCCTTCACATCGGTGTACGGCGAAAAAGCGTTGATGGCTCCCACGAGGAGCGGGTTCAATCTCCTCGGGTACGCGGTCCCCTTTATCGTGCTCGGCACCGGTGCAGTGGTCGTCGCCGCGTTGATCCGACGCTGGAAGGCGCCCGCGCCCGTGGCCGCGACCGTTCCATCCTCGCGCGTTGAGGCGACCGAAGGCGAGCTGGCCGCCATCGATGCCGCGGTGAGAAAAGACCGGTGACGGCGCTCCTCGTCGGTACGGCACTGGCCGTCGCCTCGCTGTGCTACGTGCTCTACCCGCTTTTCCGAGCGGAAACCGCTGTAGTGCCGCGGCCGCTGCCGGACACCGGAGCCCGCCGGAGTCCCGCGATTGATGCTCTGCGCGAGCTCGAGTTCGACCGCCAGACCGGCAAGGTCTCCGACGCCGACTATGAGTCGATGAAGGCTCGCTACACGGAGCAGGCTCTCGCCGTGATGCGCGCCGGCGACGCACGGGTGTGCGAGCGATGCGGGCCCAGGCCGGAACGGGACGCCGACTTCTGCTCGAAATGCGGGGCCGCGCTACTCAGCTAGCGATCCCGGCGGGTCGAGCCAGCAAATCGGGTCTTGACGCTTTCCTCCGTACAAACCACTATCGGGACCAACGGCGCACGCTTCGCCTTTGGCGGTAATGGATTTGTCGCATAGCGGAGGGTCTGGACGATGGCGGTTCGCGATGTGAAAGACGGGGATGGTACGCCGTGGAAGGTATGGGCGGTCATGAGCTCCGCCATCCACCCGAAGACCGCCGCCGAAGACTTCCTCGGAGATTACAGCGAGGGATGGCTCTGTTTCGAGTCCCCGAGCCAGCGCCGCCGGCTCGCGCGATTCCCGCAGGACTGGGACAGACTTCCTGTCACGGAGCTGCTGCGTCTGCTCAAGCAGGCGGAAGTCGTACAGCCTCGAAAGCACACACCTCCTCGCCCCGGCGAATCGGCAAAACCGTAACCGCCAGCGGGACGACAACCGGCAACTGCGCATTTGGAAAAAGCGCGCGCCAGGTAGAGACATCGAATACTAAAGCAGGGAGCTCAAAGCTTTGCAGCAGTTTCGCTGGGAGCTTCCATACTCGCGTTCTGGGGGTGCACATCACGGTTCCCAAGCTTGTTCAGTAGACCGTGGATCATCTTTCTGACCTCGATCAATTCGGCCAGGAGCGAGTCGGAGTCGGAATCAGACATTACTTCGATGTCGCGCGCGACTATCAAGTGATACTCGAGCTCGCAGCCTGAGTTGAGGGCGATTCGCAGGAACCGCGCGAACTCCTTTTCGCTTTCCTGTCTTCTTCCTTCAACGATATTTGCAGGGATCGACATCGCCGCCCGGATGATCTGACTCCGGAGCGCTATGTCGTGCGATCGACGAATCCCTGTCGCGATCCGGTGAGCATGCAACGCCAGGGCGTGCGCCTTCTGCCACACTTGCAATTTCTTGAAGTCACTCACGAAACAAAGTTTGAGGAAATGAGCCGCGGCCAACCATCGTTTCACTACGCGACCCGTCTTTTCCCCACAGGATCCCGGTCTGCGAAGACCCGACGCCGCCAGAAAAGCTCCCAGCCAAGCTGCTGCAAGGCTTTCAGCTCCCTGCTTCAGTTTTGTGGATGCCGGCTAGCGAATCATCCCGACCGCAACATGCCGTGCGAGCGCCATGATGGTAATCATCGGATTCACCCCCGACGACGCGGGAAACAAACTAGCGTCAGCGACGTAAGCGCCATTCAAGCCGTACACCGCGCCGTCGGCGTCACACACTGCGCGAGCGCGATCAACTCCCATTCGGCAGGTGCCCATCTGGTGCGCGCTGAACAGCGGGAGTCGGTTGGGAGCGGTCGGTGCGGCCAAAATTCGCTGGCAGAACTTCTCGATCGAATCGCCATTCCCGGCGCGCTCCCACACCAGGCCCGCCGAGTGGAGCGTCATGATCCGCTCAGCCCCAGCCGCAAAGTGTATCCGCGCGGCATTTGCCATTCCATCCCTGAATAACTTCTTCTCGCTCCTGCCGGGGCGGTAATCGAAGTAAGGCTCACCCAAGGCCGTTATGCGCACCCGCCCCGAGCTCGAGTCGCGCGTGAGAACGATGAACGACGCCGCGAACCTTACCTGCTGCATCTCACGGCGGTGCTCACGCGCGTTCGACCATGGGATTCCCACCGCCGACAGGCCGGGGTGCGCCGGCGCCGCTTCGATCCGGTATCCGTAGCCGTTCGAGACATCGCTGAACTCGTCGCAGACAATGGTCTGGGGCGGTCCGCGCCACGCCTCGATTGCGTGAGCATAGGTGCCGGTAACCGCGACCGTGGGATGGAGGTACAGGTGCCGTCCCAGGTGCGACGACCGCACTCCTGATCGCATCAGCAGCGCCGGGGACTCGAGCGCTCCCGCCGCAAGCACGACGCGCGGTGCGGTGATCTTCACTTCGCGCAGCTGTCCATCCGAATCCCGGGCCACGCCGCCGACGCCGGTCACCTTGCCCTTGCTCTGTAAGAGTCTGCGGGCCGCGAAGGGCGCCATGAGCCGCGCGCCCGACCTGATCGCGTCGAGAATGTAGGTGTTGGTTGCGCTCTGCTTGCCCCCAACTCTGCAGCCGAACATGCAGTTGCCGCACTGGTCGCAATCGCAGCCGAGGGAGTTCCTCGCGATCACGCTCCAGCGGAACCCAAGCGCCTTCGCGCCGCGACAGATCGCGTTGTTGTTCTCGTTGATCTCGCTCTCGTCCGTCGACGCAGCGATTCGCCGCCAGACCGCGTCGAGTGATTCGGTGAACGAGTCCGACGTAAAGAAGCTGCACCCCGATACCCGAGCCCACTCATCTCGAACGTTGTCCGGCGTTCGAAAACACGACTGCCAGTTGACCGTCGTACCGCCGCCGACGCACGAGCCGGCGAGAAGCGACATGCTCAGATCGCGGGTTCCGGACGCCCCGCCCTCGCGGAAAAGGCGCTGCATTCCAGTCAGCTCGTGCTGATCGTAGTCACCGCCGCTCCACTCCGTGCCGGCCTCGACGATGAGGACGTTCTGCCCACTCGCGGCTAGCTCGGCCGCGACGACGCTGCCCGCCGCGCCAGACCCCACGACGCAGACATCGCATTCGATGGTAGAGTCCGCCCCGATCCTGGCCAGGGGGATGTGCGGGGCTGTCGCCTTCCGGTTGATGCCAGGCTCGTAGCCAATCGCGCTCAGCAGCGCATCGGATTCCGGCGACCCGTTGGCGGCGTAGGTGTGGAGCAGGACCAGACTTCGGGCTCCCTGATACGCGGAGCGCAGCTGCGGCACGACGCTTCGCGCCAGACGCTGCATCACTTCTTCGCGAATCGGGAGGGGAAGACGGGAGAAGGGCGCCGCCCTCGACGACAGCCCCGCGATGAAGAGCGGATTCTCGAGCAATCCCAGAAAGAGACGAAAGGCTTTCCGCTTTGCCGGGTCGATCCGGTCCAGCGCTTCCGCTACGCGCCCCGCGACGCCGAGGTCGGCGGCTGACATGCTGAACAGGGCGGGATCTTCATCCTTCGCAAACGCGAGCGAGGGAACGAAGGTGTCGGCCACCGCGCCGAGCGCGTCGGTCTCGCGTTTCGTGAGGCTCATCGGCTCCCCCGTCGGCGGTATGTCCTTGATAAAAGGTAGCCTATCCATACTTGTCCTTGCGATGAGGGCCCGTCGAGAGAATCTTAGGGTCCTCGACGAGGAGACGATTTTGAGCGGCTATGACTTCACAAGCAGCGTACGCGGTGCCCTGATAAAGGCACGGGAGGAAGCCCAGCGCCGACATCATGACCACGTAGGCTCCGAGCACCTATTGCTCGGCCTCCTCGGAGATGAGGATGCGCTGGTGATGGATGTCCTCGAGAATCTTGGGGTGAATCCAATGGTCCTGCAGCAAGCCGTCGAGCAGAGAGTGACGGAAGGCGAGGCGAGCCGCGCAATGCCCCTTACCGACTTGCCGTACACGCCGCGGGCGAGAGTCGTCCTCGATCAGGCGATCGCGGCGGCCCACGAATTCGGTGATGGCTACGTGGGAACGCAGCACTTGCTGCTCGGTCTGATTCGGGAGCGCCACGGGATCGCGGCGCAGGAGCTCACCGTCGCGGGATTGACCGAGCCAACGCTTCGCCGCGAGATCGTGCGGATACTGCAGGGCGAGGGTGTCGCCGCGATGCTCGACGACATGGGACCGGAGCAGACCGACACACAGGTGCCACTGAGCATCGCGGTCGAGGTGCGCTACGAGGACGGCACTCTCGCC
>JANMMF010000239.1:0-2790 GCA_031372985.1 Gemmatimonadota bacterium
AAGAAGCAGAACAAACCAGTGCTGCTCGATTTCAGCGCCGCGCCTATGTGAGGTGGCTGTGCTCGGCTGGATGCCGAGGTGTGGCCGAATGAACGGGTGGTGGCCTTCGTCAACGAGAACTTCCTGCCCGCGCGCGTCCACGTAAAGGAGGATCCGGAGGCGTTCAAACGCTACGGCGAGCAGTACAACGCGCACTGGACGCCGACCGTGCTCGAGCTCGACCCGAACGGCGAAGAATTTTTCCGCATCGAGGGATTTCTTCCTCTCGAGGATTTCCTGGCGCAGGTGATGCTCGGCCGCGCGCACATGGACTTCAAGCAGGGGAAGTGGGCCGAGGCCACCAAGGAGTTCCGCAAGATCGTCGACGAGCTGCCGAAGTCCGAGGGAGCAGCGGAGGCGCAGTACTGGGCCGGGGTCTCCCGTTACAAAGCAACGAACGATGCCAGTGCGCTCAAGGAGACGGCAAAGGCGTTCACGCAGCGATACAAAGACTCGAGCTGGGCGAAGAAAGCGTCGATCTGGGCATGACTCTGCTGTTCCGAGCCGGGGCCTGATTCGTCCTCCTCCCATAGGAAGGATCTGGGACCCCGGAATCTGACGTTTACGTCAGAGCGTCAAAGGAAGCAGCGTGAAGAGACATTGTAGTTTTTGCGGCGAGCCGATGCTCGAGTCGACCTCCGTTTGCAAGCAATGCGGATGGGACAGGTCGCAGGACGGGCCACCATCCCAGGACCCAGCCGATCAAAAGGCGCGCATCGGAGTCGCGGCGGGACTCGTCGTGGCGTACGGCCTTATGTTCTCTCTGATCTCGGGCACGACCGTCATCGCTCGTCCGGCGCGCGCAACTGTTCCGGCGGCGTCGACTGTCGAGGCGACCGCGTACTCGCAAGAGTCACAGACAGGCGCACAAGTCGCACCAGGCAGACTACCGTCAGCGATTTCGACTGCGCCAGGCGCCGCAACAGCGCCGGGTGCGCTAATCACCATCAAGGTCGCGGACGCAAAGTCAGCGACCATCCCCGCGCGCGATGCGCTTCAGTACCTGTTCGAGCTGCCCGAGACGGAACAGCGATGCCAGCTCGTGGGACAGATCCATGGCATCGGCGGCTTCGCTGGTAATCTCGAGGTATTTCTGCTCACCGACGACGAGTATCTCTTCTGGAACGCCAACCCGGCGGCGATACCTCATTCGTCGTGGGAGGCGGTCAGAGGCTCGGAGACTGCGCTCAACTATCCGCTTTCCGCTGCTGGCACATACCACTTGGTGATCTCCAACGTCATGTCGCCGACGCCCAAGTCCGTACAGATCAAGGCGCAGGTAAAGTGCGCGAAACAATAAACCAGCACTGATCACGGAACTCTCCTTGCATGCAGGGATTCTGCTTAGACGCTGTCGAGGGAACGTTGAACCGGATCGTCATCAAGTGCCCGACCACAGGAAAACTGATCTATACGGGCTTCGCGATGGACCCACACTCGTTCGCGGCGCTGCCGGTAGAGGACATGGATCCAATCGAATGCCCCGCCTGTCACCAGTTGCATCGGTGGCAAAAGAAGGATGCGCTCTTCGAGCGAGAGGATCCAAAGGCACTGTAGTCAGCATGTCCCGGCGTCACCCCGAGAGTAATCCCCTGACCAGGACGTACATGCATCGATTCGCGCTGCTGATGTCTTTGTGCATCGCTCCCGCTCTGTCCGCGCAGGCATATGAGGTCACGCACACCTACACCGTGGGTGGCGATGGAGGCTGGGACTACGTGACTGCCGACGGGCCCAACCATCGGCTGTTCATCGGCAGGGGGAACAGGGTGGTGGTAGTCGACATGAACACTGGCCGACTGATCGCCGAGGTGACCGGTATAGATGGGGCTCACGGCGTGGTGCTGGCGCCGGGGACGGGTCGCGGCTTTGCGACGTCCGGCGACGACAGCTCCGTCGTCATGTTCGATCTCGAGAGCTACAAGACGATCGCGAGGATCCCGGCAGGGGAAGACGCCGACGCGATCATCTATGATCCGTCTTCCAGTCGTGTGATCTCGTTCAACGGTGACGCGAACTCCGCCACAATAATCGATCCGAAGAAGGGAACGCGCGTCACCAACATCCCGCTGGGTGGGAAGCCAGAGGCTGGCCAGTCCGCTCGCAACGGAAAGATCTACGTGAACCTCATCGACAGCAGCCAGATCGTCGAGATCGAGACGAAGGGTCTCGCTGTCACGCGCCGCTGGTCGACCGAGCCGTGCAAGAATCCCGTCTCGATGGCGATCGACACGAGGCGTCAGCGGCTGTTCAGCGGATGCAGGAGCGGAGTGATGGCCGTCTCCGACTACAGGAACGGCAAGGTGATCACGACGGTGCCGATCGGCCGCGGAGTCGACGGGGCTGGGTACGATCCGGTCAGACGCGACGTCTACACATCGAACGGCGAAGGCACGTTGACGGTGATTCATCAGGACTCGCCGGATTCGTATCGCGTCGTCGAGACAGTTACTACCGCGCAAGGCGGACGGACGATGGCGCTCGATCCGGCGAGCCACCGTATCTACGTCGTGTCATCCAGGTTCGGCGCGGTTCCGGCAGAATCGACTGCCACTAACCCGCGCCGGCGCCCGCCGGTGATTCCGGGATCGTTCTTCGTCCTGGTGGTGCAGCCGATCACGTCCCACTGATCGGGCCCGAAGGGATCGGGAGGGTCGCACGTGAACGTCCTCTTCGACGTCAACGCAAGACCGGTGATAGCTCACCGGGGCGGGCGCGCCCGCGCGCCGGAGAACACCCTCGAGGCGATGC
>JANMMF010000284.1:0-13375 GCA_031372985.1 Gemmatimonadota bacterium
CTGGAGCTGTACCTCAATCAGATCGACCTGGGCCACGGCGCGTACGGGGTCGAGACCGCGTCGCAACGGTACTTCGGCAAATCTGTTCGCGATCTGAATCTCGCCGAAGCTGCAACCCTCGCCGCGCTGCCAAAAGCGCCGGCGCGGTACAACCCGGTTCGGTATCCCGAGCGCGCCATCCAGCGGCGCAACACGGTGATCGGACTGATGCGAGACGAAGGCAAGATCAGCGAGGCCGATGCCAGCCGCGCCAGAGCGTACCCGCTCCAGCTCGCCACCAAGAGCGTCGCCGGCGAGACCGCGGCGTATTTCGTCGAGTGGGTGAGGCAGCAGCTTGATGCGCAGTTCGGAAAGCAGCTCTACGAGCAGGGGCTCAGGGTCTACACCACGCTCGATCTCGACGCGCAGTACGCGGCGGAGCGCGCGCTGGAGCGCCAGGTCCTCGCGATCGAAGCGGGTCGCTTCGGGCCGTACAAGCACGAGACGTTCGAGCACTACATTGCGCACCGCGAAGGTGACGTGGGAAGCGGCACGTCTCCGTACTTGCAGAGCGCGTTCCTCGCGCTCGATCCGCGCAACGGCGCGGTGCGGGTGATGGTCGGCGGTCGCGATTTCGACGACTCGAAGTTCAATCGCTCCGTGCAGGCGCTCCGCCAACCGGGCTCGGCGTTCAAGCCGATTGTGTACGCAGCGGCTGTTCAGAACGGCAGACCGGCGTCGTACATAGTCAACGACAGCCCGCTCGTCCTTCAGGTTCCCGGTCAGCCCGAGTGGGATCCACAGAACTACGATCTGCAGTTTCTCGGTCAGATTCCCATGCGGCAGTCGCTCTACCAATCGCGCAACGTGTCGACGATCCGGCTCGGCATGGAGCTGGGAGAGCAGACGATAATCAACGAGGCGCGGAATTTCGGGATCACCACGCCGATTCCGCCCTATCCGTCGATTCACATCGGGGCGGCCGATGTCTATCCGATCGAGATAATCTCGGCATATACGGCGTTCGCGAATCTCGGCGTGCGCGCTACGCCGAACGCCATCATCAGGGTCGAGAACCAGAAGGGCGAGATCCTCTGGCAGCCGACACCGACGCGGACGCAGGTCCTGTCACCCGAAGAGTCGTGGGTGATGGTGGACATGATGAAGGACGTCGTGCGTCGGGGCTCCGCCGCGGGAAGCGTATGGGGCGCCGGGTTTCACTATCCCGCCGGAGGAAAGACCGGAACGACGAACGATGGGACCAATGTCTGGTTCATCGGTTACACGGCCGATCTCGTCGCGGGTGTCTGGATGGGCTTCGACCGGCCGCGGAAGATCAAGGACAACGCGCAGGGCGGCGTGCTCGCCGCTCCGGCGTGGACTGCGTTCATGACCGAGGTGTACCGAAGAAAGCCGGCACCGCCGGACTGGCCGAGGCCGCTCTCGATCGTGACCCGCGAGATCGACATCAGCAGTGGCCTGCTGCAGACGCCGTACTGCCCGCGCAGCCTGGTGGCGAGCGAGTTCTACATCTCCGGAACCGAGCCGACGCGCGATTGCGACAAGCACCTGGCCTACGGGACGCCGGGATACGTGCCGGTCGACACTTTCAGTACCATCTCGCCGTCGCCCGGCGGTGTTCAACAGCCAATCAGAGTGACTCCGCCGACGATTCAGCCGGGTTACGAGCCCGTGCCCTCTCGCAATCAGCCCCGCACTCCAACGGTGTTCGACACGACGAGGCGTCAACCGCTTTCGCGTGACTCGATCCGCCGCGCCGACAGCCTTCGCCGTGATTCGGTCAGACGGCGCACCGACACGATTCCGTCGGCGGAACGCCCACCGCGCTGATGCGCTATCACGCGCGTTGGGTGCTCCCTATCACCCAGCCGCCGATAGAGAACGGAACCGTCGTCGAGAGCGACGGACTGATCACCTACGTCGGGCCACGCTCCGCCGCCCCGCCTGGTGACGACCACGACCTCGGCGAAGCCATCCTGCTTCCGGGTCTCGTCAACACGCATACACACCTCGAGCTCACCGCGATGCGCGGATTTCTCGAGGATTGCCGGTTCGCGCAGTGGATCGACAAGCTGCGCCTGAGCAGGAACGAGATCATGGATCGTGAAGCGCTGCTCGACTCGGCCCGCTTCGGCATCGTTGAAGGAGTCGAGGCTGGCATCACCACCTACGCCGATACCTGCTCGAGCGGGGTCGTGATGCAGGCGATGCGCGAGGCCGGCGTGCGCGGGGTCATGTACCAGGAAGTGTTCGGGCCCGATCCATCGCAGGCAGAGATCGCGATGCGAGAGCTGGAAGAGCGTGTCGAAGCCCTGCGGCTCGAGCAAACCGAGCTCGTCACGCTCGGTGTCTCTCCGCACGCGCCGTACACGGTCTCCGATCCCCTCTATGACGCCGCTGCGCGCTTCGCCAATTCCCGCCAGCTGCCTCTCGCGATGCATATCGCCGAGAGCGAGCCCGAGGTCGACCTCGTTACGCGCGGTACGGGTGACTTTGCGGAGCGTTGGCAGCGCCGCGGGATTTCCGTCTCGCCGCGCGCGCGATCAGCGATCGCACTTCTCGAGCAGCGTGGCGCACTCGAGCGCGGCCCTCTCCTGATCCACTGTGTGCGTGTCGACCCGGAAGACATCGCAATTATGGCCCGCCACGGCTGCGCGGTGGCGCATTGCCCCGCATCGAACGCCAAGTTCGGGCACGGCATCGCTCCGCTCCTGCCGTTGATTGCCGCCGGAATCAGAGTCGGTATCGGGTCGGACTCGGTTGCCAGCAACAACCGGATGGACATCCTCGACGAGGCTCGGCTTTCCGTTCTGATCCACCGCGCCGCGACGCGCCGGCACGACGCTTTCGGTGCGCACGACGCCCTCCAGCTCGCGACAATCGGAGGCGCTCGCGCGCTCGGCCTCGATGCGCGCATCGGCTCACTGGAAGTCGGTAAGGATGCGGACCTCGCCTCCTTCAGGACGGACAGCCCGCGCACGATACCCACGGGCGACCCCTACTCGGCGGCGATCTTTGCGCTCCCGGGCCGCTCGGCCGAGCTCGTTACGGTGAAGGGCCGCGTGCTGGTCGAGCGCGGGCGCGCCCGATCGCCGGACCAGGCGTTGGAGGCCCGAGTCCAGGCTATCGGCACCGCCCTCGCGACGTGGGCGTCCCGTTGATAACGTTGTCCCATGACTAAAACGCCCGCTCGATCCATCGTCCGTGCTGTCCTCGCCGCGGCCGGCCTCCTGTCGTTCTCGATCCCGGGCGCTCTCGACGCGCAGATGCAGCCTGACACCTCGCAGTCACCTCTCCGCGTGGCAGGGCGACTCGACACGGATGGTCGAACCTCCGAGGCGCGCGCCGCTTTCCAGCGGTTGATCGACTCTGCCGCGACCCCGGCGGCGAAGGCTGCGGCGCAGCGCGCGATGGCGATGTCCTACGCCTTCGATGGCGATTGCCCGAATACGGTCAAGTATGAAGAGATGGTCATCGCGTACTGGAAGACGCGGGAGCGCGAGGAGCCGCAGAACGCCTTCTACCAACAGGGCGAGATGGCCAACGAGGCCGCGCGCGTGTGCATCGACGTCGGAGATCTGAGTACAGCGGAGAAGTACTACCGCATGGGCAGTGAGCTTGGTCTCAAGGAACCTGAGCCAAAGACGCATTCCAGGAATCTCTGGGACTTCCGTCTCCATCACGCGCTCGGGCGACTCGCTGCGCGCCGAGGGGACAAGGCTGAAGCCAGACGTCAGATCGAAGCCGCGCGCCGCGCACTCGACGGCGCCGACACGGCGATGGTGTCGCAACAGCAGCGTTTCTTCCCCTACCTGGTGGGCTACGTGGCGCTCTACACCGACGATCTGAAGACCGCGGAGACGGAGCTGACGAAAGCCGTCGCGATGCGGGGCAACGATCGCGATCCATTCATGCACATCCTGCTGGCCTCGACGTACGAGAAACTCGGTCAGCGGGAGAAGGCGAAGTCACTGTACCAGAAGGGTTACGATCTCGCGACCGCGCACAATCCACCGGCCGCATTTGCGCGTCCGTTCGCTCGCAAGAAGCTGGGGCTGGCGTCCGGCAGTCCGCAGCCCTGAGTCCCAGAGCCCGTAGCGAAGCCCCATATCCGTTCGGTATCTTCAAGCTCCCCTCCGAAGGAAGCCTGGATCAATGGCGGCAGTAGATAATCATCACCGTATCTGGCGCGACGGGAAGTTTGTGGATTGGGAAGACGCCACGATTCACGTCATGAGTCACGTCGTCCACTACGGTTCGAGCGTCTTCGAGGGCATCCGCTGCTACGACACGCCCAACGGCCCGGCCGTTTTCAGGCTTGGCTCGCACATGCGCCGGTTCGAGGATTCGTGCCGGATCTATCGGATGCCGCTAAAGTATTCGATCGATGAGATGTCGAAGGCAGCGGTCGAGACGGTCGCCGAGAACGGCCTCCCGCATTGTTACCTGCGGCCGGTCGCGCTCAGAACCGGCGAGCAGATGGGCGTGCTCCCGCACGATACTCCGCTCGAGGTCTTCATCATTCCCTGGACGTGGGGCACGTACCTCGGCGCCGACGCGCTCAAGAATGGCGCTGACGTCTGCGTATCGAGCTGGAGACGCCCGGCGCCGGATACCTTTCCGTCGCTCGCGAAGGCAGGCGGGAACTACTTGAATGGGCAGCTGTCCAAAATGCAGGCCCGGGTTGACAACTACGTCGAGGGAATCATGCTCGACTCCTTCGGGCTGGTGTCGGAGGGGAGCGGCGAGAACCTGTTTCTCGTTCGTGACGGCAAGCTGTTCACGTCCACAATCAGCTCGGGGATTCTGAACGGAATTACGCGCGATTCGGTGATCCGGATTGCGGCCGACATGAATGTCGAAGTCGTCGAGGGATCGATTCCTCGCGAGATGCTTTACATCGCCGACGAGCTCTTCTTTACGGGAACGGCGGCTGAGATCACGCCGATTCGCTCTGTTGACCGTATTTCGATCGGCACGGGGAAGCCCGGGCCGCTAACCCTCGCAATCCAGCGCGAGTACATGGGGATCGCGACGGGCATCCTGGAAGACCGCTATGGCTGGCTGACGCCGGTTCCGAAGGTCTCCCGGGCGGAGAGCAGGACTCGCGGCAAGCCGACCAGAGAGCGGGTGGACGACATGTCGGCCGCGCCGATCTAGGCGCGCGGTTCACCGGGGCTCCGGCCGCCTACAGATTTTGTTTTTCTTTCGAGGGTATTACGTGTTACCGGGCGGAGTTGCCGTCGTCGCATAAGAATAGGATCCGCGGCGTGAAGGTGTCGTCGGAGCTGTATATTTGGGTTGGTTTGCCGTTGGTTTGCCAAGGAGGAGTGCTTGATCGTTGGTTGTCTGGCACTGAATGCTTCATTCGAGCCGTTGACGATGGTTCCGCTGCGCCGCGCCCTGCGGCTCGTGATCGATGGAAAGGCGGAGATCGTAGAGGCTGATTCGGATCGCGTCGTTCGGTCCGAGAAATTGACGCTTCCGCGTCCGGCCGTGATCCGCCTCACGCGATTCATCCACGTCCCCCGCCGCTTCCGCCGACAGGTCACGAACACCTTCCTGTTCGCCCGCGATCGCTACCGCTGTCAGTACTGCGGGCGACTCCAGATCGAGCTCAGGCCGCGCGAATCGCTGACCCGCGACCACCTGATCCCGCTCTCCCGCGGCGGCGCCAACGACTGGACGAACGTCGTGACCGCCTGCAGCCCCTGCAACACGAAGAAAGCCAACAATCTGCCGAACGAGATCGGGATGCACCCGATGCACGCGCCCGTCGAGCCCCACTTCGTGCATCTGAGCTGGGCGGTCCGCCGGCTTACGGCGACCCAGGCGAAGTACATCAAGCTGTTCTACGGCGAGGAGACCCTCCACCATCTCGAGGATCTGGAGCACCGGCACCCGTTGAATGGGCACCATCTGGGGCACAAGATCAGTTAACTGCAACTGCGGACTGCGAACCTACCGCGGACTGCCAACTAGGTGCCATTGCGGACTGCGGACTAATTGAGGACTGCGGACCTACTGCGGACTGCGGACCACACCTGGATTTACCGCTGATCTTGCACTTGGTTCGGAGTCCGCAGTTAGTCCGTAATCCGTAGTTAGTCCGCAGTCCGAAGTATTGTCTAGTTGGCAGTCCGCAGTAGGTTCGCAGTCCGCAGTTTTACGTCCGCGGTCCGCAGTTCTACAAGCGGAACGTCCCCGTCCTAGCCTCGTAGTGTCTCTTCTCCCCACCCAGCAATCGAACCACTAGTGTGCGAACGCCGCGCCCAACCGCGGTGCCCGGATTCTTTTTCCCGCTGACCGCCGGCTTGAGCTCCCCGCGCAGCCATCGCTCCACTTCGTCGAGATCGCTGAGCGACAGCGTCTCGACATCGAGCAGCAGATTGTAGTACCCCCGCTGCCCCTTTTTCGGGAGCGCGAGTGTAGTCTGGTACGGGGCCTCGACCGCGGATGATGCCTCCTCGAGCGTCGCAAATTCGCCGAGCGATTGCGCTTTCTTGTTGACGACGCGCGCAACCTGGTATTTCTTGCCGAGCACGTCGTATTTGAGGATCACGTCCCACTCGGATGCGGCCTTCAGGTCGTCGAACCATCTCCCGTTCACCCACCGCTCGAGACGATAGTGCAGGCGCGCCGGGAATCCGTTGGCGAGGAGATCCCGCATCGAGGCGTCGGTGAGCAGCCCCGCCGACGACACGAACGGCTCGTCGTCCGCCCACGCGTTCTGCGGGGGCGGCAACACGTCGAGGCGCACTCTCTGCGCGCCCAGTGCGGAAGCGGAGAAAAGGCCGACGACGAGCAGAACGCTGAAGTTCGGCATCACTAGAACCGGCGGTGCACCCGCAGAAACACATTCGCCGGCTCCTTCGGGCTCGACACCGCTTTCGAGACGTACACGCCGAAGATTCCGAGGTCGAGCCCAAGACCGACGTCGGTCCGGAATGTTCCGAATCGCGGAAAGCTGCGACTGGAGTACTGCAGCGTTCCCGATGGCGGGCCGACGAGCCACCCCCGGCCGGCGTCGACGAATGCGACAGCCGTTGGTCGCACGGTGAAGCCGACCCCGCGAAGCCGGATCGGACGCGAATTCAGAAAATCGAAGAACGAGGAATGAAGCTCGTTCCGGTACTCGAGCTGAGCGAGGGCGACCCGCTCGCACTGCGCTGGATTTCCCGGAGGTGGCGCGCCGCCATCGCTGCATTGCGAGACGTCGAGCGTGCCGGGCTGGAATTTCCGGAAATCGAATCCGGGAATCGTCCCTATGCCGCCGACCGAGAACCGCCGCTCGAGCGGCAGCTGATCGCCGTGCAGCCATCCACCCAGCACGAGTCTGCCGTTGATCCAGCTCGTGGGAGAGAGCCGATTGTACCGTCGCAGATCGACCAGCATGCGGCCGTAGCTCAATTGGACGGGCGCGGCCGGACGGGCGAGCGGCGATGTCGGACCAGCATCGCTGAGTCGTCCCGACCCGCGCTCGTACTCCGCCACAATGAGCCAGCCAGTCGAGGGATTGATGTCGTCGTTCCGGGTATCGATGTTCGCGCTGGCGACACCGATGTGGAATCGACCGGCGTCGACGACCGGATTCGCGCGCCACGCCTTTCCATTCCCGAAAACAGTGAAGACGCTTCGCGCCCTCACCGAGCTCCAGCGCTCATCGCTCCAGTCGACGGAAAAGCTGCTCCGCGCGCTCATGTTGAACGTCGCGGTCGCCTTGGATCCATGACGATTGAAGTAGTCGCGGAAATCGCGGTGACCAAAAAGTGTCGCCAGACCCGCATCCGGGTCAGGCAGGTGCCAGGTTTCGACCGGAGTTATCACGTCGTACGACGAGACACCGAGCCCGTATCCTCGCCCGCGCCCTACGCGGATGTCGGCCCTGATCCGGTGACCCAGGTTCTGACGATCCCAGTGAAACGTGTTCGCGCTTCTGATGATGCCTAGCACCGACACGTTGAACTCGGCGGCACCGGCACTGTCGTGAAACGACGGGCCGATGTAGACAGGAAGCCCTTCGACGCGGTTGTAAGTCTTGCCGGAGCCGATGAACAGCCCGCTGCTGCGGCTCGTCCGCGCCCACAGCCCAAGCCGCTCGGCGGTCGTGTCAGTCGCAAGGGTGTCGCCGTCCTGGGCGCGCGCGAGAGCGGGCACGCCCAGCACGAAAAGCGTGCTCAGGGCTCGAACCATTCTGCCGGTATTTGTCATGGCGCGCTTATACCCTCGTGGCGTTGATTCCGAGCCGCTTCATGCGACGATACAGATTCGGCCGGTCAGTCTGCAGCCTTCGCGCTGCATCGGCGACATTTCCGCCGGCTTCGGCGAGCGCTCTGGCGATCACCGTTCGCTCGAAGGTGTCCAGCTTGTCGGCGAGCGCGACCGGACTACTCGTAAGAGACTCCCTCCTTCCGGTGACTTTCTCCTGCGGACGGCTGGGTGTCGTCGGCGAAGCGTCCTCGTCATCGCGATCGATAATAAGCACATCCTCGACCTGTTGTCCCGTCATCTCCGAGTGCGGATGCAGGATCGCGAGACGCTCGACGATGTTGGCGAGCTCGCGCACGTTTCCCGGCCACGGATAGTCGCGGAGGAGTTGGAGCGCATCGGCTCTCCATCGCGGCTTTGCCTGTCCGCTTCGCTGCAGGAACTGCTCAGAGAAGTGCTGCACCAGCGCCAGGATGTCGTCGCCGCGCTCGCGCAGGGGAGGAATCGCCAGCGGAATGACCTTCAGGCGGAAATACAGATCTTCCCGGAAGGTGCCCCCGCGCACCGCTCGTTCGAGATCATGATTGGTTGCGGAAATGATGCGGACGTCTGTGCGGATCACTCTGTTGCCACCGACACGCTGGATCTCCTTCGCCTCGATCGCGCGCAACAGCTTTGCCTGGGCGTCGGGACCCAGGTCACCGACTTCGTCGAGGAAGAGAGTTCCGTGGTGCGCCAGCTCGAAGCGTCCAATGCGCGTCTGCGTCGCGCCCGTGAATGCTCCGCGCTCGTGGCCGAACATCTCGCTCTCGACCAGGTCGCGCGGTATTGCTGCGCAGTTGACGCGAACGAACGGCTTGTCGCGGCGTGCGCTGCCGTCGTGGATCGCGCTCGCCACCAGCTCCTTGCCAGTTCCGGATTCTCCGGTGATCAGGACCCGCGCATCCGTCGGCGCCACGCGTGCGATCATCTGGCGCACGACCGCCATCGCGTCGCTGTTGCCGACCATCTGTCCGCCGAAGCCCAACTCAGCGCGCAGCGCGCGCGCGACGCGACGGGTTTGCCTCAGCTCGAGCGCGGAAGCGACCGCGAGCAGCACGCCCTCGGGCGTCAACGGCTTCTCGAGAAAGTTGAAGGCGCCAAGCTTGGTCGCCTTGACTGCGTCGGCCAGTCCTGCTCGGCCGCTCATCATGATTACCGGGAGGTCGGGCGCGAGATCGCGCAGCTTGCCCAGTGTCGCCATTCCATCCAGGTCGCCGGGCATCATGAGATCGACGAGCGCGACGTCGGGCTCGCCCTCCTTCACGCGCGCGACGGCTTCGATCCCGCTGGGGGTTTCGGCTACCTCGTAACCCTCACCCGTCAGCAGCGCGCCGACCATGCGCCGAATGTTCGGCTCGTCGTCGGCGATGAGAACGATCGGCACTTACGTGCTGCGGTCCTGCGCGGAGGCACCGCCTGGTGAGACCTGCCGGCTTTCAGCGGCGCCCCTTCCTACGGAGAGCAGCTTGGTGGTGAATCGCTGCCCTTCGGAGATGCGCTCGACTTCGAGCGCGACAGAATCGAGTGCCTGCTCCATCCGCTCGAGCCGATCCGTTACCTCCGTGGGAAGACGCGGGTTCCTGGATTCCGCATCCATCCTCCGCGAGAATGCGCGCGCCAGGGGAACGCCGATGGCGAGGATGATGGCGCAGACGAAAGCGCCCAGCGGAACGACTATCTCTGGTCCCATTTCAGCTCTCCGTCACGGCGTTTCCACCGTCGGTTGGTATCGTAAATTGAATCTCAGTTCCCTTTCCGAGCGTGCTCGTCGCGTTCACGGTCCCGTCGTGCGCCCACACCGCCTGCCGCGCAATGGCGAGCCCTAGTCCGGTGCCGCCGGGTTTGTTGGTGACGTATGGCTCCCAGATCTGTTCCAGACTCTCCGGCGCAATGCCCTTTCCGGTGTCGGCGACCGATATGCGCACGGCGGGACGGCCGGCCATCCTCACCTGGCTCGCCTTCACCGTGATGCGGCCGCCATCAGCGGACGCGTCGACGGCGTTGAGGAGAACGTTACTCAATGCGCCGGCCAGCGCGCTGTTGTGGCCGTGCACTCTCGGAAGATTCTCATCTATCTCGAGGTCGAGAGCAACGTTGGGCGGCACGCAGCTGCGGGCGGTGTAACGAACGAGATCGCCGATGTCGACCTCAGCCGCGGGACCGTCGGGGAGCCTTCCAAACTCAGCGAAGCTCCTGGCCATGCGATCGAGTCGCTCCGATTCGATGGCGATGACGTCGACATCTTCCTGCAGCGTGTCCGGAGCCTGGCCACGAAGGCGCGCCAGCGCAAACCGGATCGGGGTCAGCGGATTCTTGATCTCGTGAGCAACCCGCCGCGCGCTCTCCCTGAACGCGGTGAGCCTCTCGGCTTCGATCGCCTGGCGCCGCCCGTGCGCCAGCTCAGACACCATCTCGCGCATGCTTCGGCGCAGGGTCTCGAACTCGGGCGCGCCGCGGACGCGGCTCGTCGTCACTTCGATGGTAGTCCCATCGTCGCCGTTCCTCCGTTCCGTAGAGATCACGGTCGGCTCGGGCGGCGGCGGGAGCGCCTCACCGTGCCCAATCAGCTCCGTCCAGCGCACCAGCTCGTCGAGCGGACGGCTCAATTGGCGGCTTAGATGCCCGGCTACGCGAGACGCGATTCCGGTCAGCACGAGCAGGGCGAGAACGCCCGCTATCGCGATCACGCGGACGGTGCGTCCGGCGAGAAAGCTGTAACGCCGCGCCTGTTCCACCGACGTTCGGAGCTCGCGCTCGTGCGCATCGACGGCGCGGCGCTGGGACGCGGTCAGAGGCGCCTGACGAGCCGCGGCAATCGCCTTCTCGCCGCTTGCCGCAACGCTGTCCCAGGCCGAGCGGCCCGTCACGAACGGGAGTGCAGTGCTCACTGTTCCGCTCCACAACAGCGTCAGCAGCAGCGCCGGCACGATCGCGAACAAGGACAGGATCAGAACCAGGCGCGTACGGAACCGGAGTTGATTCATGGGAGTTTAGGTATAAATTATACCCGTACGGCGCGACTTCGAGGATCCGGCGACCCCGTCAACCAGAGGGTTGACGCATTCGCATGGACCTGAAGACGCACCGCCTGCGGCGTCCGTCGCAGGAAAGACACGGCGTGCAGCCGTCGCGGCAAGGATCGCAGGCACGCAGCCTCGCACTGGTTATTCCCAAAACTTCATGAATTCTCGCCCCCACCGGGCCGCGCCAACGAGCGCACCCCACCGGTCTGCGCCAACAAGCACGCACCGGCAACAAATCGCCCCAATTCATCGCGGGCCGCAAGCAATGTCACCCGCAACAGCAAGCACCCAGCACCATGCACCCAACGCCGCACTGCTCATCGACTTCGACAACGTCACGATGGGCATCCGATCCGAGCTGCAGACGGAGCTGAAGAATCTCCTCTCCTCCGACATCGTCAAAGGCAAGGTATCAGTACAGCGCGCGTACGCCGATTGGCGGCGCTATCCGCAGTACATCGTTCCTCTGGCCGAATCGTCGATCGACATGATCATGGCGACCGCCTACGGATCGGCGAAGAAGAACGCCACTGATAT
The DNA here is from genome assembly GCA_031372985.1 of Gemmatimonadota bacterium. Taxonomy (GTDB): domain Bacteria; phylum Gemmatimonadota; class Gemmatimonadetes; order Gemmatimonadales; family Gemmatimonadaceae; genus UBA4720. The sequence continues at coordinate 11,811 of JANMMF010000284.1, forward strand.
CCGGCTCGCTGTCGATGCAATGGAATTGGTGTTCACTCGCCCGGAGATCGGCACGTTCATTCTGCTCTCCGGCGATTCCGATTTCGCCAGCCTCGTCACCAAGCTCAAGGAATACGGGAAGTACGTCATCGGCGTAGGCATCCGCGAATCATCGAGCGACCTGCTGGTGATGAACTGCGACGAGTACTACAGCTACAACGCGCTCGCCGGCCTGGTGAAGAGCGGTGAAGAGGAAGTCGTGAAGCGCGATCCGTGGGATCTCGTCACCGAAGCCATTGCCCGCATGAAGCGGAACGGCGACGTGATGCGCGCCGACCGTCTCAAGCAGGTGATGCAGCAGATGGACAGCTCGTTCGACGAGAAGAACCTCGGCATGTCGAAGTTCTCGCGATTCGTGACGGAAGCCGCGCACAAGGGACTGTTGACGCTGACCAAGCTCGAGAACGGACAGCTCGAGGTCGGCCCGCCAGGCGCCGCTCGCACGCTTCCCGCTGGTCAGGAGCCTACTGAACCGCGCGTGCCTCGGATCGCCGGCTCCGTCGAAGAGGGTGAGACCACCGAGCGGCCGCGTCGTGGTCGGAGGGGTGGCAGAGGACGCGACCGCGAGGCCCGCGGCCCACGTACGACGCCAGTCGTGGCTCAGCCGGCCGGCGAGTCGGAAGTGGCGGTGCCGCCGCGCGAGTCGGCTCGCCCTGCGGCTGCAGCACCGCCCGCCAAGGCGGACGAGATCGGATCCACTGGACTGCGTCTCACGCGCGAGGAAGCTTTCAACCTCGTCCGCCGGGCGGTGGGCGAGAACGGATCCGCACGCGCGAGCCAGGTTCGCTCGACCGCACGAGAGCTTCTCGGAAGGGACAGTGAAAGTCTGAGCGAGAGGAATTTCCTCCGCATCCTCCAGGATGCGCACGGCGCCGACATCGTCGACCTGCGCCGTCGCGGTACGGATTACGAAGTCGCGCCCGCGGCACCTTCGACATCGGTAAGCCAGCAGCTTGCTGCCGCCGAGCCGCCGAAGCCGGCTCCGTCTGCACCAGCAATCCCGACGGGAATGGGTGCGCGCAGCGCGCCGCCAAGTCGCGGACGAGGGCGCGGGCCGATTGGTGCGCGTGTGGGCATCATGCCTCCGAACCTCCTGTCCGTCGGAGTGGTGGAGACATCGCGACCCGCTCCGGAGCCGGTCTTCACGGAATCGGTGCCGGATCTGCCGCTCACCGGTGAAGACGCGCTCTCCACGGATGGAGAGGCAAAGCCTCGCAGCTCCAGGAAGCGCGCGTCCGGCGGCGAGCCGAAGCCGCGTCGCGGCCGGAAAACGGCAGCCGCATCCGGTGAGGAAGGCGACAAGCCCGCACCGCGGCGTACCGCTCGCAAGAGCCGCAGCAAGTCCGCTAGCGAGTAGTGGGCCGGGTTCTTCCTCGCGCGTTCTACGAGCGCGAGACAGAGATTGTTGCGCGCGAGATGCTCGGCACGGTCCTCGAGTGCGAGACCGACGATGGGATCGCGAGCGGAATCATCGTCGAGACGGAAGCGTACCTGGGAGAGCATGATCTCGCCTGTCACGCGGCAGC
>JANMMF010000309.1:0-2787 GCA_031372985.1 Gemmatimonadota bacterium
GCGCCGAATCCGTTGTCGATGTTGACCACGGCGACACCCGGGCTGCAGCTGGCCAGCATCGTGTTCAGAGCGACCATTCCTCCCTGAGCCACACCGGTGCCGATCGAAGTCGGCACGCCGATCACGGGTGCTCGGACGAGACCGGCAACAACCGCGGGCAATGCGCCATCCATTCCCGCGACGACGATGCAGACGCGGGCGCTGGTGAGCTCCGGCAAGATCGACTGCAGGCGGTGGATGCCTGCCACTCCTACATCGAAATGAGTTGTGGTCGGTACGCCCATCGCGTCGAGCGTGACGGCAGCCTCCAGCGCCACCGGTATGTCGGCGGTTCCGGCGGTGATGATGGGAATCACCGGAATGCTTCGCTTCTCCCGGGCGTTGCGTACGGCCATCCGTGCTTCGGGATGGATCGTCGCGAGATCGCCCAGCACCGCCATCTGATCGTCACTGAGTCGCGACGCGATGCGAAGCTGGTTCGTGTTCTCGAAGATCTGACGGAGATGCGCGGCCGTCTTGCCCGGACCGTAGACGACCTCGGGAACGCCCGTTCGCGATTCTCGATCCGCGTCCCAGCGAACCTGAGTCATGATGCGAGCAGCGGCAGCGACAGGCTCCCACTCTGGAGTCCGCCGAGGTCTAGTGCGACGAACTTGAATCCCGCTTTCCTGCAGGCCCGTCGCAGCTCTTCACGGAAGGGGTCCGTGACAACGCGCTCGAACATCGCCGGCGGTATCTCAAGGCGAACGATCGTCTCGTGCCAGCGTGCGCGTGCGGGCCAGACGTCGTGACTGCGGAGAAATCCCTCGACTGCCTCGATCTGCGCGAGCTTCTCCGGAGTGACTTCGATTCCCACCGGCACTCTGCTGGCGAGGCATGGAGCAGCCGGCTTCTCGGCGTTCGACAGATTCCACCGGCGAGCGAGTGCGCGTACATCCGACTTGTTGAATCCGGCGTCGACGAGTGGGGCCACGACTCCATGCTCCATCGCTGCCTGGAGACCGGGACGGTGCTCGCCCAGGTCGTCGACGTGCGTTCCCACGAAGATCACCTCGCCCGAGCTTCTCGTCGCTGCCAGTGCCTGAACGGTGTCGTACAGCGCGCTCTTGCAGAAATAGCAGCGATCGCCGCCGTTCTCCCGATAGCCGGCGAGCTCCATCTCATTTGTCTCCACTTCCTCCACGCGCACGCCGATCTCGCCGGCAATTCGATGCGCATCGTCGCGCTCGGCGGCGGCGAGTGAAGGACTGACCCCGAGCAGAGCCATGGTTTCGATTCCCGCTCTTACCGAGGCCGCCAGCACGACGGTCGAGTCGATTCCGCCCGAATAGCAGACGTAAGCGACGCGGTCGCGAGCGGCGGCGCGAACTGCCTCGAATAATCTCCCCTCGAGATCCAACCTATTTTCCTCTCGCCGGGGATGCGCCGAATTCGGTTTCGTTGAGCGCGCTCATCACTTCAGACCGGATTTCGGCCAGCGGCCGTGCGGTCTCTTCAGCAACGCGCCGTAAGTCGTCGAACTCTGGCTTCGCCCTCCGCGTGCCGTCCGGCAGCGTGGCTACCTTGACCCTGATGTCCCGCCCATCGAATCGAACGAGCCGGGACTCGCGCTCGAGCGCGTTCCTCACGACGTTGAACGTCTTCACGCCCAGCGTAGTGAACTGAACGAAGATCTTCTCCTCGAGCCGGGCCAGGTCAGAAGTCTGTACGAGCGCCTCGACCCGGGTCCCAAGCCTTCCTTTCTTCATCGTCGTGTGCAGGAGCACGACGTCGAGTGCGCCTTCAGCCCGCAGCACGTCCGCCGCTCCGGCTAACTCCTCCGGCGACATGTCGTCGATGTCGGCGCTCAGCACGTGCAGATGCTCCGTGTGCACGTGCTCGAGGCGGTGATGGTGTTGGTGATCGTGAGCATCGAGGGCGGCTTCGCCGAGAATTATCCGGAGCGCGTTGAGCTGTCCGTGGATGTCGCGCGTGCCAGCGCCGTAACCGCTCTGCCGGGGACTGTACTCCTGAGGGGGAGCGCCTTTCGACAGAACGCGCAGCAACGCGGCTCCCGTCGGCGTCGTCAGCTCGCCCGATCCGGGCGGACCGTGGCCAACGTTGAACCCCTCGAGCAGACGTATCGTTGCCGGCGCGGGGACGGGCAGAACTCCGTGCGCGGTTTTCACCGTGCCGTCGCCGAGCGCGACTTTCGTGTTGTAGATGCGCTCGATCCCCAGCAGCTCGACACCCCAGATCGACCCGATGATGTCGAGAATCGCGTCGACTGCTCCGACCTCGTGGAGATGCAGCTCGTCGGGCGCGACGCCGTGAATCGCGCTCTCTATGGCGGCGATCGCCTCGAACGCCGCATGCGCCGCGCGCGCGACATTTTCCGGAATCTTCACCGCATCGATCAGGCGGTGAATCTCGGAGACCGCGCGCCCGTGCGGCTGCGGTGGTATCTCGAAGTCGACTTTGACGCAGTGGACGTGCGAGCGCTGTACGTCAGCGATGCGAACTTCGACCCCCGACAATCCCAATGCGGATGGCAGCCGCTCGAGCCACGCCCTATCCAGCCCCACGTCGACGAGAGCGCCGAGGAACATGTCGCCGGCGATGCCGCTGGCGGGGTCGAGGATCGCAATCTTCATCTGAATGAATGGAGGAATGAGGTCTACTTCCAGATTTCGAAGGTAGACGAAGGATCAGGTGCACTCAAGCGAGCGCCATCGATTCGGAGGCGCGAACACCACAGAATACTAATCCCGAGTGGTCTTGTCTGGATTGGGTCATCGATGTAGTTTC
>JANMMF010000322.1:0-2532 GCA_031372985.1 Gemmatimonadota bacterium
GCCAACTCGGCGTAACAGATCCCGGCAAACGCACAGGCGATCCCGGCAAGAACCATCGAAAGCGTGAGCGCCGGCCCCGCGTTCTGAGAGGCGACGGTTCCGGTATAGACGAAGATTCCAGCTCCGATGACGGCGCCAATCCCGAGCGTGACGAGTGCCAGCGGTCCGAGCTCCCGTCTCAGTGTACCAGCGCCCGCTTCTGCCAGGAGCGCCTGCAGATCCTTCCGCACGAATAGCGACATTCTGTCTTCCCTCCGTTACCCGTTACCCGACGCCCGATTGCATGCGGAATTGTATACAAATAGGCAGGGCTAGGATAATTGTGGCCGCCGCTCGGCGCAAGAAGGGAGGTATTTGGCAGTCAACTGGAGGGTTATATTGGCCCATCGTGCCGAGGAAAAAAGTCAGCAAACCACGTGTCCCGTCGGCGAAAGGACGTCCCGCCTCTGGCGCCAGCGAGCGGGCCAACCGGCTCTACGACTCCCTTCGGAACATGATCGTCCGTGGCCAGCTCGCGCCGGGGGCCCGGATAGTCGAGACCGAAGTCGCCGAGCGGTTCGGCGTCAGCCGCACGCCGGTTCGAGCCGCTTTTCAGCGCCTCGAGCAGGAGGGGTACGTCACCGCTTCGCCCACGCACCAGGCGCGCATGACGGTTGCTCCCCTCACGCGTGAGGATGTCGGGGAGCTGCTCGAGATCGTTGGGGAGCTGGAAGGTCTCGCCGCTCGAAGCGCTGCTCGACTGACCGATCCCGAACGGGAACGTTTGGCGAAGGATCTCACCACCCTCAATGCCGACTTTCGGCGGGCGGCGTCCGCGCGTGGCGCGCAGCCGGGCAGGCTATACGAGCTCGACGAAAGATTTCACCGCCGCTACGTCGAAGCCGGCGCCGGCTCCCGCCTTCGGTCGCTGCACGATGCGGTAAAGCCCCAGGCGGAGCGCTACATCAGAATGTACATCGCGCTTCTGCTCGACACTGTCGCAACCGCGGGAACCGAGCACGACGCCATTATCGACGCAATCCGGACGGGAAACACCGCTGCCGCGCAGCGCGCCGTGCAGACAAACTGGCGTCACGCAGCCGATCGACTGGTGCGCGCGATCGACGTCATGGGGGAGCAGGGGAACTGGTGACAGCGGACCTTCAGTCTTGCGAAAATCCGAAACTGCCGCAGGATATCAGTGTCACGACCAGTGCCGACAAACTCCGTCTGCTCACTAGCCACGAGGGAAGATCAAGATGGCAACCAGGAAGACACCGCGCAGAACCAAGAAGGCTGACAACAAGAATATCGGCAAAAGAGTCATCGCTGTAGTCGGAGCCACGGGCGCTCAGGGAGGCGGCCTTGTGCGCGCGATCCTCAATGACAAGAACGGTCCCTTTACCGCGCGGGCGATCACCAGAAATGTAAATTCCGACAAGGCAAAGGCGCTGGCCGATGCGGGCGCGGAAGTGGTCGCGGCCGACCTCGACGATGTGAAGAGCCTCAAGAAAGCGTTCGAAGGCGCGCATGGTGCCTTCTGTGTCACCAATTTCTGGGAGCATTTCAAGCCGGAGAAAGAGCTATCTCAGGCTCGCAACATGGCGCAGGCGGCGAAGGATGCCGGCGTCAAGCATGTCATCTGGTCCACGCTGGAAGACACCAGAAATTCGATTCCCCTCTCGGATGACCGCATGCCCACGCTAATGGGCAAGTACAAGGTCCCACACTTCGATGCGAAGGGAGAAGCGAATGCAATCTTCACCGAGCTGGGAGTTCCGACGACGTTCCTCGTCACTTCGTTCTATTGGGAGAACTTCATCTATTTCGGCATGAACCCGAAAAAGGGTGCGGATGGCAAGCTTGCGATCACACTGCCGATGGGGAACAAGAAGCTGGCGAGCATAGCGGTTGAAGACATCGGCAAGACCGCCTACGCGATTTTCGAAGAGGGCGACGAGATGATCGGTCAAACGGTCGGAGTAGCCGGCGGGCACCTGACCGGGGCTCAGATGGCGAAGTCACTGTCGAAGGCGTTGGGTCAGCAGGTGAACTACAACGCAGTAACACCTGCGGCCTTCCGGGCTTTCGGATTCCCCGGGGCTGATGATCTCGGCAACATGTTTCAGTTCAACAGCGAATTCGAGCAAGACTGCTGCGACGCGCGAAACATCAGTGCGACCAAGAGCCTCAATCCCGAGCTGCAGACCTTCGACCGCTGGCTCGCCGAGAACAAGTCCCGGATTCCCCTCGGATAGCGGGCGCGCCGGCGCGCTCGACCAGAACTATGGTAGCCGCTCGGGAGACTTTACCTGCTTCCTCTCGAGCGGCTGAGCCGCTCCGGCACCGATTGCACGCGCTCCTTCTCCTTCCGTGAAGAGCCGGGTGAGAAAACGCTGGCCTTCTCCGATCCGCTCGACCTCTACGGCCGTTGCCTCCACCGCCTGTTCCATCCGGGACAGTCGATCGACGAGCTCTCTCGGGAATGACGTGACGACGGCGGCACTTCTCCGCCAGACCCGTCGCGCCAGGGCGATAGACAGCGGAAGAAAC
>JANMMF010000337.1:0-7924 GCA_031372985.1 Gemmatimonadota bacterium
AGCATCTCGTACGCCATGACGCCGAAGGCGTAGATGTCAGCACGGTGATCGGTGGATGGATCCGCTGTTGCCTGCTCGGGGGCCATGTACGCCGGCGTACCGAGAGTTATTCCAAGGCCCGTGAGCGTCTGAGTCTCGGGCGCTTTCGTTGATGCGCTCAGCGCTTTCGCGACGCCAAAATCGGTGACGAGCGCGAATTCATCGCTGAGCATGACGTTGTCCGGCTTGATGTCGCGATGTACGACGCCGTGCTTATGCGCGTAGCTGATGGCGCTTGCGACTTCACGTAGAATCCTGAGCGCCTCGGGGATGGGCAGCTCCCCGACCCGGGCGAGACGCGTCCGCAGCGATTCACCCTCGACGAACGGCATGGTGAAGTACGGACTCCCGTTTACTTCCCCCGACGACAGCAGCGGAACGATGTGTGGATGCTGCAGCTTCGCGGCCAGCTGGATCTCGCGCCTGAACCGCTCCGCGCTCAGCTCGGCGCCCACCTCGGGAGGGAGAACCTTCATCACGACCTCGCGCCCGAGTTGGCGATCCATCACGACGAACACGCGACTCATCGCCCCGCCCTGGAGCTCGCGCTCGAAGCTGTACATGTCGCCGAGCGTGCGCTCGAGAGTCGCGCGCAGATCAGTCACGATCCGTCAGGGAAGCGAAGTTGGCCGGCGGAGCGAGCGTCAGTGATGCGGCGAGCCCGCGACGCTGAGGGGGCCGGACAATCCGGTATTGCTGAATGCCACGACGACGCGCGCCTCCTGATCGCCGGAATTGGAGCCCGAGATCACAGTTCCCGCCGTCATCACCACGAAATCTCCCGCGCGAAGATCGTAGCTCTTTCCATTGAGTGAAAGCGTGAGATGACCCTGTTGAACGAGAAACGTTTCGTCGTAGGACGGATGATGGTGCTCCGCGATGCGCGCGAGGGGAGCGAGGCGGAGCACCTGCGTGACTGTGCGCGGACTCTCGTAGACGGTGGTTCTCGTTACGGCTCCAGCTGCCGGAGCCGTCCCCATCGAGGAGCTCATGACCCGTATCTCCGGCTGTGCGACCGAGTTGGCAGGCGGCTGCTGGGCAGTCGCGCACGCTGCGATCGAGCCCATGCCAGCAGCGAAGAGGCAGCTCCGAAAGAAGCCCTTCGAAGAGAACGCCATCGAGCAACTCCCGTATCAGTTGTAAGGACCGCCTTGCCGGTCGTAAACAGCGGTAGAAAGTTGCTGGCCGCTCATTCCCTGCGACAGAGGCAATAGACGAAAGACTGCTCGGCACCGCCGGGTGTGCGATGATCCTCGCGCTCACTTCCGATTAGCTGAAAGTCCGTCCCGAATTCCAAATGAAGGCCGGCTGCGGAGTAGCGGACCACCGGCAGTCCGCTGCAGTACTCAGGACCGTCCTCGGCAAAGGTCGCCACGAGAACGTGGCCGCCAGGCCTCACCGCGCGGCGCACTTGCTCGACATAAGTCTGGCGGTCAGTGGCATCGGTAAGGAAGTGAAAAACAGCGCGATCGTGCCAGACCGCGTAGGCGCCCTCGTCTAGCTGGGCTCGCAGGATATCCGTGCGCATCCATTTTACTTTGCCTGAATCAGCACCGAGACGATCTCGTGAGATTTCCAGAGCGGCCTCTGACACATCGAGCACGCTGAGATCCCGATAGCCGGCGGCGAGAAGATCGTCCACCAGAACCGAGGCGCCCGCTCCGACGTCGATGATCGGAGCGGCTCGATTTGGGCAGATTCTGGTTATCAAGTCGCGGGACCGACGTGCTTCGGCCTGAAACCAGCTTACCTCGTGGACGTCCCTTGTGCGGTAAATGGTTTCCCAGTGCGTCTTGGAGTCCATAGGCTAGGCTAGATTTCGGCCGGAGGAGTTTCAGGACGATGCCACTCTACAACTCAAGTGGAGAGAGGTAAAGGACATATTCGCACCGGCATGTGTGGGCGAAGGGATTACCCGGGAGATGCCCTTTCCGCGATGCCCCGCAACATCCCCTGGAAGATCAGCCGGTGCACCGGGTAAAGCGCATACCAGTACAGCAATCCAGCGACGCCGCGCGGCTCGAAGATGGCCGTCTGACGAATCTGGCTGCGCGTCTCGTCACCGGTGACTTCAAACTGCAGCCAGGCGCGGCCGGGGACCTTCATCTCCGCGCGCAATCGTAGCATTCGGCCGGGCTCGACTGCCTCCACGCGCCAGAAATCGAGTGCATCTCCCCGACGGAGTCCGACCGGGTCGCGCCTGCCGCGCCGCATTCCGGCACCGCCGAGCAGCAAGTCGATCGCCCCGCGAGCGCGCCACAGCGGGTTGCCGTAATACCAACCCGCTTCCCCGCCGATGCGCTCGATCGATCGAAACGCATTCGTGGGCGAGCCTCCAACGTTCGCGGTTCTCGAATCGATAATGCGCAAGCCGGTGTTAGCTCCTCCCCACAACTTTCTGGCGCCCACCGAGGACAGTGCGTCCGACCAGCGCGTTTCGGCGAGCTCCCGATCCTCGTTGGAGATCGCCCGCGCCATCGCCGCACGAAATCCCCGCGGCTTGATGTTCGGAAAGAGCTTGGTCGCAACCGGAGAGCTGACAACGGTCTCGTTGCGAAGACTGTCGATGAGCTTTCGCCCTACTCGAGCGTACACTGGCGTCACGAGGCCAAGCCATCTGCTCGAGAGCCAGGGAGTGAGCACGGGCACCGAAATAAAGCGGCGGCCGAGTGACCGCTGTTTCGCGTACTCGCGCATCAGATCCAGATAAGAAACTCGATCGGTGCCGCCAACTTCGACCATCTGACTGTCGGGCAGCTCCGCGTCGAGCCCAGCAGCGAGGTATTCGATCATGTCCTCGATCGCGATCGGCTGCGTCCGCTGGCTCGCCCATCGCGGCACGATCAACACGGGAAGGCGCTCCACCAGCGCGCGCACCAGCTCGAACGAAAGGCTGCCGGAGCCAAGTATGATGGACGCCCTGAACTCGAGCGTGGGAATCCCGCTGTCCCGAAGTATCCGTCCCACATCCTGCCTGCTGGCGAGATGCCTGGAGAGGCCCTCGTTCCCGAGCCCGCCGAGGAAAATGATTCGCCTGATGCCGGCAGCCTTTGCGGCGCCCGCGAAGTTCTCGGCGCCAGTGCGTTCCTCGCTCTCGAAATCGTGTCGAGAGGCCATCGCATGAATCAGATAGTACGCGGTGTCGACTCCTTCGAAGGCTGGCGCGAGCGTGCCGGCGTCCAGCACGTCTCCACCTGCAACCTCGACCTGAGGGGGGACGCGGCAGCGCAAATCCCCGGGTCGCCGCGCGAGTGCACGCACCCTTTCTCCCCGCTCGTGCAGCGTCCGCAGAAGACGGCCGCCGATATATCCGCTGGCCCCGGTCAGGAGTATCAGCCGGCGGTGATCGCTGCCGGACCTCTCAGTTCTCACGTGAGCGCCGCAGCTCGTCGTACAGCTCGGCGACGTTGCCGCTGACACGAATTCCCGGTGCCGAGAGCTCGCGGGCCAGGGTGAGCGCGCCTGATCCGCCGACGAAGAGAGGAATGCCTGACGGGAGGTGTGACCGCACCGCACGCAGCTCACCGAGTATTTGCTCGCGATCTTCCACATATAGAACGCTAAGGGCGACCACACTGGCCTTGCTCGCGATGGCCGCCCCCACGATTTCTTGCGCGGGCAGATCGACGCCGAGGTAGATCACCCTCCATCCCTCGACTGCCGCGCCGGCACCGACCAGGGCGGCGCCGATGGCGTGTCGCTCGCCAGCCGGAGTCGCGATCAGAATGCGGGGCGCGTCGTCGCGCGGAGTGAATGCGCGCATTCGGTCCACGATGATGTCGTACAGCACGGCAGAAGCAAGGTGTTCCTGCGCCGGACTAAACCGGCCGGCGTGCCACTCGTCACCGATTCGGCGCAACAGCGGAACAGCAACGCGAGAGAGAAATTTCGGGAGGCCGAGTATCGTGGACGCGCGCCGCAAGTGTTCGTCGAGCAGACCGGGCTGGAGTGACTGCGCGAACGAGAGCGCGGTGGTGATCAATCCGGCATCGTCGATCGGTTCCGCACTGGCCGACACTCGCGCGGCGCGCGCGATGTCGTCCTGCTTCACCATGCTCGCCAGCGCTTTGTCGGACAGACGGGCGACCTGACGAATGCTTCGGCCCGCACGGGTTGCGGCGTGCAGGAGACGCAATCTCAGGAGATCGGAATCCGTGTAGACGCGCTGTCCATTGGGGGTGCGCTTTGGCTCGACCGCTCCATAGCGTCGCTCCCACACCCGCAGAACGTCCTGGGTCAGGCCGGTCCGCTCGGCAACGACGGCGATCGGGTGGGTGTCGGTGGGGTGAGAGGCAGCCCTCCGCTTCGGTCGAACCTGTTTCATGATAACAACTTAGTTGCTCTGTCCAGCTGTTGTCAAGGCTAGTGTTTGGACAGCCCCTTGACAACGAGCGAACTCCGGGCCATTCTTCTTGGACAAGCGTTGGACGCATTGGACGCCTGGCCCGACAGGGCACTACCAAACCGGAGAGACAATCCATGAAAAAGATCGATGTAGTAGCCGCCGTGCTCCTTGTAGTAGGCGGCCTGAACTGGGGACTCATTGGCGCGGCGGGATTCGATCTGGTCGCGACGCTATTCGGCGAGATGTCGCCCCTCAGCAAGACGGTTTATCTGCTGGTCGGTGTCGCCGCCGTGTACCAGGCGGCGCAGTGGCGCGGGATCCAGCGCCGCTGGCTCGAGACGGCGCGCGCGCGCGCGTGACGTGACTTCAATCAACCCAAACGAGAATCCTCAGATGACGAAGCAATCCCTATTTGCAGCTACGGCAATCGCCGCGCTGATCACCCTGTCGGCGTGTGCGCCGGCGTACGAACCAAAGGAGAATCAACCCATGAAGAACATCGTGCAGGTCGCCGTGGAGAACGGCAGCTTCAACACGCTGGTAGCGGCCGTCAAGGCGGCGGGCCTCGCGGAGACACTCTCGGGCCCCGGTCCGTTCACGGTATTCGCGCCAACTGATGCGGCGTTCGCCAAGCTGCCGGCGGGAACGGTCGAAGCGCTGCTCGCCGACAAGGAGAAGCTCGCCTCGATCCTGACGTATCACGTTGTATCGGGCAAGGTCGTCGCTGCTGACATCACTAGAATGAACGGCGCCATGCCGGTGACGGTCAACGGACAGAAGCTCGACATCACGCTGCGCGGGGGGAACGTGTACGTGAACGGCGCGCAGGTTACTACTGCCGATGTCTATGCTTCCAACGGCGTCATTCATGTCATCGACGGAGTGGTTCTGCCGAAGGCCGAACCAGCAATGTCGGGACGCTAAAGGCGAGAGTTTCGAATGCCCTTGGGGGGGGTCGTCGGCAAACGACGGCCCCCTCAGGTATTCTTTAGCTGTCGTTACCTGGAACAGCATGGTCCTGCACGAGCGAACGTCCACCGTTGCGCGGGGCATCACAGCTCTGGCTTTCCAGTTCCTCGTTACCGTCCTTGGTGGGCAGGAGAACGGCGCCGCGCAACGCGATTGGCCGGCCTACGGTGGCGATCCCGAAGGAACGCGATACTCCGCACTGACGCAGATCAATCGCTCCAATGTCAGTCAGTTGAAAGTGGCGTGGCAATACAATCCGGGTGAAGTCCCCCCGAACACACGATTTCAGGCCCAACCGATCGTCGTCGACGGCGTTCTCTACAGCGTGACCCCGGTGAGCAGTGTCGTCGCGCTCGATGGCGCGACGGGACAATTGAGGTGGTCGTGGAATGCGGGAGAGCGAACCTCCGTTCGTGGCCTCACCTACTGGACTGACGGAAAAGAACAACGCCTTCTGGCGGCGTTTGGGCGGTACATCTACGCGATCGACCTCGCGAGCGGAAAACCATTCGCCGATTTCGGACGCGGTGGCCGCATCGATCTTCATTACGATCTGGGTCGAGATCCGAAGCAACAGTCGGTGAGCCTGACCACGCCGGGCGTCATCTACAAGGATCTCTTCATCGTTGGTGGCCGGACATCCGAAGGCCTGCCGGCGTCGTACGGAGACATCCGCGCTTACGACGTCCGCACCGGACGGCTTCGCTGGACGTTCCACACCATTCCCCGCCCCGGCGAGTACGGCTACAGGACGTGGCCGAAGAATGCCTGGAAGTACACCGGCGGCGCCAACAACTGGGCGGGCATGGCGGTCGACGTGAAACGTGGGCTCGTTTTCGTCCCCACCGGATCCGCCTCGGCAGATTTCTACGGCGCAAACCGTGTCGGCGACAACTTGTTCGCCAACACGCTCCTCGCGCTCGATGCGAACACCGGAAAGCGCGTCTGGCATTTCCAGGGCGTCAAGCACGACATCTGGGATCGCGATTTTCCGTCACCGCCGACGCTGGTGACGATCGAACGCGACGGCACGCGCATCGATGCCGTGGCGCAAACGACCAAGCACGGTTTCGTATTTCTGTTCGATCGCGCCAATGGCAAGCCGTTGTTCCCGATCGAGTACCGCCACGTTCCCGCGAGCACGGTCGAAGGCGAGGTCGCTTCCCGGACTCAGCCCTTCGCCTCGAAGCCGGCGCCTTTCGCCCGGCAGCGGTTGACGGAAGACATGCTTACCAACCGAACGCCGCAGGTGCACAGGTGGGCGCTCGAGCAGTTCAGAACATTCCACAACGACGGCCTGTTCCTCCCGCTCATGGTGGGCAAGGAAACCGTGGTCTTCCCGGGGTTCGATGGCGGCGCGGAATGGGGCGGCTCCGCCCTCGACCCAGGTACCGGCGTGTTGTACGTGAATTCCAACGACATCGCGTGGACGTCGAGTATGCGCCGGGCGCTGCCCGAGGCGAAGGCAGCTACGCCCGGCGCGCCTTCACCCCACGATCTAAAATACAACTTCACCGGATACTATAGATGGTACGATCCCGACGGTTATCCCGCGGTCGCACCGCCGTGGGGGACGTTGAATGCGATCAACCTGACCACCGGCGAGTACGCCTGGAAGATTCCACTCGGCGAATACCCGGAGCTGGCCGAGCAAGGTCTCAAAAGCACGGGTTCCGAGAACTACGGTGGGCCGATCGTGACCGCCGGCGGGTTGGTGTTTATCGGTGCGACGAACTTCGACAGGAAGCTGCGTGCGTTCGACAAGGAGACCGGCAAGCTGTTGTGGGAGACGGTGATGGTGAACTCGGGCAACGCCACCCCGATCACGTATGAGGTGAACGGTAAACAATTCGTGGTTATCGCGGCCTTTGGCGGCTACGCTGGAGCCCGCGCCGGTGCAGGAGCTGCTGGGCCGTCGGGCGGCGCGTTTGTCGCCTTCGCATTGCCCTAGGCGGCCGCGACCCGCATCATCGGAATGCTGATTATGGCCCATCATCAGCCCTTGACTGTATTACTATATAGTTGTACACTATATCAGACCGCCAGCACGCTCACACACACGCAAGCCAAACCTACCCGATGACACTGCCTACCGCCTCTCGAAATCTGCCCCCCGGCTCCGTTCACCGCCTGCTAACCGAGCTGTCCGCCGCTCGCGTCCTCGATGTGCGCACTCCGGGCGAATTCGAGTCGGGCCACATCCGCGGCGCCTACAACGTCCCCCTCGACACCATTGCCGAGCATGCACGAGAAATCGGGGCCGCGAGCGACGCGCCGATCGTGCTCGTCTGCCAGAGCGGGCAGCGCGCCAACAAGGCCGACAACGCTCTCCGCGCCGTCGGAATGTCGAATCTTTACGTCCTCGACGGCGGCATGAATGCCTGGGTCTCGGCCCGGCTCGATGTCGTGCACCTGCGCAAACGGATCTCCCTCGAGCGACAGGTACGCATCGCGGCCGGCGCTCTCGCAGCGACAGGGGGCATCCTCGCGCTTCTGGTGGATCCACTGTTCGCGGCCGTGCCGGCCGTGATCGGCTCGGGATTGGTCTTCGCGGGAGTCACCGACACGTGC
>JANMMF010000345.1:0-2981 GCA_031372985.1 Gemmatimonadota bacterium
TTGCTGAACGCGGCTCGCTCCACGACGGTGTCGTTGTGCGCGCACACGTACAGGCCGACGTACACCGTGTCCGGGAGGGAAACGCCGGCGAGCTGCTGCGTGACGAGGGTGTCACCAAAGCGCGCGACCGACATGACGTAGACCCCGTCGCGCCGCTCGAGCTGGATCACTGCGTCCGCGTTGGACGGGCTGTCCGCCGACTTGGCTTCCTCAGTCATCCCGCCGGTCGTTCGACGGTACTGGAGCGACATCAGCCCGTCGCCGTGGAACGCCGCCGTCACGTGCGCGCTGTTCGTCTCGAGCGACGGGCGAATGGTCCAACCGATCTTTCGATGTGCGTCGACTCCCGCACCGATGAAGCGCGCCCGCGTGGAAAGAATGAAGTTGCCCGTCATTCGCTTCCACACGAAATGAAAGTCGTCTCGGTCGTTCCACATGTTCTGACCTGAGCTCGCAACCAGATACTCCTGTCGCTCCGGCTGGTACGACGCCGACCCTGCATGTCGCATCCGGCCGATGTCAGCCTGCGAGTCGAAGGCGCCGACCGTACTCTGGGCGCCTAGAGAGGTGCCGAACAAAGCGAAGGTCATCGCGAGAATGGGAGAGCGGCAGCAAGTAAGAAAGCGCATATGATCTCGCGGTCTGACGTCCGGGCTCAGCTGTGGGCGCATCTAATAACGCGCTGCCGCGTCGAGGCCGCAATCCGCAACTGGCTTTCCAGAATACCGCGACGCTGATACCGTTGGCATCCTGTTGTCTCCGGTCCTTCCACGATCTCAGAGGCTTGCCATGCATCCGCTGATTCGGCCGTCAGTTGCTTTGCTGCTGCTTGCGTCGGCGCTTCCTGCCCAGACCCGGACCGTCGCCGAACGACTCGGCTATCCCGCCAACGCCAAGCTCCTGATTCTGCACGCGGACGATCTCGGCGCTGCCCACTCCGTAAACGTGGCGAGCTTCGAGGCACTCGACAGAGGCGCCATCTCCTCCGCAAGCGTGATGATCCCGACCCCCTGGATCGCCGAGGTTGCCGCCTACGCCAGGGCGCATCCCAATGCCGATCTCGGGATACACCTAACGATCACGAGCGAGTGGGAGACCTACCGGTGGGGAAGCGTGGAGTCGAAGGACAAGGTTATGAGCCTGCTGGATTCCGCTGGTACCTTCCCGAGCGAGACAGCACCCGTTGCCGCCGCGGCGAAGCCACAGGAGGTTGAGCGTGAGCTTCGCGCACAGATGGAACGAGCAATGGCGCTAGGGATTCGGCCCACACATGTCGACAGCCATATGGGCGCGCTCTTCACCACTCCCGAGCTCATTGCCACGTACATGAAAGTTGCGCGCGATTACCGTCTTCCCTTTCTCGCTGTGAGAGGTGATCCTCGCTCCCCGATGCCAGGGCTCTCGGAGAAGGACGTCGTGCTCGATGCGGTCATCATTGCTGGTCCGGAGATTCCTCGCGACCAATGGAAGGCGTTCTACCTGAACGCCGTTGCCGGAATCAAGCCCGGCCTGACGGAGATGATCGTCCATCTCGGGCGCGACGACGCCGAGTTGCAGGCGGTGACCGTGAACCACGAGCCCTACGGCTCGGCGTGGCGCCAGCGCGACTACGACGTCGTAATGAGCCCGGAGTTCAGGAAGGCGCTGCAGGACAACCATGTCGTTCTCGTCACATGGAAGGAGCTGCAGAAGGTCGCGCGCTAGGAATCAGGGCGAAACGGGACCAGTTGGGAACGGACGCTCCGGTACGCTGTTCGTGTTCTGAAAGCTGGCGATCAACCATTTCCCGGCGACCCTCCTCAGAACCTGGAGCTGAATTCCCACTCGAGGTTCTGGCATTCCGGGCGGCATCTTCGCACCGGTCATGGTCCAGCGAACGTTGGCAACCGCGATGTCGTCGGATAGGAACCTGACGCGCGTGTCCGTTATCGACATCGCACTCTCCCGAAAGACGAACGCAAATGCCGTCGTGAGCTTGCTCTCGATTTCAGCGCGCCCCTTCCACCACCAACCGACAACGTTGATCACGTCCCCGTCCTCGGTGAAAAGCCTGGCATATGCAGCAGCGTCGTGTCGGTTCCATGTGTCCGCTTGTTGTGTCTGGAGGTTCCGGATCTCGCCTTCGTCCGTGGCTTGGCCTACTGCCGCGGAAGGTAGAGTCGCAGCAGCGATCGTAGCCAGAACCCCGATTCCAAAACGCCATGCATGCATCCGACTGACCTCCAGGTGTTGGAAACCAACGATCAAATATCGCGCAATAAAACCTAACCCCGCCACACGTTCTGCATATTGAATCGATGACATCCTTCATCGCGCTACTGCGCGCTGTAAACGTCGGGGGGACGGGCAAGCTCGCCATGGCGGATCTCAGGGCGATGTGCGAAGCCGCCGCGTTTCACTCCGTCCGCACATATATCGCGAGCGGGAACGTAGTCTTCGAAAGCGAGCTCGACGCGACGGCCGTACGGCAGGAGCTCGAGAGCCGGCTCCTCGCCTACGCTGGCAAACCTGTACGCGTCATGGTGCGCACGGCCGCGGAGATGGCCGAGGTGCTGGCGAGGAACCCCTTTCCGCATGCGCCTGGCAATCGCACCTTGGCAATCTTCCTCGATGCGGCCCCTCCCGCAGATACCTTGGCCAGTTTGTCCGGGCGGGTCGACGAGGAGGTAGAGCTGGGGCGGAAGGAGATCTATGTGTCCTACGGCGCGAACATGGCACATTCGACTCTGAAAATACCAGCTGCGAAGAGCGGCACTGCTCGAAACATGAACACGGTCGCGAAGTTAGCCTCCATGGCCTTGGGTCTCTGATCAACGGTCTGCCCCAGCTACCTTTTAGCGCATGCCGAACAACAAACCAACAATTGCGATTCTGACAGGCGGGGGCGATGTCCCCGGTCTCAATCCGGCAATCAGGGCGATCACGATCCGCGCGCTACGCGAAGGGTACCGCGTCGTCGGCATTCGGCGGGGCTGGGCCGG
>JANMMF010000370.1:0-2600 GCA_031372985.1 Gemmatimonadota bacterium
CCTCTGGATGTGGTGGGGTGGGACGGCTACTTCTATCCATGGGCGTTCAACATCAACGACTTCGAGCCGATCGTCGGCCGTGTCCACCAGCCACCGCCGGTGCACCAGACTTTTCAGGGAGACGGGTTCGTCGTCTGTTCATTCTGCCCGCGGCCTTACGACTTCCATCCCGAGGCCGTGCCGGCTCCGTACAATCACAGCAACGTGGATTCCGACGAAGTCCTCTACTATGCGTCGAGCGAATTCATGAGTCGCAAGGGAATCGAGTTTGGAAGCATCACCCATCACCCCGACGGCATACCACATGGTCCGCATCCCGGACGCGCCGAAGCCAGCATCGGCGCCAAGTACACCGACGAGCTGGCCGTCATGATGGACAGCTTCCGTCCGCTCAAAGTCGCGAAGCAGGCGCTGGAGATTGAAGATCCGGACTACCACAAGTCGTGGCTGCAGGGGCAGCACGCGCAATTCAATCCTCCCACGAGCTGAGGCTTGAAGTCGAAATGAGCGAGGCGCTGTGGACCCCCTCGCCCGACCGCGTCATCAAGGCGAACATGACCGAGTTCCTCCGGTACGTGGAGGAACGCGGCGGTCCGCCCGTTCCCGACTATTCGCCAGACTCGTACTGGCAGCTCCACGAGTGGTCGGTGAACAACCCCGAGCGGTTCTGGTCCCTCATTTGGCGATTCTGTGGAATCGTTGGACACCGCGGCACGGGTGGTGGCGCCGAGCGCGTTGGGGTTGGCCTCGACACCATGGGTCCACCGGATCCGGAAAAGGGACCGCGTTGGTTCCCCGACGCGAGCCTGAACTTCGCCGAGAATCTACTCCGGTTCACTGACGACGAGCCCGCTCTGGCGTCGTGGAACGAGGAAGGGCACCAGCGCACGCTGACGTTCAAGGAGCTGCGCGAAGCCGTTGGTACTCTCGCGTTCGCGCTTAACGCCGCGGGTGTGCAGGCAGGCGATCGCGTTGCGGGGTGGCTCCCCAACATCCCCGAAGCCGTCATCGCCATGCTCGCCGCGACGTCACTCGGCGCGATCTGGTCGTCGTGCTCGCCGGATTTCGGGGCGCAGGGCGTAATGGACCGCTTCGGCCAGATCGAGCCGAAGGTCCTGTTCGCCGCCGATGGATATCTCTACAACGGCAAGGAGATCGATCTCCTTCCGCGCCTCCGGCAGATCGCGTTCAGGATTCCGTCCGTCGAGCACGTGGTGGTCACGCCGTACAGAAAGCAGATGCCGGATCTTGAAGGCGTGCGGAAGGGAACACTCTGGTCGCGGTTCATCGCCGCGCAGTGGGGAATTGCCACAACCCGGCAGCAGACTCCGCCCGAGGGGACTTCCAGAAAAACGCCGCCGCACGGAATACGGATCACACCCCCGAATGGCGTCAAGACGGGGGAGACACAGCACTTCGAGGTGAAGCCTCCGGGCTTCGAGCGGTTTCCATTCGATCACCCGCTTTACATCATGTACTCGTCCGGCACCACCGGACTCCCCAAGTGCATGGTGCACAGCGCCGGCGGCACGCTCATTCAGCACCTCAAGGAGCTGATTCTTCACACAGACCTGAAGCGCGAAGACTGCATCTTCTACTACACGACGTGCGGCTGGATGATGTGGAATTGGCTCCTCAGCTCACTCGCGGTCGGCGTGAAGACGGTTCTCTATGATGGCGCTCCTCTCTCCCCGACGCCCGACATTCTGTGGCAGATGGTTGATCAGGAGGGAATCACCATCTTCGGCACCAGCGCGAAGTACCTGGCGCTCCTCGAGAAGAGCGGCGCGGAGCCGCGGAAAAATCACGACCTGTCGAAGATCAAGGCGATTCTGTCTACTGGCAGTCCGCTCGCCGATCACAGTTTCGACTACGTCTACAAGAAAATCAAATCGGATGTGCACCTCGCCAGCATCAGCGGCGGCAGTGACATCATCTCGTGCTTCGTGCTCGGCAATCCGATTCTCCCCGTCTACCGCGGGGAGATTCAGGGGCCGGGGCTAGGCATGGCGGTCGACGCATTCGACGATCGCGGGCGTCCGGTGCGACTCATTCCGGGCGAGCTGGTCTGTACGCGCCCGTTTCCCAGCATGCCGATCGCATTCTGGGACGACCCCGACGGCGCCAAATATCGCGCGGCCTACTTCGACTACTTTCCGGGCGTCTGGCGCCACGGCGACTGGGCGGAGATCACCAGGCACCGAGGATACATCATCTATGGAAGAAGCGACGCCACGCTCAATCCGGGCGGCGTGCGGATAGGAACGGCCGAGATCTACCGTCAGGTGGAGCAGCTGCCCGAGGTAGTGGAGAGCGTGGCGGTGGGGCAGGAGATCGACGGCGGATCGTCGGGTGATGTGCGCATTGTCCTGTTCGTGAAGCTCCAGCCTGGCATGAGCCTCGACGAGGGACTGTGCGAGCGCATCACGTCGCGGCTCCGGGAGAACACGACGCCGCTCCACGTGCCGAAGAAGATCATTCAGGTAGAGGACATTCCCCGAACGATCAGCGGAAAGATCAGCGAGCTGGCGGTGCGCGAAGTGATTCACGGGCGACCGGTAAAGAACACGGAAGCGCTGGCGAATCCGCAGTCGCTGAGA
>JANMMF010000139.1:0-1760 GCA_031372985.1 Gemmatimonadota bacterium
CTTGTCCGGAGAAAGGTTTACGCACCCCGCCAGCTCACTTGGCGATCGCACGCCGGAGGAGCCGGAGATGTAGACATAGACGTTGGCAGGGTCTTTCGGATCCACGAGCAGGCTGTGGGTGTGCGATCCGCGGCAAGTCTGAACATTGCCGACGTTTTTCGGATTGTCGATGTCGCTGATGTCGAAGATGCGAATCCCGCGGATTCGATCCTTGCTGACCGTGTCCTTCACACCCTGGATCCCGCAGTCGAGTCTGGCGCCCAGATCCTCACCCGAGACGAACAGCAGATTCCGGTACACGGAGACGTCGCTCTGCGACCCCGGACACACGTAAGCCTGCCTAAGCGTTGGCTGCCGCGGATTCGAGATGTCCCAGACCTGCCAGCCGCCGAAGCTTCCCTGAAAGACGTTGTTGCCGGAGAAAGCCAGATCGGAGTTGATCCCTGTGACGAACTTCTCCGACGGTCTCGTCTTCGACAGCACCCTCAGATTCCAGATGGCCTCTGCCGCGTCGTAGGCGCCGCCCCGCAATCCGATGCGCGGATCGGGACTCGGCGCGGACCGCGAGACATTCGCGGTCGGACTCGGAGAAGTCTCGGGCAGGTTAGTGTAGGCCGAGCACCCCACCACGGCAAACGCAATCACGGCCAGCGTTGCGGGAAAAAAAGAATCCACCATCGAGTGTGAATGGCGGCGGATCGAATGACTGAAGCTCATTTTGAGTCCCCTGATTAGTGGATGATGCCGAGTTTCGAACTGACAGACTTCACGGTACGTCCACACCGAATATGGTCGAAGCGAGCATCTTCTGCATGCGCTCTATCTCGGTGGTCTGATCCGCGTACACGTCGGACGCCAGCTTGTAGACACTGATGTCCTGGGCGGCGCCCTGGGTAGCGAACAGGTCATTCACCATCGTGACCGCTCCGCGGTGGTGTTGAATCATGAAGGTGAGAAAGAGCCGGTCGAATTCCTTGCCGCGCGCCTGGTCCAGCTGCTTCAGCTGCGTTTCAGTGAGCATTCCTGGCATCGTCATCTCGTGCACGACGCCGTTCATCTTCATCATGATGCCGTGAGGACTTGCCTCGGGCACCGGCTGCCGACGATCGCGGAGCCACTTCTGCATCGCGGTGATCTCATCCTGCTGGGCGTTGATGATTCGCTCGGCAAGAATCCGAACGGAGGCGCTGGCACCGTGGGAAGGAGCCCAGCGCGCCATGACTATTGCCTGTGCGTGGTGGCCAATCATCCCCCCCATGAAGCTGATGTCGGCCGCCGTATGGCTTTGCTGGGAATGACCGGTTGTGTCGGTGGCATTTGGCCGGGTGCCGGGAACGCTCGTCACTGGCGCCGATTGCTGGTGCTCGGCTTGACTCCCGCTTGCACAAGCGGCGACCGCGAAGAGCACGGACGAAAGCGCGGGGGTCATTCTGAAGCAGGTTTTCATGCCTTATTGTTCCCTACGACGAGGCCGCGCGCAAGGATTCACTCAGAACACCCGTCGCTGAAGCCGGCCGACTGTGAATTTAGCGGTGTCGGCAATCGCCATGACTGTCATCACGCCCGCCTGTACCGGATCCGTCACCACCAAATCAGCAGCGTCCGGCACGCTCCCCGCCATATTCAGGCACACCACCAGCAGTCCCTGGGCGCGTACCTCGCGCACGGCATGTTCGATGTCGCCGCCCATCAAAGACCCGGCGAGTACCAGCGCTGACGCACGTGGGAGCCGAGCGACGGCGCGCACGGCATCCGCGAGG
>JANMMF010000394.1:0-1670 GCA_031372985.1 Gemmatimonadota bacterium
AGGAACGGGTGCTCGCTCATCGCCTTCACGACGCGGCCCGGATACTCTTCCCCGCGCGCCGCTGCAACCGCGAAACGCGAGTACGCCCGGGCCATGCGCTCCAGTGGAATTCCGAAGACGACGACGCCGCATCCGTCCACCGCCTGGGCGATCTTGCCGCAGGGCACGCCGGTCCAGAGCGCTATCTCGTGCAGAATCCCCCGCTGGACGTTGTGCTCCCGGCTCTCGTACCCCTGCGTCGGCCAGCCCTTCTGGTGTGCCAGCGCCAGCATCGCCGTGTGCTTGCCCGAGCAGTTGTTGTGGACACGCGTGGGGCGGTCGCCGGATTCTCTCACGACCTTGGCGCCGCGCTGCGAAGATGGCTCGTGGGGACCGCACGCCAGGTCGCCTTCCTCGAGACCGATGTCACGCAGCATCCCTTCCACAAGCGCGACGTGCTCCGGCTCGCCACCGTGTGATGCGCACGACACTGCCAGCTGCTCGCTGCCCCAGCCCAGAGCGTCGAACGCACCGGAGCTGAGAAAGGGCAGCACCTGAAAGGGCTTGGCGCAGGAGCGCCAGTAGGTGAAAGCGTCACCGTCGCGAGCGACGCCGAGTAGCTGATCGCCTTCTCCAACTACCGCAGCGTGTACTCGATGCTCGGATTCGATCCCGTCACCGCGGGTGACTGCAACATCAAGCTCGTACGTCTTGATCACGCTGAATGATACTCAATTCGCTTTCTAGAATACCTTGATCAGCCCCGGTGTGTACCGTCTCGGATCTCGCCTGACATCGACCAGGACCTTATTCAGCTCGGTGACGGTCTTGACGAGCTCGTCATAAAGCTGGCGATCGGTGAACAGCTTCTGCATCGTGCCGGTGCCGCCCGACATGGCGCCGACGAGCGAATCCGCCTTGGCGACGACGCTGACGAGATGGACGTAGAGGGTGTCATCGCGCAGAAGCTTCCCGACCAGCCCGTTGCCGGCGCTGATTTGCGTAATGACGGTGTCGGCCGATGCAATCGTGCGATTGAGGCTGTGATAGAGCGCGGGGTCATCGAGCAGCCGGCCGATGGTGCCGCGCGGATTCTCGAGGCGGGCCATGATCGAGCTGGTGCGAGCCAGCGTGGAGTTGAGCTGATCGTACAGCATGCGGTTGGTCACCAGCTGGCCAATCGTTCCCTCGCCGCGCGTGATGCCGGCCGTCACTTTCTTGAGGTCGTTCGCGAGTCCGACCGCCTGGTTGATTGCTACCGATGCCTGCTGCACGACGGCGTCGTAGTCGGTCGAAGGAACGATGATGAGCGTGTCGCCCTCCTTGAGGACGGCGTACCGCGGCGTTCCCGGCGAGATGTCGAATGCCTTGTCGCCAAGCAGGCCCACCGCCTTGATCTTGGCGCGAGAATCCTTGCGCACCTGGTCGGAGAGCTTGCGATTCACCTCGAGGACCAGCCTCAGATTGCGGGCGGTGTCGGCGTCGGGCGGGAGAAAGCTGATCTCCTCGATGCTGCCGGCCAGTTGTCCGGCGACGGTCACCGGACCCCCGGCGCGAAGCCCGCTGGCATTCGCGACGAAGGCCACCAGGCGGTACCGCTTGCCGAACAGATTGCCGGCCTGGCCCAGTTTGAGGACGGCGACCGCGAGAATCAGGAGTGCCACGAGTATCAGCACCCCCACCTTGAGCTG
>JANMMF010000155.1:0-4498 GCA_031372985.1 Gemmatimonadota bacterium
AGGCGACGTATCGAGAAACTCTTCTATCGGCCTGAGCCAAACGCTCGACCTAGTGGCTGCTGTCGCAATCAGCGGAGACTCCGCGGCCTGCACGGGCGCGTCCACCTCTCGCTCCGCGCCCGGTACGAAAGGCGGGGACAAACGAAACTCGGACGCGGTAATCGCCGGCCGGGGAGTTGTTGGGGTTCGATGTGGAACGAACGGGCGATCTGGCTTTTGCGGCACTACAATCCCTCCCAGCTGTACTTCCCCACCAGTGGCACGAAGCGCACCGGAGCGATTTCCGTTTGCTCGAGCTTGTCTCCACGCCGCGTGAACATGTAGAGGGTCTGCTCCTCCCTGTCACCGAGTGGAATAAGAATACGTCCGCCCTCGGTCAATTGCTCGTGATAGGTCGATGGAACCTCTGGCGCCCCCGCACCCACGAGTATCGCGTCGTACGGGGCGTATTGTCGCCAACCGAGCGTGCCGTCTCCCAGAAGAAACGAGATGTTGCGCGCGCCGATCTGTTGAATCGTCTCACGCGCCTTGTCCAGCAGCGCTGGAATTCGCTCGATGGAGAACACCTGCGCCGCGAGCTGAGAGAGCAACGCCGTCTGATACCCGGAGCCCGTTCCGATCTCCAGGATCTTCTCATTGCCGGTAAGCTTGAGCAACTCAAGGTATCGGGCGTGAATGGATGGCTGCGAGATCGTCTGGCCACTCCCGATGGGAAGCGCGGAGTCTTCGTACGCGCGGTGGCGAACTCCCGTTGGAACAAAGAGATGTCGCGGCGTCTGGTCAATGGCGTTGAGGACGGCGAGGTCCCTGACGCCCTGGTCATGAAGCAGCTCCACGAGTCGCCGGCGCGGGCCGCGAAACTCGTGCCCTACGGGCGCTGCCACCACGTCTCCGCGGATGCGAGCATGGCGTGATGTGTCAGGTCGAGATGCAGCGGCGTGACAGATATGTAGCCTTCCTCAATCGCGCGAAAATCAGAGGTCTCCTCTCCGGACCAGGCGATCGACCCACCGCCGATCCAGTAGATCTGGCGGCCCCATGGATCCTGCATCGGCTTGAGCGAATCCGAATACACCCTCCGGCCTAGTCTCGTGAGCCGAACACCTCGGATGTCATCCCCCTTTAACGGTGGAAGATTTATGTTGAGCAGCGTGTGCTCCGGAAACGGCTTCAGGGCAAGCACGCGCTGGAGCAGCTTCCTCAACGGGTCGATCTGATCCTTGAGCATGCTCACATCCGCGCGCAGGTCGCCGCCCGCAAAGGAGACCGCGACCGAGGGAATTCCGAGGGAAAGTCCTTCCATCGCCGCGGCGACGGTGCCCGAGTAAAGCACGTCCTCTCCCATGTTCTGGCCGTGATTGATTCCGCTCAACACAAAATCGGGGCGCTCGGGCATCAGCGCCTCGACGGCGAGCATGACGCAATCGGTTGGCGTGCCATCAACCTGAAACTTGCGCTCGCCACGCTCTATCGGCCGGATGGGATGGTGCAGAGTGAGAGAATGACTGGTCGCGCTCTGCTCCCTGTCAGGCGCAACGACCGTGATTTCGCCCAGCGGCTCGGCCGCCTCGACCAGACAGGCCAGGCCGTAGGCAAGTATCCCGTCGTCGTTGGTGCACAGGAGTCTCAACGGTGAAAGACCCCTGCGCGATGGCGCCACAGCACCTTGATCACGAGCCATGCATCCCTGAATTCACGAAAATAGCTCGGCGATCCATAGATGGTGGAGATCGGCACGTTCACAGTCGTGAAGCCGGCGCGGGCCGCGCGAATGATGAAATCCGTCTCGTACTCGTACCTGTCGCCAACAGCCACGACCTTGCGCAGAACCTCAGCCTTCATCGCGCGGTAGCCGGACTGACTGTCCCGGACTTTCCCACCCGACACGGCGCGCGTTGCCGCGGACGAAATCATGTTGGCAATCCGGCGATGCTTCGGGACTGCTTTTCCTGAAAGGTCGCGCGTTCCGATGACTATGTCCGCCCGGTCCAGTGCTCCGACGATCGCCGGAGCGAAAGCAGCGTCGTGCTGGCCGTCTGAATCGATTGTAAGCACGGCTTTGGCGCCCTTTCGAAGGGCGGCGTCGAACCCCGCTCGCAGTGCCGCGCCCTTCCCGCGATTCTTGTCGAACTCGATCGTCTCGTCCGCGACTGACTTCAGGAGCTTCCGCGACCCATCAGTCGAGCCGTCGTCCACACCTATGATCCACGCCCCGGGAAGATTGCGGCGTACATCCTTGACGACCTTCGCCAGTGTGGGCTCGGCGTTGTAAGCGGGTACGATTACCGCAAGCGGCTCTATCAACTTTCACTCCCCTTTTCCTGGGTTTGACCATCGAGTATCGACAAAATCGAGCGCAGATCGCTCTCCATGGATTCGACGGCCTGCGAATCCAGTGCCGCGCGTGCCACCGTACGAAGCTCGCCGCTCTTCCGGTAGTCATCGATCTTCTGCCGAGCTCCATCGATCGTATACTTCTCGGTGTACAGCAGCTGCTTGACGAGCATGATCAGCTCGATTTCGCGCCGCTGATAAACGCGGTTGCCGGAGCGATTCTTGGCGGGATGGAGAAACTTGAATTGGCTTTCCCAGTAGCGCAGCACGTGCGGTTTGAGATCCGTCAACGTGCAGACGTCACCGATGGAAAAGAATTCCTGCACCGGCTCCTTCGCTTTCATCGGTCCACCTCCGCTCGCAACTCTCTCGACATGAGCGCAGCGATCGCGCTGCGGGCCGACTGACCTTCGAATAGCACGCGGTTCACGGTATCGACAATGGGCATCTCCACTCCTTCGCGGGCAGCGAGCTCGCGAGCGCTCTGGGCGGTGACTACACCTTCCGCGACGGTCTCCTTGTCGCGCAGAACTTCTTCCAGCGTTCTCCCCTTCCCTACTTCGACTCCAACTGCTCTGTTGCGGCTTAGCGAACCCGTGCACGTCAGCACGAGATCTCCCAACCCCGCAAGTCCAGCAAACGTGCTCTGCTCCGCCCCCAGCGCCAGTCCCAGCCGCGTCATCTCGGCGAGTCCGCGAGTGACCAGCGCTGCTCTGGCGTTGAAGCCGAGCCCCAGTCCTTCGGCGATGCCGGTCGCGACGGCCATGACGTTCTTGAGCGCGCCGCCCAGCTCGACTCCGATGACATCCGTGTGTGTGTAGGCGCGAAAGTAAGGCGAGCTGAAGGCGCGCTGTGCGATCTCCGCTGCGCTGTCTTTCACCGAGGCGACGACCACCGCGGTCGGCTGACCGGTCACGACCTCCTTGGCGAAGCTCGGTCCGGAGAGCGCGACCACGGTCGCTCCCGAAATCTCCTGTTCGACGACCTCCGTCATCAGACTGAGGCTCCCCTTCTCGATGCCTTTAGACGCCACAACGATGGGCGCCGAACTGGACAGCGATTTCGCCGCTGAGCGCAGAATCGTTCGCAGCACGTGCGACGGCGTGGCCAGTGTCACAAGCTCCGCTCCCTCGACGGCGCCTTCGATGTCGCCCGTAGCTTGAAGGGCAGTCGTGAGCGTGTGTCCGCCGAGAAATCTTACGTTCTCATGCGTCTTGTTGACGGACTCGACCACGTCCGCCTCGTATGCCCACAGCCGCACGTCGTGCCCGTTGCGAGCGAGTAGATCCGCGAGCGCCGTCCCCCATGCACCGGCACCGATCACGGCGCAGCGCATCAGACCGCGCTTTCCTTCTTCACGAATCTGTGCTCCTCACCGCGGCGCAGGCGCCCGATGTTCGCGCGATGGGTCCAGAAGACGAAGAGGGAGATGATCACACTGGCGATGAACACCGGCGACTGCGGCTCGCGGTACAACACGAGGATGGCAATGGGGAGGATGGCCGCGCCGACCAGAGACGCCAGGCTCACGTAACGCGTGAAGTAAAAGACGCCGATCCAGGCTACTTCCGCGATGAGCATTGGCACGAAGGCCAGCGCCAAAAATACTCCGCTCGCGGTGGCCACTCCCTTCCCTCCGCCCTTTCCCAGCAGAAATATCGGCTTCACGTGACCGAGGATCGCTGCGGCGCCGTACACCAGGGCCCAGAGCTCAGGCCTGAGCGTCTCCGTATACCGAGGGAGGAAGTAAACCGGAAGAAAACCCTTCAGCAGGTCGGCGATGAAGACGACCGCACCGATTCTCGTACCCAGCACGCGGACGACGTTGGTCGCTCCGAGGTTGCCCGATCCGTGTTGGCGAAGGTCGACACCGCGCAACTTGCCGGCGATGTATGCCGACGGGATCGAACCGGCCAGATACGCGATCAGGACGCCGAATATCGGCGACATCTACGCAGACTTGCGACGCATGATGATCCGGAGAGGATTACCGCGAAAGCCCCACACTTCGCGGAAGCTGTTGTGCAGGTAGCGCACGTAGTGCTCCTGAACGAGATCGGGGTTGTTGCCGAAAACAGCGATCACCGGGGGCGCCGTTTCCACCTGGGTGGCGTAGTTCAGCTTGATCTCGCGTCCCGCCGCCTGCGGCGGCTGGCGACGACCG
>JANMMF010000180.1:0-2499 GCA_031372985.1 Gemmatimonadota bacterium
GGCCGCCCGAGTGAGCGAATAAAGGACAGCCGGCTTTCCAGCACCTGGACGCCGTTGCACACCGGCCTTCGCGACACCGCCCTCCCGCTCGAGCGCCGTGAGATGGAACCGGACGGCGTTATCGGTCAGATCGAGGCGCGAGGCGAGGTCGTCCACTGTCCACGTGCCCTCGCGCAGGAGTGCAAGCAGCTGTCCGCGCGTTGGATCGGGCGACCGGGCTGCGTTATGGCGGTTCGTTGGCGTCATCCTGCCCTCATTTTAGCGCCGGTCACCGAATAAGTCAAAGCAAACCTTGACTTATTGTGGGGCGGTCTGTAACTCTCCACCCGAAGGCAGTGCCCAAGTCTCGTCCACCCAAAGCTCTTCGGAGGTTCAATGCGTCGCATTGCTGCAAAAATTCTTGCCCTATTCGCCTGTCTCGCGCTCGTCTCGGGACTTTCAGGTTGCAACTCATCTTCGCCCGACGCCCGGGTCAGCGCCAAGCTCGACGATCCCAAGCTCGACGACCCTACGATTGTAGCGATATTCGACGCCGCAAACACCTATGACGTGGAAACCGGCTCACTCGCCGCAAGCGAGGGCCGCTCCCCCGCGGTGCGCGAGTTCGGAAAAATGCTGGCTCGTGACCATCAAAACGTAAGAGCTCAGGGACGCGAGCTGGCGAAGTCGCTCAACGTTACTCCGACGCCTCCCAAGGATTTCGCGCTTGCCAAGGCGCATGTGGAAGCGATGACAGCATTGAAAAAACAGCAGGGCGACGCCTTTGATCGGGCCTTTCTGCAGCACGAGGTGGATTTCCACAACGCCGTGATCGATGCGGTGACCAAGACCCTGCTGCCGGCGATCCAGAACGCCCAGGTGAAAGATCTCGTCACCAAGGTAGCGCCCGCGTTTGTAGCCCACCGTGACGCGGCTCAGAATCTTCTAAATCAGCAGAAGTAGAGCTTGGGAGCAGGAGACCGCCTCGTATCGAATTCTTGCTGTCAAAAACGCCACCTCCCGCGATTCACCGTAGCTTTTCAGTCGTTCACCGTGGAAACCGGGAGGGACCGTTGATCTGTGCAATCCAGGCTCTTACCGTGAGGCAAAGGGCGGATTCTGACCGCGTGATCTCGACGCGCCAGGAGCTCGCTGAGATCGGAACAATCGTTCTCGGACGCTGAGCCGCAGCGCTTAAAAATGGAGAGAAGGATATGAGGACCCGGAAGGTATGTGTCGTCTTGGCGTTGATTTCGGCGGGCGCGTGTGGAGGAGGCGGCGGCGGCACTACCACGCCACCCCCACCGAGCGGCAACACTCCTCCCCCCGCCGACGGAATCTCGGTTACGAACAACGCGTTCAGCCCGTCGACGAAGACCGTGACGGTAAACACCGCGGTTCGGTGGGCGTGGAACAGCTGCACTAGTGGTGGTGGTGACCCTTACGGCGGGGGGAGCGGAGAGGTCTGCGTTGCCCACGGCGTGAACTTTGACGACGGAATCAGTTCACCGACACAAGATCAGGGAACCTACAACAGGACGTTCACGGCAGCCGGCACCTACAACTACCGCTGTGCCGTGCATGGGGCGGCCATGGCGGGGACCATCACGGTCCAGTAGATCGATCGCTCAGCTGATCGCGAACATGCGCTCGGCGTCCTGCATGAACTCACGGACTCGGGCGCTTTTCGCTTGATCATCCCACCCGAGCAGCGGCGCCACGATGTCGGCAGCACGCGCGGCGATGCTCACCCCGTGATCTCTGGTCTCGAATGCGAGATGCACCCGTCGGATCAACAAGTCGGACAGACTCTTCGCCAGCTCGTTCGAGACGCCGTATACGAGGTGCCCGCCGGTGTACGGAAGCCCGGGCACCAACGGCTCCGATAGCTTCGTATCCTCTTGCTGCAGCCGGTCAATTTCCCTGGCACGCTCGGCGCCGGGAAGCTCGACCGAGGCGGTCGGTGAGGCCTGCGGCTTCCGGCCAAGCGACAGCTGGACACGATCTACGATCTCCGCTGCCATCGACCGGTACGTCGTCAGCTTTCCGCCCGTGACGTGGATGATGCCCGAGCCATCCGTCACGATGCTGTGCTCGCGGGACGCGGCGCTCGGATTCCCTTCGGCCGCGCTCGCCAGCGGGCGGATCCCCGCCCACGCGCTCACCACATCGTCGCGCGTCAATTGCGCGCGCGGAAAGTAGGCATTGGCTGCGCGCAGGAGATATTCCACATCGCCGACCGACGCGTGCACGGTCTCCGGCGATTCATCCGTCCAGTTGTCGGTCGTTCCAAGGATGGTCTGAGACCCGGCCGGCAGGCAGAACATTACGCGTCCATCGACGGGCGAAATGAGAGTGAGCGCATCGTGGTTGTCGACGCGCTCCCTGGGAACGCTGATGTGAGCTCCCTTGCTGCCGCGACCGCGGCGCGCGCCCTTGTCGGGACCGAACTCATTGTCCCAGACGCCGGTGGCGTTGACGATCACGCGCGCACGCACTTGATGCGACTCCTCTGAATAC
>JANMMF010000190.1:0-4707 GCA_031372985.1 Gemmatimonadota bacterium
GGCGTTAGGCCGCAAACGAGCCACGAGGTATGACTTGGTGACCGCGCGTCTACCGATCGAAGTAGCACAGGTGCCGCTCGAGACCATCCTCGTAATGCGCGAAGAGTATCGTCGCGAGATGGATTGCCAGATCGTCCACGACTCCTGGCACTCCCGCGGCTTCACCAATTCCTATCTTCTCCGCGCCCACGGACAGATCGTCGGCTACGGTTCGGTTGGCGGTGCTCCTCGTGACGCGAAGGACATCCTGAAAGAGTTCTTCGTGCTTCCGCGGTTTCGCCCGGATGCCTTGCCCCTTTTCCGGCAACTAGTGGCCGTTAGCGGCGCCCGCAGGGTCGAGGCTCAAACGAATGATGTCCTTCTCTTGCTCATGCTCAATGATTGCGCGGTGGCGTCGTCGAGCGAAACCATCCTGTTCGCCGACGGCGCCACCACAACCCTCAGCGCTCCAGCTCCAGGAGTGGCACTGCGATACCTCACGGAAGCGGATCGCGCGCGCGTGTTCCCACATACGCTGGAACCCGTCGGCGAGTGGGGATTCGAAGCCAACGGTGAAATCGTGGCCACCGGTGGCCTCTTGTTTCACTACAACCCGCCCTATGGTGACATCTACCTGGAGGTAGCCCCTGCCTACCGGAGGATGGGCTTTGGGAGCTACCTGGTTCAGGAACTGAAGCAGCTATGCTATGAAATGGGGTGTATTCCGGGTGCTCGCTGTAACCAAGCTAACGTTGGCTCGCGGCTCGCCTTGGAGCGCGCGGGTATGTTCCCGTGCGCACGCGTTGTGCGAGGCGAGCTTGCGACCTAACGAACGTTGCAGCTGGCAAGCACTTTTCGGATGCGGCTTCGCCGCAATGGTGATCGTGTGCTCGCAGCTGAACTAAGGCGTTAGGTAGCGATCTAGACTCTTGCGAAAATGGTTCGATGAGACCTTCTAGAGTTGCGGGACTAGTCTCAGTGGTGAGCGCAGTCGTATGCGCGGCGGTCTATCTATCATTAAATGATTGGTTCGGCGCGAGTGACCTCCCAGCGATGCTCGTTTGGTCGCTGCCTTTGGGCGCACTAGTCGCATTCACAGTAGGTCGTGCACTCCCTCGGGTTTCCGGTAGATCCCAGCGAGCCAGAATGACCGCACTCGCAGCCATCGGCGTTCTCACCGGAGTTTTGTGGACATTCGCAGCTGCTTTAATACTCGGCGGCTGGATCGGCGCGTTCAGTTTCCCGGTTCTGTATTGCTGGGCTATTGGTGGTCTTCTTGGCGGGCTTGTCGCTGCGCGCATCAGCCCGGAAGTGCGGCCGTTAGAGTCCTCACCGCCCGCTACCTAACGAACGTTGCAGCTGACAAGCGCTTTTCGGATGCGGCTACGCCGCAATGGTGATAGTGTGCTTGCAGCTGAACTAAGGCGTTAGGCGGATGCCAACGGGTTCCGGTAAATTCGACCATGGCCGTAACGTTCGAATGGGATCCCGAGAAAGCCGCCAAGAATCTTGCCAAGCACGGAGTAAATTTCGATGAAGCATCGACAGTCTTTTCGGATCCCCTCGGCAGGATCGTCGATGATCCGCGCCATTCGCGCGGCGAAGATCGATTGGTCTTGATCGGGCTGTCTCGAGCTCAGAGACTCCTTGCAGTAATGTTCAGTGATCGAAAGAACCGAATACGAATTATTAGTGCTCGCCCTGTAACTCGCGCCGAAAGGCGAACTTATGAAGAAAACTCAAGCTAAGTCGAAAACGGTTCGTGAAGTCGAGGATGACGACATCCTTCCAGAGTACGACTTCAGCAACGGCCGCCGAAACAAATACGCGGCTCGCTACGCCGAGGGAACCAACCTGGTGCTTCTGGATCCTGACGTCGCCAAAGACTTCCCCGACTCCAAGGCGGTCAACGAGGCGTTGCGCGCGCTAAGTGCGATTATCCGTCGACGCTCCAAGTCGCGCCGCACTGCCTAACGAACGTTGCAGCTGCCAAGCACTTTTCGGATGCGGCTTCGCCGCAATGGTGATAGTGTGCTTGCAGCTGAACTAAGGCGTTAGACGCAGAAGACGAAGCCGCGCGCAACAATGATGACCACGCAAAGTTCCAGCACACTATGGTCACCCGGATTCCGAGGAGAAAGCATATCACGGATGAGCCTCAACCCGATAAGGATTCCCGGCGCAAGTCTCTAAGTCTCGGCATCGCCTTGGGCGCGGGAATCGGAACGGCCATTGGGGTAGCTACTGACAATCTCGCGGTTTGGCTCCCGATTCGGGATCGCAATTGGCGCTGCGATTGGGGCGCGACGCTCGCGCGGCGGCGGAGGGACGGGCGGCGGCTGACATCGAAGAGAAGGCCGAGTGAACGCGTGATTGCCCCCTTGTGTCACCTTTTCCCGCGAGCGGCTACTCAGTCCGGAGAGGCACCCAATCCAGGGGCCCGTTAACGACCGGAGCCTGATCCATGTCCCTTGCCACTCGCACTCCCAGGGCGGCCCTTGCAGCGGCATTCGTTGCATGCATGGCCGGCGTGCCTCACGCCTCGACGGCGCAGTCTGCAGTCAGCGAGTCAACACACCAAGTCCCGAATTCTCCGCCCGCGTTTGCAGTCGTGCGCATGGGCCACGGACGTCCGATGATACTCATTCCCGGGCTCCTCTCCGCCGGGGAAGTCTGGAACGGTGCAGTCGAACGATATCGCGACCGGTTCGACATGCACGTGCTCACGCTGGCTGGATTCGCCGGCGTTCCGGCGCTCCAGGCGGACAAATATCTCGAGGCGGAACGCGACGCCATCATCCGTTACATCCGTGAAAACCATCTCGAGAAGCCTGTTCTCCTCGGCCACAGCCTTGGCGCGTTCCTCGCGTTTTGGGTCGCGGCGAAGGCACCCGAGCTGGTCGGCCCCATCATCGCGGTGGACGGCGTCCCGTACCTCCCCGGTCTCGGCGACACGAGCATGACACCGGTGAAAGCGATGGGACAGGCCGCTCAATTCAGCGCCATGGCCGCCACATTTACCTCGGAGCAACTGGGCATGCAGATGGCGATGGCCATGCGAGCACAGTCCAGGGACTCGTCCAACTCGGCGATGGGTGCTCGCTGGGGACGTGCATCGGACGGAGCCACGATGGGCCGCGCCATGGCCGAAATGTTGACCACCGATCTCCGTGCGGAGGTCGCCGCCATTCGCACTCCTGTGCTATTGATCGCGTCAGGATTCGATTTTACCGAAGACAGACGCACACTTGTTCGGGCGAGCTATGCCGCTCAGGTGTCGCGCATCCCAGATCGGCGTGTAGTGATGGCAAAGAATGCGCGCCACTTCGTGATGCTGGACGATCCGCAGTATCTCTATTCCATGATTGACGACTTCCTATCCAGTCGATGAATTATTCTTCCGTCGCATTCCCGCTTCAGGATGATGTGATCGCCGCCGCCAGCGGCGATCAAGTCGCATTCGGAAGACTGGTGGACACAACGCGCACGGTGGTGACATCGATTACGCTCGCGATACTTCGGGATTCCGAAGCGAGCGCCGACGTAGCCCAGGATGTGTTCATCTCAGCGTGGACTGGCCTAAGCAAGTTGAAGGATCCCGCCAGCTTTCTTCCGTGGATACGGCAACTCGCGCGCAACCGCGCGCATCAAGCCCTGCGGTCGCGCATCCGGCTTGGGCGGCGGATCACCAATCGGGATGTCGACAAGATTCTCGCAGCTGCTTCCGACCCCCGTCCCGACGCGATGGAGCAGATCGTCGCCGCGGAGGAGAGGACGGCGCTTGCGTCCGCCATTGACGCACTGCCGGCAAGTGCCCGAGAGATAGTGATTCTGTATTACAGGGAAGGCCAGTCCGCCAGTCAGGTCGCGACACTGCTCGGAATGACTGAGGATGCAGTGAAGCAGCGTCTCTCTCGTTCCCGTGCCCGCCTTCGCGAATCGCTCGTGCGACAGATCGCGGACACCGCACCGGCGGCGGCGTTCACCGCCGGAGTACTTACCGCGATCTCGCTCGCCACTCCACCGGTTGCCGGCGCCGCAACGATCACCGCGGGGAAGGCGGGGGGCGGGATACTGGCCGGCAAGTTTTTCGGGATGGGAGCATTGTCCGGGCCGCTCGCCGGCGCGACGAGTGGCCTGATCAGTGGTGGTGCGGCGGTGGTCTTGAGGGCGAACCGCCTCCTTCGCGTGGCACGCGACGACGAAGAGCGGCGTGGCGTGATCAGGTGGACCGTCGTGATGATGTTGACGATGGTCGGCTTCATGACAGTCGTCATTTGGCTGCCGAGTCCACTTCCGGTGACGCTCGCCTACGTCGGCATGGTGATCGTCTTCGTCTGGTCTCACTTGGTCTGGCTTCCGCGAATCACCTGCCGGCGTTACGCCGCCGAGCTGAGGGAGGATTCGGTCGGGGCCGCACGGGAACACGGCAAGCGCCGCCTTCAGTCTGTGTGGGGATGTATTGTCGGGGTTTCGCTTGGCGGGATGGCTGTGGCTGCGGCGTGGTTTCGTTGAACAACCATCGGTAAGTCACCGCGATCCGTCCGACGATTGCAAATTCTGCGATTACACAGTGGAGGGGAGCCGCTAAGCTTGCTCTCGCCGCAGTCTAACAAACGCTGCTGCTGACGCGGTGCGTTACCGTAAAAGGTATTGCGCTCACATCCATCTCGACGAAGCATTAGGTAGATGCGATCCTATATCCGCGCAGCAGAGCTAGAACGTTAG
>JANMMF010000209.1:0-3039 GCA_031372985.1 Gemmatimonadota bacterium
GGCGTGAGGAACTTGCGCCGTCCCTGCGATGTCAAAAACCGCTCGAGCGCCGGGAACGCTGGCTCATAACGATTTCTGATCGCGATCTGAAGCCAGGCCTCGAGGATTTCACTGTTGCCGCTCGACGACAGCCGGAACGCCCGGTCGAGCTCGGCAAGCCGTGGCAGCGGAGTCGTCTCGGGAAAGGCGCCGAGGAAGTGCAGCCACTCGTGAGTGGACCAGTTGGCTGTCTGCAACGCTGATGTCGCGCCTCCATTTTTCCAGGCGTCAGCCTGCTCACCCACTTTGGCCAGCGCCGCCGAGCGGGCGGGGGCTATGTTCGCCGGTATTCCCGTTTGATATACCCACTGGTCGAGGTTGATGCGCTGCGCTTCCGCGGGCGTGAGCAGTCTTTCACGCATGAACGCGAGCATTCGCTCGGCACTCATGGGCTGGAACGCGAAACGATCGAAATAGCTGCGGAGCCAGGTGTCGAGTCGCGCACGACCAACAACCGTCTCGACGGTCTGAAGCAAAGCGGCACCTTTCTCGTATGCAATGTCGGTCATCCCGTCGTCCGGATCTCTTCCGGCCAGCTCGAGGTGCAGCCGAGTATCGGGAGATGCTGGACCACCGGCGTCGACAACCGCTTGCTGCATCCCCTGGCGCCCGAGCTCACCCAGCATCTCCGCGTACGGCCTGCCGCGCAGCTCCTCCATGATGCGATTCTCGATGTACGTCGTGAATCCTTCGTTGAGCCAGAAGTCATCCCAGGTCGCGTTCGTAACCAGGTTGCCCGACCACGAGTGCGCGAGCTCGTGCGCAATCAGGCTGACGAGGGAGCGATCGCCGGCGAGCACCGTGGGCGTCGCGAAAGTGAGCGTCGGATTCTCCATGCCCCCGAAAGGGAAAGAGGGGGGCAGGACGAGAATGTCATAACGTCCCCAACGGTAAGGGCCGTACAGCTTCTCCGCGGCGGCCACCATCTGATCTACTTCGGCGAACTCACTCGCGGCGCGATCGACAACCGACGGTTCCGCATACACGCCGGTGCGGGCGCCGATAGGACGAAACGCGATATCGCCGACAGCGAGCGCGATCAGGTATGGAGGAATCGGGTGCGTCATTCTGAACCGATACTGCGTCAGCCCGCCCGTCTGCTTCTCGACATCGGGACCGACGTGCTCGGCGCTCATGATAGCGCGCATTCCAGCCGGTACGCGGATTGTCGCATCGTACGTCTGCCGGATTCCCGGGCTGTCCTGAGTCGGAACCCAGGTCCGCGTCAGAATCGCCTGGCCCTGGGTAAAGAGAAACGGAAGTCGCTTGCCCGCCGTTTGCTCCGGCGACAGCCACTGAACGGCCGCGGCATCCGGCGACGTCTGATAATCGATGACGATCGTGTCGGTTGCCGGCCGGAGCGCGATCGCCAGCGGTGATCCGATGAACTTTTGCGCTGCTCCGACAGTGTAACCGAGCGGGTTGCCTTGGGCGTCGGTGATACGGTTGATCGTGAGATCACGAACGTCGAGGATGATGCTGTCCGCCGACGGCGCTCGCTGGATGGCCAGTCGCGCCCTGCCGGTCATGCGATGGGTCGTGAAATCAGGAGTCAGGTCGAGCGCAACGTGCGTCACCCTCGCTTCGGCAGGACGCGCAAACGAGTGCGGGTCGTGCGGGATCGGGTACGCGGCCGTGCCTGGCTGCCCAACCGGTTGCGATGAAGGTGGCACACAGGCGGTCAGGGCGAACAGGGCGCCGAGTAAAGGATTTCTCAAAGACAGGCTCATGATCGATGATAGAGGTGGAGACAAAGTGTACACGACGAGCATGCTGACCGTTCCGCGGATCCGGACGGCAACATCCTCGCGCTCGTGAGTGCGTGATTCCTATTGGGCGATTCTGTTGTGGATGAGGGCGAGCGCGCCATCCTTGCGGTCAGGCGCGCACCTCGATCTCCGGAGTCCCCACAACTGCTCGGCCAGGGAGATATTCTGCTCGATCGACTGGGCCTGCCCCACACGCGCGGCCGAGACCAGCTGCATGTTGGCGGCTGAGTCTAGAGCTGCCGCAACCTGGGGCGCCTGTGTGCCGAGGCACTTTCGGACTGACGCGTGCGTCAGCTGCAGCAGGTTCCTGCTGCGCCGTACCTGCTCGGGCAGCGAGAGCCCAACCTGGGTTGGATCCAGCTCGACTACGCTATCGGTGAGGATTAATCGCGCCTTCAGGGTGGTGCTATCGGCGGGTGTCAGCTTCTGAGCCGCGAGCAGGTCCGTGCGCGCGGTCGCGAAATCCCCAAGCGAGAGAGCGGCGTCCGCCAGCCCAACGTAGGCATCCGCATCCCGCGAGTCGCGACGAAGCACTTCGCGATAGATCGCGACCGCGCGCATCGGAGCGCCGGCCACGACGAACAAATGGGCAATGCGCTTCCTCTGCGCTGCGTCGTTCGTCGAATCATCCTGAATCGGCAACAGCTCTGCCAGCAACTCCTGTTTGGAGTTTGTCCGCGCAAGGAGATCGATGAGCTCGAAGCGCGCTTCAGTTCGCCTCGCCTCCGCGCCTGGCGGCCACAGGCCGTAGATCGCGCTGTGATAGTATGACTTCGCCTCATCGTTCCTTCCTTCCCTGGAGAGTACGCGACCCATCGCCAGATTCGCCGTGCCGTTGGCCGGATCCCGTTCCAGCAGCGGCAACAACATCTGCTCCGCCGCGCGCGGGCGCCCATCGGCGAGTGTCGCTTGCGCGAGCGCAACCCCGTAAGCCGAGTTTTCGCCATCGAGCGTTGAAGCGGCGCGGAAGCGTTCAACGCCTTCCTCGATCTTTCCCTGCGCGATCAATCGCTCGCCTAACACAAACTCCCGGGTGGCGAGTGCTTTGCGAGCGCTGGTATCAGCCGTCGCGAGAGCCGTGTCGAACAGGAGCAGCCCGGCTATCGCAACCAGAATCACCGCGAACGTTGCGATGAACTCGGACACGCTCGCCGCTGGCGGCGGCGTTGGTTGAGCGATCGGGGTTTTCATATGTCGGGATGATCTCTGTAGTCGAGCTGATCGGCGCGCT
>JANMMF010000215.1:0-7770 GCA_031372985.1 Gemmatimonadota bacterium
GCCGATCTTTCGCAACATTATTTGAAGGAAGTGGAGCACTTCTTCCATATCTACAAGGATCTCGAGGGGCGGCGCGTAGAGATCATCGGCTGGGAGAAGAGCGAGGTGGCGGCGCGCGTCATCAACGAGTCGATCGTGCGCTACCAGGAACAGTATCATCAGGTCGGTACCTAATCACCCGGCGCCTTCCCACGAGTACGGGCAGGGGCGGAGGACGACAATGAATAGCCAGCGATCGATACGAGTCTCAATTCTGGGCGTGCTGCTCTTCGTCGGGCTTGCGTCGGCCTGCGCCCGCGACAACGACAAGGCCGTCAAGGGGAGGGAAGGCCCCAACGGCACGTCGCGCGACACCGTCAGCGATGTTGCGCTCACCGAAGACGGGTTGGGACCGGTTCAGATCGGAATGACACTCGACGATGCCGTCAGCATGGGCCTGCTGAACGAGAGGCCGGACATCAAGTCCGCGTGTGATTTCGTCTATCCGGCGGTGGGATCCGGCGTCCCCTTCGATGTTGGCGTGATGGTGGTGAGGGGCAAGATCGCCCGCATCGATGTCGATACGGGATCAGTCACGACTGAAGACGGCGCGAAAATCGGTGACACCGAGGATCGGCTCAAAGGCATCTACGGAGACGAGCTGGAGGTGCGCCCGCACAAATTCATCGACGGCGGGCATTACCTGATCGTGAAGGGCGACAGCGCCAGCGCTGGCAAGGAGATCGTCTTCGAGACCGACGGCAGCCACAAGGTGATCATGTTTCGCTCTGGGCGCGTACCCGAGGTGGAGTGGGTGGAAGGGTGCGGCTAGCGCGGTAAATGGTGAAGCGAACGTTCCTGACCGCTGAGTGGCGCCACGTCGCCATGCTCAACTACGTGGTGGACCCGGCCGTTCTCACCCCGCACCTCCCGAAAGGCACTGAGCTCGACACCCACGGCGGCCGTCACTTCGTCAGCCTCGTTGGTTTTCGCTTCCTTGACACGCGCGTACTTGGATTGCCAGCCCTCTTTCACCGGAACTTCGAGGAGGTGAATCTTCGCTTCTACGTGCGGAGAACGGTCGGGAAGGAATCGCGGTCGGGTGTCGTTTTCATTCGCGAGATGGTACCGCTGACGCTGGTGTCGGAGGTGGCTAGGCTCACCTACAACGAGCCATACCGGACGGTGCCGATGCAACACACGCTGGTGGAGACCAACGGCAAGCTGCAAAGCGTCGAGTATCTGTTCGGCCGACCGCGCGATCAATGCCGCTTTGCCCTCCACGTCGAGGGAGCCGCTCAGGAGATGCGGCCCGGATCGGACGAGGAGTTCCTCTCCGAGCGGGACTGGGGTTACACGAGCCAGCGCGACGGCGGGACCATCGAGTACCGCGTCGAGCACCCCAGGTGGCGGGTATGGACCGATGCCCACTGGGAGCTCAACGGGCCGCTGGGGGAATTCTACGACAGGCCTTTTGCTGATATACTATCAGGACCGCCAGCGTCAGCCTCAATCGCCGACGGATCCGCGGTAACGGTGCACTTGCCAAAGCGCATCGCGTAACCCTGCAAACCATCGGGACCATGACGACTACCGCACAAGAGACCGAACTTCGCTATCCAGTCGGCAAGTTCGATTTCGATGGCCCGCTGAGCGAGGCTGACTACCCGAGGCTAATTGCCGCGATCGCGGAGACTCCCGGCGCGCTCCGATCTGCGGTCGC
This sequence comes from Gemmatimonadota bacterium, assembly GCA_031372985.1. Lineage (GTDB taxonomy): Bacteria > Gemmatimonadota > Gemmatimonadetes > Gemmatimonadales > Gemmatimonadaceae > UBA4720. Next base: position 1,703 of record JANMMF010000215.1, read on the forward strand.
GGGACTCTCCCGCGATCAGCTCGAGACGCGCTACCGGCCCGGGGGCTGGACGGTAAAGCAAGTAGTTCATCACGTGCCCGACAGCCACTTGAATGCGTACACCCGGTTCAAGCTCGCCCTCACGGAAGACGAGCCGACGATAAAGACCTACGACGAAGCCGCGTGGGCAGAGCTTCCGGATTCGCAGAAGGTGCCGATCGATGTGTCCCTCGACCTGCTCGACGCGCTGCACGTGCGTTGGGTGACGCTGCTCCGCTCAATGGATGCCGCCGACTTTCGCCGCGGACTGCGGCACCCGGAGCTCCGAAGGGTACTAACTCTTGGACAGATGCTGGCGCTGTACGCCTGGCACGGGCGACACCATGTCGCACACATCACATCGTTGAGAAAGAGGGAGGGTTGGTGACAGAGCTTGCGACTTTTGGGGCGGGATGCTTCTGGGGTGTCGAGGTTACGTTCCGCAACACGCCGGGCGTCAAGGACGCAGTTGTTGGATACCTGGGAGGAACGCTCGCGAACCCGACCTACAAGGATGTGTGCACCGGACGAACGGGCCATGCAGAGGTCGTTCAGGTGACCTACGATCCCACCGAGGTTACGTACGACAAGCTTCTGGACGTGTTCTGGGAGAATCACGACCCGACTACGCTGAACCGACAGGGCCCCGATGTCGGAACTCAGTACCGGTCGGCGATTTTCTATCACACGCCTGAGCAAAAGCGCGTGGCAGAGGAATCGAAGGCGCAACTCGACGCGAGCAAGCGATTCCGGCGTCCGATCGTGACCGAGATCACCGCGGCCTCAGCGTTTTATCCAGCCGAGGATTACCACCAGAGGTACCTCGAGAAGAGGGGATTGGCGAGCTGCCACATTTGAACTGGGCACCGGGCTTGCCTCTATGCCTGGAACAACTCGACGGCGGTGGATGTGGTGAAGCGGAAAAACAACTCGCGAAAGACGACCTGGCTCCTGCTCGGGGCCGGAGCCGCGATGGTCGCGGGCAGATTGATGGAGCGCGGACTGGATAGCGGGTGGCGGGCCTGGAAGGACGAGGAGCCTCCGAGCTTCGATCGAGGAGACAGCTGGTCCCGTGCGCTGGCGTGGACGGCGCTGTCCGCCGCAGCGATTGGGACGGCGGAGCTCGTGGCGCGTCGCAGCGCTCACCTCGGACTGAGGCAGCTGACCGGCAAGCGGGTGCCAGCGGGCGTTTGAAGCACTCGCCGGGATTCCTCAAGATCGTGGACGATGCCAAGTCGCGCGTCCGCGAGCTGACCGTCGAAGAAACACGGAAGAAGCTCGAGTCCGGCAAAGCCAGGCTCATCGATGTGCGCGAGGAGAGCGAGTGGGAGGCCGGGCACGCACTTGGTGCCCAGCACATCGGTAAAGGTGTGATCGAACGCGATATCGAGCAAAAGGTCCCCGACAAGAATTCGGAGCTCATCCTCTACTGCGGCGGCGGATTCCGGAGCGCTCTCTCGGCTGACAATCTTCAGAAGATGGGCTACACGAACGTGGCGTCGATGTCGGGAGGATGGCGAGCGTGGCAAGCCGCCGGGGCGCCGGTGGAAAAGGCGAAATAGCTCCCGAGCGGCTCGTCATTTCACCGCCGGGAAGCTCAGCCGCAAAGTACTTGACAGCGCAAAGCAAATCGGTATCTTGAAGCCGTTCCCCACAGGAGATGGCACCGTGTTGCGCATTGCGTTGATCCTCGCCTCCATCGCCAACATCGCCGCTGGCCTCGGGCTCGGCGGACTCTGGTTCAAGTTCCGGAACGACCCCGGAATGCCGATCGTCGTGCTGTTCATCGCACTCTCGCTCCTCGTCCAGGGCGGATTCACCCTCGGGCACCTGCGCGGCATCTGGAAGGGATGGGGGCTACCCTCTTTCTCGCTATTCGTCACCGGAGAAAGCGCCGCAGCACTCGTGGGAGGCGTCGCGATTCTACAGGGAGTGATCTACAATCTCAATCCCACCAACGGCGACTACGAGTGGGGCCCACTGATGGCCGCCACCCTCCTGACGACGCAGGCCACGCTCGGGCTCATCTTCACCGCGCGCAGCAACGAATTCGGTCTCAGAAAGAATGCGTAGGGCGCCACGCCCGTCACCTAACACTCGACGCGGAGAATGCTGATGTTGAGACTGCTCCTGATGGTGGCGTCGTTCGCCAACTGCGCCGGCGGGATCGTGCTGATCGCCACCTGGGCAACCATGTGGCAGCAGGTTCCACCGATAGTGCTGTTCATCGGCGGATCGCTCCTGATTCAGGGTGGCTACACGATTCTTTACCTGCACGACGAGCTCGAGCCCTGGGGAGGAATCGCGACCGGAGCGCTCCTGGCCGGAGAAGGAATCTCGGCGTGCGTGGGCGCGGGCGGACTGGTCCTGGGAATCATCCACAACATGAACACTTCCGACCTGGAGATGGCGCCCGTCCTCGCCGGGCTGCTAATGCTCGCCCAGGCCGTGCTCGCTTTGATTTACCTACTCGCCACCGACCGGCTGCGTCCGCGCCTCAACGGGCGCAGTTCCGCCTGACGGCTACGGTCTCAGCTCGCCGTGATCGACCGGCTCCCGGCCGCGGCGCATGAACAGGTACTCGTAGAGAACCCCGGCCACCATCGCGCCGACGATCGGAGCGGTCAGATAGAGTAGCTGTGCCTCGTAGATGCCGCTGGCAACCGCGGGACCGAAAGACCGTGCCGGATTCATCGACGCGCCGGTAAGCGGCCCAATCGCTAGAATGTGTGAGCGGGCCTTCGGAGGCAATGGCTGGCGCAAGCCAAGTCAAGCAATCGTGACGAATCCGAAATTCCGGTTTTCACGATCGCGTCATGCCCCGAAATGAGTATTCAGCGCTGCAGTGACTTTGATAGCGCTATTTCCAGCGATCCTCCCGCGAAACAATTACTTCCAATCAGGAACGGCAACTCAATGAGACGTCGCGCAGTTTATATCGTTGTTGGGGCAATTCTTCTCAGTATTTCGGCCTGTGCTGACGCTACTGCGCCGAGATCTCGCGTTGTTCTGGCTCCATCAACGCTGCGAAAAACAGTCGGCCCTCCGGATGTTTCTGGCTCCGTCGGCGCCATCTATAACAACAGTACGACTCTCTACAACTTTCCTTATGAAACATGGGTTACGCTGGAGGTCACCGGCACCGTTGCCTTCACGTCGTCGCCGCCAGCGCAAGGCGCCAGCCCTTTCTACCAGTACCCTGGCCGGAGTGACGTAACCGCGACTGGACTTTATGACGGTCGGCAGGATACGGGCTGCGCTATGAACCTGTCAGTCGTGGGCGCGTTGTTCAACGGCGGGAACTTCGGCACCTGCGGATCGGCTCAACAGATAAATATTTCGAAGATCGTCGGAGGCAGCGTGACAGTAAGGCGGGGCCCGCCACCAAAAGAAAACTCTTACGACTGCGATCCCTGGGGCCAGGCTACTTGCCATTCGGTAAGCGGATCCCAGTCCGTAAGGTTGAGGCCTGTGCCAGTTGCGCTCAAGGCAAAAGCTTCGCCGAAGGTGGTGAATTTCGCCGCGGGTACGACACCAGTAACGTTTACTGGGTTCTTGAACCCTGACAGTTTGACTGTTCAAGGCGGACGCCAGCCATTCACGTTCGCGCTCACGTCCTGGCAGTGGATAACTGCTGATTCAAACCGTGTAGTGACGCTCACATCTGTACCATCTTGCGTGTTTCCATCGGGAGTTGCCGCGACTCGAAACTGCATTTTTACGCCTCAGGGATCTGGACGGATGGTATTATCAGGCTTTGCGGGCGGGTACCAGCAGACGGGCTCAACTTCCGTGCAATGCTTCACGAGCCCCGCCGATTTCATAGCAAATGATACGGCGAATGACTTCTCTGCCCGCGAGGAGCTTCTTGAGGCTCTCAGCCTCTCCCACTCGGATTCTTCGCCGACTGCGGGATGGAACGCAAGCAACCCGAAGGGCTGGAAGAACGAAACTCCCGGAGTTTTGTGGAAGTTTCCCAATGGTGGGGGGTATCAATTTGTACCTTACAACGACCCGTCATCGACTGCATGCCGTGCTAGTCTTCCCCCCTCCACTTACGCACCATCGGCTGCTCCTGTCCCTGGTGCGGAACCTGTGGCGGGAGTGCACGTACATCCTAACAAATGGTTTGAACCTATCTACGGTTGTGACAGCGTCGATGTGAAAGGTGTCAAGGTTCGCGGTGCACAGTCTCCTGGAGACGTGGATGAAAATGGCCAACTCCGCCCGGTGGGTACCCAACTTCCCGAAGACGAGATTCGCGCTGGGAGCGATCCCGACTGGAGGTGGGTGCAGGACTCTAACGGCCTGCCCATGTTCATAATGACCGCAGTTGGTTACGCGTTGCGGTTAGACGACCCCATGACCGGCAACTTGCGGGGTCCCCATAAATCGTGGCCCATCACCAAGTTCGCACTCGACTTTGGCGGCGAGGCAGCACGAAAGTGTGCCTGGCCAAAGAAATATGAAGGCTAAGAAATGTCCTCATCGTCCAATACACCACAGCTTATGCGCATACTTTCTATTTTCTTGTCGGCATTTTTTCTCGCGCGCCCGGCCTTCGGGCAGGCGACGTGTCACGCTGCGGACGAGAATAGCGCGGCTGTGATCCATGCGATCAACCGGATGATGGATTCTGGTCAGGCTCAGGCCAGATTGGATTTCGGCGTCCCGCTCGTACCTCCATCGGAGATAACGCTCGTAGCCGACTCGGCCACGTGCGCGCGGGCGGGGCTAGCGGTCGATTCCCTGTTGCATGTGTGGAATCCGACCGCGACCATTCCCCAATGGCAGACGCCGCTTTACGTGTTCAAGATCGGCACCTCGTACGCCGCCATGGATCGAAGCACCCCTAATCAGGATGCGTATTGGATCATGTTCTTTACTTCAGCTTGGGCTTTTACGGTTCCACTGCGAATGTAGTGACGCCGCGCCGCCGCATCTACCTCCAGTGCACATCGTCAGAGCGGATCGCGGCCATATTGGTGCGAACTGACTACCTTGCGACAATCTGGTATCGGGATTGCGGAAAACGAGAACGTTCTCGAAAGCAGGAGCGCAAGCAATCACATCGCGAGTTCTGCGGATTGTGGAGCTACGGTCTCAGCTCGCCGTGATCCACCGGCTCCCGGCCGCGGCGCATGAACAGGTACTCGTAGAGGAATCCGGCCACCATCGCGCCGACGATTGGAGCGGTCAGGTAGAGAAGCTGCGCCTCGTAGATTCCGCTCGCGACCGCAGGTCCGAATGAGCGCGCCGGATTCATCGACGCGCCGGTGAGCGGCCCTATCGCCAGAATGTCGGCGGCCACCACGAATCCGATGGCGAGTCCTCCGATCTTCGGTCCTTTCGGGTCGACGGCGGTCCCGTACACGACGAACATGAGGAAGAACGTGGCGATGGCCTCGACCAGGAACGCCTGCCCGGCCGTCACGTCGAGCGCGATCGTGAGACCACCGCCTCTGGTCGCCAGGAACGTGGCGTCTGGAAAAGCACCCTTTAGCGCATAGGCGCCAGCGATCGCACCAATCACCTGCGCAACGACGTAGAGCCCCGCCATCATCGCTTCGATTCTTCTGTTGGCCAGCAGCGTCAGGGTCACCGCTGGATTGAAGTGTCCCGAGATGCGCATCAGCGCGCTGACCATCACCGCCAGAATGAGTCCGTGCGCGAGCGCGACCTCGACGAGACCGCTCGGGCTGTTGGTCGTTCGCGCATGAATGATCGCTCCGCTCCCGACGAAGACGAGCGCGAACGTACCGATGAATTCAGCGATGAAATGCCGCCACGCGTCCCGCATTGTCCTGCCCCCGTTGCGTTTTTTGGGGCCGCGGCGCGTGAGATCGCTAGATCACTCGGCGCAATACCAGCGCGGCGTTGATTCCGCCGAAGCCGAAGGAATTTGTGAGGATGTGCTCCACACGCTCTTTCCGCCCCGTACCTGGCAGAAAGTTAAGATCGCAGGCCTTGTCCGCAACCTGAAGGTTCACCGTCGGCGGAAGCCATTCCTTCTCGAGAGCGAGCGCGCAGATCGCGGTTTCGATCGCGCC
>JANMMF010000253.1:0-3189 GCA_031372985.1 Gemmatimonadota bacterium
CGTACTTCCCACTGGGTGAGGAATGTTTAACCAACTGCTCGAGTCGAAGGCGAAGAAGGAGCGCATGGCTGGCGGTACGATTTTCAGCATCGTACTCCACACAGTTCTCATCGCCGGCGCCGTCTATGCGACTGCTGCCGCGGGCGTCAAGGACGAGAAGGCGAAGGCCGAGAAGATCCAGTTCGTCGAAATGAAGAAGGAGCCGGTCGTTAAGAAGGATGAGCCGCCCCCGCCGAAAGAGGTCATCGTCAAGCCACCTCCGCCGAAGGGATTCCAGGTTCTTCGCGCGCCCCTCAGGATCGACATCAAGATTCCCGAGATCGACCTCTCGAAGGCGATCACCAATGAGAGCGACTTCAGCGGGAAGGGCGTAAAGGGTGGTACCGGTACTGGCGTCGTGGGTGGGACGGGTCCCGTCACCAATCAGACCTACTTCGAGTTTCAGGTAGAGAAGCCCGCCGAGATGCTCGCCGAGAGCCCGAAGCCGAAATATCCGTCGGTTCTGGAGAGCTCAGGCATTGCCGGCGAGGTTCAGGCACAGTTTGTCGTGAGTAGTGCCGGTAAAGCCGACATGGATTCGTTCAAGGTGCTGAAGTCGACGAACGAGCTGTTCACGCAGGCGGTGAAGAACGTTCTCCCACGGATGAGGTTCAGTCCCGCACAGATCGGCGGCAAGCCGGTCAACCAGCTCGTTCAGCAATCGTTCCAGTTTGCGGTTCCTCGCTAACCAACCCTTCCCGGAGTAGACAATGCAGCTGTCATTGCTCGACATTTACAACCAGATGGGCAACTTCGCGAAGGGCATTTGTTATACCCTCGCCATCATGTCCATCTGGACCCTTTCCATCGCCATCAAGAAATGGTGGGATTTGCGCCAGGCGCAACGTGAGACCCGCAAGTTCGCCCCCGAGTTCTCACAGTTCCTCGAAGAGGACAACATGGCCGAAGCAGCCACGCTGGCCGACAAGTACAAGAAGTCCCACGTCGCCCGCGTCCTTGGCGGCGCCCTCACCGAAATCCGGCCGTTGATCCAGGATGGATCGGTGACAGTGGGCGACATCAACTCGGCTGAGCGCGCGATCGAGCGCGAGATGCTGATGACGATCACTGACCTCAAGCGCGGCCTTGGCGTTCTGGCAACCGTCGGCGCGACTGCTCCGTTCGTCGGACTTCTCGGGACCACGATGGGAATCGTGAACTCCTTCGCCGCCATGGCTGCTTCAGGCTCTGGCGGACTGGCCTCGATCTCTTCCGGTGTGTCCGAGGCGCTGATCACGACCGCGTTCGGTCTCATCGTCGCGATTCCGGCAGTGTGGCTCTTCAACTACTTCCAGATCAAGATCGACAACCTGACCGCCGAGATGACGTACACCTCGAAGGAGATGATCGATTACATGATCAAGAACATCTCCGGCACGGGTGAGTTCGGCCGCTCGCGCTTCACGCGTGAATTCAACACGACCGCGACAGCGGGCAACGCTCCAATCTCGCAGTAAAGGAGTTTCTTATGTCAATGTCAACGGGTTCACACGGAGAGGTAAAGGCAGAGCCGAATGTGACGCCGATGATCGACGTCATGCTCGTTCTTCTCATCATCTTCATGCTGGTAATTCCCGCGATTACGGCCGGCTTCCAGGCGATCCCACCGTATGGTGTCAACCTGAAGCCGCATCCTGAAGAGGATCAGGATCAGGTGCTGGGAATCGACGCCAACGGGCAGTACTATCTGAACACGAAAGCGATTCCGAACGCCGAGCTAGGGGCACGCCTCAAGCAAATCTTCGAGAACCGCGAGACGGACAAGCTTCTCTACGTCAAGGCGCACAAGGACCTCGAGTACGGAAAGGTGCTGGACGCCCTGGACATCGCGGCTCACAATGATGTCCGCGTCACCGGGATGATTTCGGATCAGCGTCCGGGAACGATCTCCGCGGTTCAAGGCGACAATCTCTTCAATGCGCCCGCCGCCGGAGGGAATAAATAATGGCCATGTCAGCGGGAAAAACGGGCGCCCTTACTAACGACATCAACGTCACGCCGATGATCGACGTGCTGCTGGTGCTGTTGATCATCTTCATGATGGTCATCCCGATGTCGCGGAAGGCGCTCGATCTGCAGCTGCCGGATCCGACGCCGCAGCCGGATCAGTCGGGTCCGCCGCCGTCGCAGATCGTGCTCGAAGTGCTGCCAGGGAATACGTTCAAGATCAACTCACAGCCGACGACGGCCGCCGAATTGCCGAAAAAGCTCAAGGAGATTTACGATCCGCGGCCCGACAAGATCATCTTCGTTAAAGGTGATCCCAAGGTGAAGTATTCGGATGTTATCACGGCGATGGACGTGGCACGTGGTGCGGGCGTCAAGGTAATTGCGGCAACGCCGAAGGATGTGCAATAGCTATTAAGCGCTATCGCCCGCCTGTCGGGCTACCGCGCAGGAAGCAAGATCGGTGGAAAGGGATCATTGCGTCGCTTCTGGTGCACGCATTGATCCTTTTTCTCGTTCTGGCACCGATCGTCGGATCTTCGGATTTCACCCACGATCCGGTGCTGGGTGGCGGGGGGGAAGGTCCGGCAGGCGGAGGTGGCGGGGGAACGAACGGTCCCGGCTCCCGATCGGAGCGTCTCCAGTTCGTTCGCGTGAGATCCGATCCGGTGGCGATCGCGAAGCCGAAGCCACTTACCGTGCCTCCGGTCAAACCGCCTGACCCCAAGCCGCAGGTCGAATCACCGATCACGCCTGCTCCGCCTCTGAGCTCGGCACCGGTGACTACGACGCTTGTCGGCGAGGGAACGGGGAACGCAGGGACTGTTGGCGCCGGGCCAGGCACCGGCGGGGGAGTGGGATCGGGAGTCGGGACGGGTCGAGGCAGCAGCGTCGGACCGGGCACCGGCGGCGGGCCGGGCAAGGACTATCCTCCCACGCTCAGAGATCTGTTCATTCCGCCGCTACCGGCTCCGGACCGGATCAAGCCGTACCATCTCATCGCGTGGTTCGATGTAGACGAGAAGGGGGGTGCGAGACTCATCGCGTTCAATCCGTCCAAGGATGGCGGCTACAACCGGAGGTTGAGCGAAGTGCTTAGGTCCTTACGTTTTCGGCCAGGAGTCCACGCTGACGGGACGCCCATGAGAGATACTGTCGACGTTCACTTCATTTTTTGATTGGCCCGCGGCCAGGCTAATCTCT
>JANMMF010000260.1:0-4366 GCA_031372985.1 Gemmatimonadota bacterium
TGATTGAGCGTCTGCTCGCGCTCGTCGTGCCCGCCGCCAAGGCCTGCGCCACGATGGCGGCCAACGGCGTCGATCTCGTCGATGAAGATGATGCACGGAGCGTGTGCCTTGCCCTGCTCGAACAGGTCGCGCACACGGCTGGCGCCGACGCCGACGAACATCTCCACGAAGTCGGAGCCCGACATCGAGAAGAACGGACGGCCGGCCTCGCCGGCTACCGCGCGCGCGAGCAGCGTCTTGCCGGTTCCCGGAGGGCCGACCAGCAGCGCGCCCTTCGGCAGTCTTCCGCCAAGCTTGGTGAACTTCTGGGGATCCTTCAGGAACTCGATGATCTCCTGGAGCTCGACTTTCGCCTCGTCAGCGCCGGCGACGTCATCAAAGGTCACCTTTGGCGTGTCGCCCGTGAGGAGCTTCGCCTTCGACTTGCCGAAGCTGAACGCCTTCGCCCCACCGGCCTGCATCGACCGGAAGAGGAAGAACCAGATTCCGATGATCAGCAGATAGGGAAACAGCCCGATGAGCAGCGCCGTCATCGACGTGCGCGTCTCCTCGGCCTGGATCTGGACTCCGTGCGCCTTCAGCTCCTTCAGATCGTCACTCGAATTCTCCATCGGGAGGAGAACCTTGAACTTCTGAACGAGCCGTCCCTTCGCCGGGATCTTATTCTTGAAATCGCCGGTCAGAGCGCGGCCGCCCGCGATGGTCACCTTGTCGATATTGTCGCGCTGGAGCTGGCTCGTGTACTCCGTGTACGAGATCTCCGGCGCTGCATCCGCTCCCTTCCCGGAGAACTGGATGATCGCAACGGGCACCAGAATGACGAACACCCAAAACGAGAGCTGTTTGGAGACCTTGCTCCAGTTCGTCGGCTTCTTGGGATTCTTGTTTGGCATCTGTATAGGCATTACTGCAAGCTCGCTATGTACGGCAAATGGCGGAAGTTCTCCGCGTGATCCAACCCATATCCAACCAGAAACTCGTGAGGCGCATCGAAACCAACGAATTTCGCGTCGTGCTTCAAGCCCTCGGCAATCCGTTTATGTAACAGCGCGCAAATCTCCAGCGACCTCGGTTTCCGATCCTTCAGTATAGTCATCAGACGATTCAATGTACGCCCGGAATCGACGATGTCTTCGACCAAAAGGATGTCTTTCCCCTTGAGCTCCGTTTCGGGGTCGTAAACCAGATTCACACTACCGCTCGAGACCATCCCGTCGCCGTAACTCGACGCGACCAGGAAATCTACCTGAAGCGGACGAGTAATCTGTCGTACGAGATCGCTGAGAAAAATGAAGCTTCCTTTGAGCAAACCGAGCACCAGCAGGTCGCCATCCGGATAGGCAGCGGTGATCTCCTTCCCGAGCTCGCTGACCCTTCTGGCGATAGCGGCTTCATCGAACGCGATCCGCCTGACGGCTCGGCCAGACAGGCGAGGATCCGATTTCATTCCCAGCGGTCTGACGGTGCTGGTCATGTTCGAACCTGCGACTGCAACCGAACGCGAGCAGGCATCCGGCGCAACAACATGTGATCACGCCGCATCAGGATCTCGACACCCCCGGAGAGCTGAATTGTCCCCCCCGTTGCTCCACTTATTGTAAACTGCGCGGCCCGGTGAGTTCCCCGGCGATCCATCACTACGCTGGCGCGGGCCGCCAGCGCAGGCCATAACACCCGGAGGGAATCGGCGTCGTAACCCTTGAGGCTCGACCGGCTGATCCGGAGCGCCCCTCCCGCCTCGGCCTCTGCCTCAACGGTGCCCGCGATATCCTCGAGCGACCGCCTCCAGCTGGCAGCCTCGCGAGCCAGAGCTAATAGCTCGTCCGGAAATCGGGGGTTTCTATTCACGATAGACGGAAGGAGGTCCAGCCTGATGCGGTTGCGAAGATGCTTGCGATCGCTGTTGGATGGGTCCAGCACGAACGGCACGCCATGCACAAGAGCGTACGCGTCCAGCTTCGAGCGGCCGAGTCCCAAGAACGGGCGAATGATCTCCGATTCGGCGTAGAGCCCCGCCAGCCCTCTGGGACCGGCGTCGCGGAGAATGCGCATGAAGATGGTTTCGATCTGATCGTCCAAGGTGTGCGCGGTGACGACGCTGGCGGTATTCGTTGCCGCTACCTGCCGCAGGAACGCCCACCGCGCCCGCCGCCACTCTTCCTCTCTCGTACCAACCGTCGAGGCGCGGCCCGCCACGCAGGAGATCCCTGACTCAAGCGCGTAACGGGCTACAAGGGCCGCGGCTCTTCCCGCCGCGCTACCAGTCCCGTGATCGAACGTCGCGACTGTGATTTTGAGCCGCTTCCCCGCGGGCAGCCTCGCCGCAGCGGTAAGAAGTACCATGGAATCCAGCCCGCCCGACACCGCGAGAACCGCGTGCTCGCAGCTCTCCAGCGCTCCCTCAACAGCGCGCTCGATCTCGGAAGCTTCAACCCGGGCAATCGCCATGATAGTTTTAATTTACCTATTCATGGGGGAGTTTCGCTTGGAAACGCACGGTCCGCTTGGCACGCTGTGGGTATCGCTCGGCCTGATCGCATTCTACTTCGCGCTGATCTGGCTGAATTCGCTGCTAGGTCTTTTCCTTACCCCGCTATTCATGATTCCGGCGACGTGGCTTATCGACTGGCGCAAGCGCCGGAAGGGCGAGCTGGTCGAAAAGGATCGACCGGACGGCTCCTACCAGGGGTAGAGCGCCTGGTAGTACGCGCGATTGCGAAGAATAATCCGCACGTAGTCGCGCGTTTCGACGAAGGGAATCCGCTCCGTGAATACCTCGGGGTCTCCCGCGCCCGTCTTGCTCGACCATTTCTCGACGCGTGACTCGCCCGCGTTGTAGGCGGACAGGACCTTCACTACTTCAGAATATTTGCGCACGAGCCCCCTCAGGTGGGCGGTGCCAAGCTTGATGTTGATTGCCGGCTGATACAGAAGGTCAGGATCCCACGGACCGATCCCTTTGCTGTCCGCGACCGTTTTGCCCACCGCCGGCATCAGCTGCATGAGGCCTCTCGCCCCGGCGGGCGACGTTGCGAGCGGGTTGAAGTTCGACTCCTGACGAATGAGCGCCGCGACCAGAATGGGATCGAGGCCATTCTCCTTGCTGCTGGAGATCAGGGTCTCGCGTTCCAGCACCGGAAAATAGAGGCGGAAGTTCTCCGGACTGTGACCAATCTCGTCGATGGCGCGGCGGCCCAGCGCGATCGAGCGGGAAGCCTGATCGGTCCCTGCAAGCGCATGCGCTGTGGCAACCATCCGCGCGGGATTCGCCAACGCATCGCGGAACAGCCTGTCGTTCTCGAATCCGGCTTCTACATCCATGCCGACGTCCTTGAGCCCGACGATCCGATTCATCGCCGTGTCGATGGCCGGAACTCTGCCGTAGTTCGACGGTGAGCGATCCGATGCAACGAGCGTCGTGTCGAGGCGTTTGGCCGCCGTTACCGCGTAGTAGCTGAGCGGATCCTTGTCGACAATCGAGCGCCATCTCGCGGCGCTGCGCGTCTTGTCGCCGAGCGCGGCGTAGGATCGTCCGGCCCAGTAAGCAGCGGCCAGCGCTTCCGCGCTGTTGGGGTCGCGAGAAACGAGTGAGTCGAATTCCGCGGCGGCCGCCTTTCTGTCACCCTGGATGTAAGCGATCATTCCGGCGCGAAAGCGCGCGTTGGTGGCGTGGCGGCCCGTGGGAAAGCGCTTGAGCAACGCCGTCAGAGTCTGTCTGGCATCGCGGTCGCGATTGTCGTCGGTCGCGAGATCCGCGAGAAGCAGAAGCGCCGATGCCGCGCTGGTATCCGTTGGAAACGCCGTCGTGATCGCCCGCAGAGTAGATCGCCCTGCTTCTGTGTTGCCCAGAGCGATCTGAGCTCTCGCGCGCTGGTACTGCGCGGCGGCCGCAAGTTTGGACGGAGACCGAACCTTGGTGAATTGAGTAGCCGCGTCATCGTATCGTCTAAGCCGAAATAGCACAGAGCCGTAACCGATTTTGTCGGATACATCGCCGAGGCCCGAAGCGAGCGACTTGGCGTACGCGCTGGCGGCGCGATCGGGCAACCCTGACTTGGCGGCCGCGCGGGCGATGACGAGCTCCTCGGAAGGCGTCGTAGTCGTGAACACCTTGTCGAAAAGGTCGATGGCTTCCCTCGTGTTTGCCGAGCTGTTCGCGTTGGAGATGAACGAGAGCAGCTCGCCACGCGCCGCGGTGCGGGACGCATCGTCAGCCGGGGGACTGATGCGCAGCCTCAACGCGTCCAGCCTGGCGCCGAGCGCATTGTACACACGTATCGCTCCAGCAAAATCGCGCGTTCGCTCCCGGGCGATTGCATCCGTCCAGCGGACACGATCGCGCGCGACATCGGTTCGAAGCCTGGCG
>JANMMF010000263.1:0-3096 GCA_031372985.1 Gemmatimonadota bacterium
CCTTCTCCGCGTAGTATGGACGCCTGCCTAACGTTCAAGTTCTGCTGCAAGCACATCTAATAAAATGCGAGCGCAGCGAGCTTCAACAAAGTGATTGGCAGCAGCAACGTTTGTTAGGCAGCAGGCCGGCCAAAGTTGGAATGCCCTTTTCATGGGGACACGGTAACTGTCAGCGGAATCGGCGCCCACACGCGACCGTAAGCGCCATTGAATCGAAAAGTACCCGGACTTTGATCATATCGAGTATTTCCTTCTCCGATATGAAAATCGAAGATGAAGCGCTTTACCTCAAACGCAGCGAATCTTGTTACCTCCGGTACTTCCGCCCGCATGTCATAGCTTGAGCCAACCGAATTGCCAACGATTTCATAGCTGAAGCTCACACTCGGGCCTGAGTCACCAGATGGTGGTAGCTGCACGATGACTGGCGTGGCCGCACTGTTCCGCGCCGTCACGAACATCATAAAGTTCCCGTCGTTAAGGTTAGAACTCGGCGCCGCCGGAATGATTTCAACTCCGATCTGAAGCGCGGTAGGACCGACCGTTTGGGCGGCTGGATCAGGCCGAGGCGCCGGCCCGCCATCTGTTATGCATTGCTTTATGCATACGACGGTTCCACTGCAGCCGCCGATAAATGCAGCGCGTGGATGATCGCCAAACCGCAGCAGCGCGTGCAACATCTCATGACGAACGAGATCGCCGGCAAGCTGAGAATCGCCGGCTAATATGATGCGGTTCCCGACGGCGTCCCATCTGCCGTTAGCCGAACTTCCATTCCCGAGAGGAACCTCCTCGGCGCCGGGAACGCGATACCAAGTGACGCGGGACAAATCTCCCGAGAGACCCGAACATTCTTGTGTCAGGTCCCACCACTGTTTGTAGACCGCGGGCGGTACGAAACTTTCAGCGCCTGCCGGCAGCCGCGGGGCGGTCGCTGAGTCACACGCACTGAATAACGGAATGAGGAGGAATAGGCGGCGCATGGATGCTCGCGAGCGAATGCTGTGATGTCTGCCTAACGCCTTAGTTCAGCTGCAAGCACACTATCACTATTGCGGCGAAGCCGCATCCGAAAGTGCTTGTCAGCTGCAACGTTCGTTAGGCATCGTGGAATCTGGTCTATGCTCCGTTGCGCACCGCACAAAAGAAACCAGTTACTCGATCGGAGTTAGATCGCCAAGAGCCTAGGAATCCGTTCGGAGCAAGCTCGCGAACCAGCAGAGTCGTTGAACTGCCCCATCCAGTCACCACGATCCCATCGCGTCGGGTGTTGGCGCCCCCGAGCGTAGCCTCGACCTCCCCGAATCGTTGGCGAGTATCTGGATCTGTCCGGCGAAAATCCGTAACCAACACTCCGGGATAAATCGGATCAATAGACGTCATGTCCCCGTCGGTCGACGCTCCGACAGCAGCCAGGTCGATTCGAGCAGCTCCATAGTAGGGAAAGCCATCTCCGTAGTAGACCGGGCGAATATCGTTGAACCTCGAGTCGGGTGAGCGATCAGAAACGTCAGCGGAGATGAGTTGGAGCGATCCGTCGCTAGTTCGGCCGCGGCTAGGTCCATTCGTGGCGACAAGGGTCAGGTTGTAAGAACCACTTAGCCCGCCAACGCTTCTCTCCAAGCCGAGTGCTGCGCCCGTTGGTCGGCACTCCGATCCTGGAAGCGGTTGTGGGACACGAATGCAGCTAAGTAGAGCTACGCAGGCGAGGGCGGAAAAGGAGAAGGACTTCATTTGAATTCGCTTCGTATGCCTAACGCCTTAGTTCAGCTGCAAGCACATCTAACAATGCGCGCGCAGCGCGCAATCCAATAGTGCTTGTCAGCTGCAACGTTCGTTAGACAGAACGTCGCGCGATATCACAGGCTAGGCAGCTCTAAGCGGAGCAAGGTCAGCGCGTCGAACTGGAGCGCATCCGAGCTCGCGGAGTACACGGTTGAGGATTGCAAGCGTGAGTTGGTCAGGCGCTGTGATCTCGATCCCAATGGGTGTGCCATTTGCCGCGAGATCGATTATCAAGCCGGGGTCAACGCGGCGTGTTCGTACACTCTTCCGCCGCCTGTCCCGCGGTAGATAAAAGTACGCCGCGAGCGGGTGTCCTTTACGGTAGGTGACCTCTAGATAAGCCTCTTTCATGCGTCGAGGGGATATGCGGTGATTATTATCAAAAGCTGGGCGTCGGCATTCCGGTTCCACAATGACCTCCCACGGCTTCCGGCCATGGCGAGTCTCAATCGCCCAGCGACCGGGAACGATGTCTCGGTGCAAATCAGATGCGATGGACAGCATTCGCCGAAACGTCCAGCTCGCTGAAATCGCGGTCTGACATTCGTTTGAAGAGATGAGAGCTGAGCTCTAGTTCCCATTCCCACCATATTGGCCACGTGGGCATCATGTAGTGCAGTGAGTGGACTCACCACCAAGTATATCGTTCTGTCTAACGCCTTAGTTCAGCTGCGAGCACGTTACAACCATTGCGGCGAAGCCGCATCCGAAAAGTGCTTGTCAGCTGCAACGTTCGTTAGGTAGCGGCGGGGGCGGGGCGTGTTCGCCGAGAGACTAGATAGCCCACGAAGCCAGCGGCAGTTAATAAGAGGCCGACCGTCAGCCATGGCATCGGATCGGGCCCGCCGCAGGAGAAGCGACCGTGATCGCCTTCAAAGACCTGGATCCGAATAGGCATTGGCGGGCAGGGGGAATACCCTCGGCTATTGTACGCCACCCACAGACAAATACTGCCGACGCCAGTGAGTCCGCCCATCAGTGTTTCGGGCCACGCACGATTTCTTCTGGCCGCTAATGCGAGCGCTAGCAAGGCGAACGGTAAGATAAACATTCCAATTGAGGCCGCTCCAATCACCGCGAGTGACAGGAGAGCTAGAGCTAACGCCCATTCGGCGAAGGCCTGCCAGCCGCCTCGATTTCCCAACGCAACCTCCGTTCTGAAGCCGCTACCTAACGCCAATTATACCGCAGAAGGATACTGACTCCTGCAAGCCATGCAGCGTATCCGCGGACAAATCTCTTGCGTTGGAACGCAGCTAACCTCAAGTCACGACGCATTTAATGCCTAGTCGGAAAGAAGTGATGGCCGTG
>JANMMF010000269.1:0-5751 GCA_031372985.1 Gemmatimonadota bacterium
AGCGTCGTCGTCTTACCGGAACCCGTTGGCCCGGTGACGAGCACCATGCCGTAAGGATTGGAGATCGCTTCCATCAGCTCGCGCTCGGCGCGGGGCTCGATGCCGAATGTCCCGAGGTCGAGGGTCAGGTTGCCCTTGTCGAGAATACGGAGCACCACCTTCTCGCCGAAGAGCGTCGGAAGGGTGGAGACACGGAAGTCGATGACCTTGCTGCCGATCTTCAGCTTGATGCGGCCGTCCTGGGGGACGCGCCGCTCGGCGATGTTCAGATTCGCCATGATCTTGAAGCGGGAGATAAGCGCCGGCCGCATCTTGATGGGCGGCTTCATGATCTCCTGAAGCGCACCGTCGATCCGGTAGCGAACGCGAAGCTCTTTCTCGAAGCACTCGAAGTGAATATCCGAAGCTCCCTTTTTGAGGGCGTCGGTCATGATGGCGTTGATGAGCTTTACGACAGGCGCTTCGTCGATCAGAGCCATGCCGGCGTTTGCCGGATCCTCGGCTTCACTCTCGAGGATTTCGATGTCGTCGTTGTCGGCGATGTCGTTGAGCAGGGTCTCCATCTGCGCTTCACCAGACTCGTAGAACTTGGTGATGGCGTTGCGGAGCGTGAATTCGCCGGCGATGACCGGGAAAATGTCCAGACGGGTGATGAACTTGATGTCGTCGAGCACCGACATCGTAGCCGGGTCGGACATGGCCACGGTAAGGGTGCGACCGTCGCGCTTCAACGGCAGGACGCTGTGCTTGAGCGCAAGCTCGGCGGGAATGAGCTTGGCGATGCGCGGATCGACCTGGAACTTCGTGAGGTCGACAGCGGGCATCTTGTGCTGGCGCGCAAGCATCCTGGTGAGGTCGGTTTCCTTTACGTAACCGAGCTTGACCAGGTTGTAGCCAACGCGCGTGCCGTTGTGTCTCTGCTCCTGAAGGGCCTTATTGAGCTGATCCTGCGTGATCAGCCCTTCCTTCAATAGCAGATCGCCGATACGCGGCGCATTTTTGGTGGCAGGAGCTGTCAACGACGGATGTCCCTATGATGAGGCTTTCCGCGTGCTTTTGGCAGCTCGGATCGCCTGGATATGACTCTGTTTGTAGGACGCGGAACGAGCGAGAAGGTTACCGTTGAGTCCAGCTTTGCTACCATAGAAGGTCCGATGCCTTTCACGCGTCCGAGTCCTTCCATAGAGCCGAATGGACCGAGTGAATCCCGGTCGGCAACGATGCGCTTCGCGAGTGTCGGCCCGATGTGCCTGAGACCTTCGATTTCCTTCTCGCTGGCGACATCCAGGTCCAACGGTCCAACCGGCCTGGGTGGGGGCTTCTGCTTCCGTTCCCTCTTTGGCTTGCGAAGGCCTGCCCGGCGGGCTGAATCGGCCGCCTTTATCTGACGATCGAGCGCTGACTGGGCGCGGGCGTCGCCCGGGGACCGGCTGTGATGGGTCCTGTAGGCGCGGGTTGACGCGCCAAGGACGAGAACCACGGAGAAAAAGAGAAGCGCCTTGCGCTCGGCTGGAGTCGGCATGTGCCGACGCTACCCCAGACTTAGCCGATCTTCGTGACCGAAGGCGTGCGGGCCGCGGCATAGTCTTCCATTGAGGCCGTCAGGGGCAGCGTGGCGAGTACCAGGACACCGGCCACGACGAACGGGAAACCAAGCCCGAGATGGTCCATCATGACACCACCCGCCAACGGGAAGACGACCCGAGAAACTCCCCCAAAGGTGTGCTGGACACCCATGTAAAGCCCCCGCTGCCGACTAGGCACGACGCGGGACAGCATCGCGGTTACGCATGGGAAGACGAAGGCGGTGCCGAGGGGCATTAGGGTCAGCGCGATCAGGAGCGTGGGATAGGAGTGCACTGCGGAGACCAGAGCGAGGCCGACGGCGAGGAGCACCAGCCCCAATCGCGTGAGCCTCGCCTCGCCCAGCCACTCGATCATGCGACCGAGGAGTCCCGCGCGCACGAAAACTCCCATGCCGCCCAGGTACATCACGAAATAGCCGACGTTCGCCTCGGTGATGGGCAGCCGGTGGGCGAGAATGAGCGGCAACGTCGGCACGGTGCCGTAGAACGCGCCGATTGCGATCGCGTAGATCCAGATCAGTCGCTGCGCGGGCTCCTTTGGGCGCGCGATCACGCTCCAGACGGCGCTGGCGCTCGTCTGGTGAACGACGCCGTGCTCGCCGCTGGCCGCAATCTCTTCATGCGACTCTCGCAGGTAAATGCCGGCGAAGATGCTGACGAGAACGCAGAAGATCGCCGATGCGATCCCAGGCGCGTGGCGGCCCCAATGAATGAGCGCCGAGCCGATGGCCGGACCAACGACAGCACCGAAGCTCGTGGCTGCCGAAAGCCAGCCGAGGCTCTTGGCGCGGTCCTTTGGATCACTGGCATCGGCGACATACGCCTGAACGACACCGATCGTCCCGCCACCCAGGCCCTGCACGATCCGGCAGACGAGAAGGAGCCAGAGGGTGCTGGCGTAGGCGAAGATGACGTACGCCACAGCCGATATCATCAGCCCCGCGAGCAGAGCGGGGCGTCGGCCGTAACGATCGGAAAACCGGCCCCAGAGCGGGGCGCTGGCCAACTGGGCTATCGAGAAGGCGGCGATCAGAACGCCGACGATGCTCGCCGAGGCGCCGAGCTTGGCAGCGTAGAACGGAAGGAGCGGGATGACCATCGCCAGTCCCAGCATGTCCACGAATGCCGTGATCATGAGGACCGTGAGCTTTCCCTTCATGTACTACTTGCGCGTTACGAGCGCGGTCGCGACGTCTCCGACTATGGCGAGGGACTTCGCCGAGATCTTGTCCATCGTGTCATGGGGCGTGTGGTGCGGCGGATAGTCGAGATCGATCACGTCGATCACACGCATGCCCGCACTGAGGAGCGGCATGTGGTCGTCGGTGATTGCACCACCGCTTTCCTGCACGAATATGTCGCCGTAGCCCATGTCGGCGGCCGTCTGCCAGACTCGTGAGACGACTTCCGGCGCCTGCTGGAAGGAATTCATCTCGTAGGGAATGCGGAGATCCTTGTCACCGATCATGTCCCAGAGCACGCCGTAAAGCGGCTTGTAGCCGGGCGACGGCAGATGAGTGGCGAAGTACCTGGAGCCGATGAGAACGTCCACCTCGGGCGGGCCGAACTGGCCGTAGTCTTCCCCGTCAGTGAACAGCAGATCCACACCCACATTCGGCCTGGTTTTCTTCAGGACATCGGCGAGGGCAACGAACAGGCCCACGCCCGACGCACCGTCATTCGCGCCCGGTACCGGCATTTTTTTCTCGGCATCCGTCGTCGCTGACTCGGAGACCGGCCGGGAATCCCAGTGCGTGAGGTAGAGAACGCGCTCCGCGAGCTCGGGCCGGAAGCGCGCCAGGATATTGCGCATTGGAAGCGTTTTGCCGTCGGCCGTCGTGTGGGTGAAGCTCTGGACGATCACGGTGTCCGCGCGTGCGCGCATCTGCCGGA
The DNA here is from genome assembly GCA_031372985.1 of Gemmatimonadota bacterium. Lineage (GTDB taxonomy): Bacteria > Gemmatimonadota > Gemmatimonadetes > Gemmatimonadales > Gemmatimonadaceae > UBA4720. Next base: position 3,480 of record JANMMF010000269.1, read on the forward strand.
TGATCCAGTCGCCGGCCTGCTTCGCCGCGGGAGTGCCGGGCACGCGAGGGCCGAAATCGACCTGCACCTTTGCGTAATTGTACGCGGCGTTCCCGTCGAAGCCCGTCGAGGTTGCCCCGGTAGTGTCTCCGGTCGTGGCGCCTCTTTGCGCGGCGCTCCCCTTCTTGGCGTCGCTGCTGCACGCCACAACGAAATACACGAGCACTATTAACAGCATCGGTCTCACTTGAACTCCCCGGCGTAGAACTGCAGGTGCATCACCGCGCTCAGCACGGTCTGAGTGAAGCGGCGGTTAAGGTTACGGTCGAAGCTCTCGACGCGCGAGACCACGAAGCTCGACGACAGGTTCTCGGCAACATCTGTGTCCGCGCTCATACTGAACGCGCGGCGGCCGTTGTCGGACAGCCGGCTCTCACCCGTCAGCGCCAGGGGATTGACGACGAAGTTCTGTCCCTGGCTCTTCTGGTAGCTGACGCGAGTGCGCAGGTCGCTGCGCGCGCTCCAGTCGGCGGGCAGCTTCCACGGCTTGGACACGTCGATGCTGAAGTCGGAGTTGTCACCATTGCTGCTGAGGCCAGGCTTGGCGTCCAGCCGTCTGGAGAGCGAGAATCCGACGGTGCTGGAAATCGGCCGCGCTCCCGCGAACACGATGGAGCCGCTCATCGGGTAGCTGCGGACCCGCAGCTGTCCCCTGTCGTCCACCAGCTCGCCGAAAAGCGGCTGCGTTCCATTGAACTGGCGCGTCTCGAGGACCCGTGCGTTGGCGCCCACGCTCGAGATGATCGATTTGAGCCCGGCCGGCTGCCCTGCCCAGCGCAGTGAAACATCAGGGAAGACGATCTGCGTTCCGTCCACTATCTCCTGCCCCTGTTCGATTCGTCGAGTCCAGTTCCGGGTGTTGATGCGCTGATAGCGACTGGCAAGGCTCGCCCCGAATGGCAGGTTGAGGGATTGATTCACCGATAGCTGTGTGACAAGTCCAACGCTCGTCGCCAGCTCGCCGCGGAGCTGGCGAAAGGTGTTGACTCCGCCGAACGCGAACTGATACCCGAACGACGCCGGCACGGCACTCCCATCGTACACCGACAACACGCTTCGGTTGAAGTTGATGTCAACCGGCTGGAAACCGCCGAGGAAACCGCGGAGGAAGCCGGTGCTGTCGGTGTAGAGCTTGATGGCGCGCGGAAGATCCAGCGTGAGGCCGGCGGTGGTGGTCTGTGAATTTCCCAGACGGCGCGGGATGCGAAGGTTGCCCGTGCTATCCACTTCGCGTGTAAAGCTCAGGGTGTTCGGGTCCCGCAGCATGTTGTACGACGTCCCGAAGTCGAGTCGTGGCCGGAACCAGGCTGTTATAGGCGGAGAGATGTTGATTCCGGCCTGCATGGCTCGCTCGCGCTCGAGGCCGGTGTCGTAGCCCAGCACTCTGTCGCGGTCGCTCGCTGCCACGATCCCGAGCGGTGAACTGGTGCCGTATCCCCTCAGATCGCGCACCGACGTGATGTCCCATCGAAGAGCCGCGGCCTTGAATGGACGAAAAACGAGGCTACTCCCGTTGCGCCACGTGCGGTTGCGTCCCTTGACCGGACGCGCAGAGTCGTCCACCGCTGCCGCCGGCTTGAGGAACGACACGCGGTCGTCGTGGCCATTCGTGTATATGCTGGTCAGATGCAGCTGGGTGGGTGACCAGCGTGAGAGGTTGGGCAGCAGTGCGCGGGAAAGATTGAAATCGAGGCCGACGAGGAAGTTTCTTGCCTTGCCGTCCTCGTACTCGGTGCGCGACGCGCCGGTGGTATAGGCGGAGTTGAGGGAGAGATTGTTGAGAATCGGCGACCAGAATGATCCGGTCGATTGTTTGATTCGCTGCAGGCTCAGCGTGAACGAGGTCGCAGCCGATCGTGGGGTACGCAGTCCTTCAATCGCATCGCCGCGGATATCGGACTGTGTCAGATAGAGCGGCTCGACCGATGCCGAGGTGTAGTTGACGGTGAATGGAATGGAGAGGCCAAGGGTCGCGGGCAGGAGCTTCTCCAGGTGGAATGCCGAGCTGACGTTCCAGGTGTTGTCGGTGAGGAAAGTCGGCTGTTCCGCCAGCTGTCTGAAATTGGGATCCCGCCTGCTGGCGCTGACGCGAATGTCGGCGAAGTCGCTCGCAATGAGGGTGAGCGCAACCTGACCCGCGAACCCCGCCTCGTTCACCACTCCCGCGAGCCTGATGTCGTCGACCCATACCTCGAGAGTGTCCGTCGGCAAGATGGGATTCGCTCCGGCAGCG
>JANMMF010000189.1:0-2110 GCA_031372985.1 Gemmatimonadota bacterium
CGCGGCCGGCTCGAACACCGACATCGCAATAATCTGCGCCGGTGAGGAAGGCAGCTTCACGCTCGAGGATGCGGCTTGCGCAGGGCGCTACGTCCGGGCGATTCCCAAGCGCGCCACGGTGGCGGTAAACGACGCGGCGGCGGCTTCAGTGCTGATCGAGAAGAAATATGGCGACAACATCGCGAAAGTCTTCAAAGAATCGACCCACGGACAAGCGCTCCAGTCGGCAGGATTTGGTGACGACCTCGCCGCCGCCGCGGAAGTGGACTCCTATCCTGTGGTCCCGATCTGGCAAGACCGGCAAATCACCAAGCTCGGGCCGGAACGGGAACGATAAACCCACGGAGTCGGCGCTTGCCCGCGAGATCCGCGGGATCGTCCTCCTTCTGTTCGCGATCTTCCTCGGCGGCGCACTCGCCGCCGAAGGCTACTCCCGGCTCAACGGCAACGGCGACATAACAGGAAACTTCGGCTGGATGGGAGCGTTCCTCGCGCACCCGATCGCCATGTTCCTTGGCTGGCCGGCCGCGGCGCTGCTCCCGCTCGCTCCGGCCGCCCATGCGCTGCGCCTCTTCGGCCGCCTCGGCGAGCGAAAAGACAGATCGTGGATGGTTTTTCTCCTCGGGATGGTGCTGCTGCTCCCGATCATCTTCGGTCTGGCCCAGGGCGGAGTGCGTGAAGCGACAACGCTGGCCGGAGTCTGGGGCGCGTTCGCCGCGTTCTACATCCTCCAGTTCGCCGGGTCCGCGGGTGCGTGGATTCTGATAGCGATCAGCCTCAGCGTTCTCATGGCTGCGACGTTATCCTGGAATCCGATCCGCGTCGTCGTAGCGAAGCGTGTAAGAACCCTCGAAGATTTTGTGCCGCCGACGCCCGCCGAGCGCGCCGGACTCGATCCCAGCAAGGAGATCGTCGTCGATAGGAATGCCGCGGTCGTCACCGCGACGATCCTCGAGCCTTCGCCCGAGGAGATGCCGCAGGTCGATCATTCGTTGATGGAGCTATCGCGGGGCGAGCTGCCTGTTCTGCCCATCGAGAGAACGCGCGAGCGCAAGTCGAAGTTGTCCGCGGCGGCTCAGCACGCGCAGAAGGTCGTCGCCGAAATGGGTGCGATCGACGGTGACTCGCTCCTGTTCACCGATGAAGATCTTCCTTCGCCCGAGCTGCTAACGCCCCCGCCGCCGCGCAACGTCGACCTGGGGAAGCGGGAGCTCGACGCGATGGGCGTCAAGCTGATGGATGCGCTTCGCACCTTCCGCGTGGAAGGCGATCTCATTGGCCGCACGACGGGACCGGTGGTCACGCAGTTCGAGGTTGCGCCCGCATCGGGAGTAAAAGTCCGCCAGATTGCGAATCTCTCCAACGATCTTGCGCTCGCGATGCGCGCGCAGAGCATCCGCATCGTGGCGCCCATTCCGGGAAGAGGCGCCGTTGGCGTCGAAGTCCCGAATCCGACCGCCGAGATAGTGGCGTTCCGCGAGCTGATCGAGTCGCGCGAGTATCAGAACGTTCGCGCGGCGCTCCCGATCGCGCTCGGCAAGGATCTCGAGGGCCGACCGGTGATCGCCGATCTGGCCAAGATGCCGCACCTGCTCATCGCCGGGGCGACGGGCTCGGGCAAGTCGGTGTGCATCAACACGCTGATCACGAGCCTTGTGTACCGTCACACGCCGACGACGCTGCGGTTCCTGATGATCGATCCCAAGATGGTCGAGTTGTCTGTCTACAATGTGTTGCCGCATTTGCGCCATAAGGTTGTCACCGACAATCGCGACGCGGCGGCAGTGCTCAAGTGGGCGGTGCTCGAGATGCAGGACCGGTACGAGCTGCTCGCGGCGAATGGCGCGCGCAACATCCAGGATTTCAACCGCAAGGTCCAGGAAGGAGCTTCGCTGAAAAATGCCAAGCGAAACGAGATTGCCTTCGAGGACCTCGAGTACAAGGGCGGAATCGTTCCCTACATCGTGCTCATCATCGACGAGCTCGCCGATCTGATGATGACCGTGCAGGGAGAGATCGAAACACCGCTGGCGATGCTGGCGCAGAAGGCGCGCGCGATCGGAATCCACCTGATTCTGGCGACTCAGCGCCCGAGCGTGAACGTCATCAC
>JANMMF010000195.1:0-4096 GCA_031372985.1 Gemmatimonadota bacterium
GCCCCTTCTCTAATGTATGGTCTCGCCTTTCTCCAGCATCTCGATGAAGGTTCGCATGCGCTTCGCCCGAGTTTCTGCTTTCTTCGCCGTCTGCAGGCGCCAGAGAATCGCGTATCTGTTGGCGGCGCTGATGGTCTTGAAGAACGCGTGCGCCCTGGGATGCAGCTCGAGCTCCCGCTCCAGATCCGTGGGTACCGTTGCCGATCTCGACGAATCGTATGCGGCTTGCCACCGGCCATCCCGCTGCGCGCGATCGACCTCCTCGAGCCCCGCCGGCCTCATCCGTCCGTTGGAGATGAGCGCCAGAGCTCTTTCGCGATTGATCTTCGACCAGATGCTCCTGGGTCGGCGCGGCATGAACCGCTGCAGCCATGCGGTCGCACTCTCTGGTCTCGCCTGCGCGTCGATCCAGCCGTAACAGAGAGCAACCTCCACGGCTTCCGGCTGGGTCACCGATTTCGTGCCCGATCCCTTTTTGGCGATCCGAATCCAGATGCCATCAACGGCGGTCTGATTCTTCGAGAGCCACGCCTCCCACGCCTTCGCATCCTTGAATGCCCGGATCGGAGCGTTGGCACCCACGCCGGTCGACCGTTTTACGGTCTTTATCCTGGTCGTCTTTGTCTTTGCCGCCTTAGCGGTCACGCTTCGACTCTTTCCCGCGTGCCTCGGCGAGTTTCCTGGCTATGCCGCGATAGAAGGCGGCGTCGGCAGTCTTGTTTTGCTCGTCCAGCGCCAACGCGGCAAGCTCGAGTGCGTAGAGGATGTTGCCGAGGTATAGCTGCGCTATTTCTGCTACGCCCTGCCCAGCCTCATCCATGAGTGCGGGCGGGAGGTATCGGCGTAATCTCGTGGTCCGTGTTGCTGCCTTCCGCCGACAGGACGCGCACGACGACGGCGGTGATGTTGTCGTTGCCGCCATTGACGTTCGCTTCCTGGATCAGCGCGTCTACGATCCGCTCAGGCTTGGCGCGCGAGAGCAGCAGCTGCTGGATCCGCCGGTCGTCGACCATACCGGTCAGGCCATCACTCGCGAGCAGGAAGGCATCGCCCACCCGCGCCTCCCCATCGAATACATCGGGCTCGATCTCGTCCGCCATGCCGATGCACCGGGTGATGACGTTGCTCTGCGGATGACGCCTTGCCTGTTCGGGTGTGAGCAGTCCCGCGTCGACTTGCTCCTGAACCAGTGAATGATCCTTCGTCAACTGGCGCATCTGCCCGTCACGGACCAGGTAGATCCGGGAGTCCCCGACGTGTCCGACGACGTACTTGGTCTCCGAGAGCAGGAGCGCCGAGACGGTGCTTCCCATCCCGAGCTTGTCGCGCTCGGTGCGGGTGCGCTCGTACACTGCCCGGTTCGCGTCGCGGAGTGCCCTCGCGACCCTCGAGTGGGAGTCCTGAGCCTCCAGATCGTTCAGGTCCGACAGGTCGTGGCTGACCATGTCCACCGCCATTTCGCTCGCGACCTCGCCTGCCGCGTGTCCACCCATCCCGTCGGCGACTATGAACAGCCCACGGAAAGAGTTGGCCGAAGCGTGCAGCGAGTCTTCATTTCCCTTTCGGGTCCGGCCGACATCAGTGCGAGCCGCAACAGCAAGATGCACTAGCGGGAGCTCATTGAATGGACTGACGGTGGGTGAGTGCGATGGAATGGGAGAGGTTCTGCCTCGCCTCAAACTACGGAGGCGCGAAATGAGCGGCAAGCGTCAGCCCGCGCGCTGCAGTAGCGGCTCCGAGTCTCCCGCCTGCAGCTTCCAGAGCGTGCTGTAGAGACCGCCCCGATCGATCAGCTCGCGGTGCGTTCCGCGCTCGGCGACCTCCCCATGGTGCAGCACGAGAATCATGTCGGCGTTGGCGATCGTGCTCAGACGGTGGGCCACCGCGATCGTCGTTCTGCCGGCGACGAGGACGCTCAGGGCAGCGTGAATCTCCGCCTCGATCTCGCTGTCCACGGCGCTCGTCGCCTCGTCCAGAAGGAGGAGCGGCGCGTTGGCGGCGATCGCCCGCGCGAACGAAAGCAGCTGCCGCTCACCGACGCTGATCGAGGCACCACGCTCCCCCAGCACCTGGCCGTAGCCGCGTGGAAATGCGCGGATTATCCGGTCCGCTCCGACTTCCGCGGCGGCGCGGACGACCTCGTCGTCCGTAAGCGGGTTGGACAGGCGAATGTTGGTCGCTATATCGCCGGCGAACAGGAAAATGTCCTGCTGGACGTACCCGATCAGCGACCGCAGCTCCTCGAGGGGGATCGTTCGGATGTCAACGCCATTTATCGTAATTCGCCCGCGCTGCGGATCGTAGAAACGCATCAGGAGGTTGACGATGGTCGTCTTGCCTGCCCCGGTATGCCCAACGAGAGCAAGGGTCTCTCCGGCGCGCGCGGTGAAGCTGACGCCCTTGAGCACCCACTCTACCGGAACGTTCTCCTGCCTTACACCCTGTTTCTGCTGTGCCAGGTGCGCGACGTCGTAAGCGAACCAGACGTCGTCGAAAACGACTTCGACTCCCGGCCGCTTCGTTAGGACCCCGGCACGCTCCCCGTTGTCGGGAACGGTCGGCATTGTATCGAGAAGCGTGAAGATCCGCTCCGAGCTGGCCATCGCGGTCTGCAGGATGTTGTACTTCTCCGAGAGATCCTGGAGCGGCTGAAAGAACCTGCGCACCAGCTGGAGAAAAGCCGCGACCGTCCCGACGCTGAGAACGCCGGCATGGACGCGCGACGCCCCAGCCACGATCAGGACCGCAAGCGCAATCGACGTGAGTAGCTCGATCGCCGGAAAATAGAGCGCGTACACCGTAATCGACTTGAGATTGGCGTCGAGGTGGGATCGATTCAGCTCCTTGAATCGCTCGGCTTCCCGCTTCTCCTGGCCGAAGAGCTGGACGATCCGCATTCCCGTCAGCCTTTCCTGCAGGAATGAGTTGATGCGCGCAAGACGAACCCTGATGTCGCGATAGGTGTTCCGCACTCCCTTGCGAAAGAGTCCCGATACCATGACGACGAACGGGATCACCGCGAACGATGCCAGCGCGAGACGCCAGTCCATGATCAGCATCGCCACGCTGATCGCCACGAGCGTGAAGAGATCACCCAGCCCGGATACGACGCCCGCCGTGAACAGCTCGTTGAGCGTTTCGACGTCGGAGGTGACGCGGGTGATCAGGCGCCCGGCGGGATTCCTGTCGAAGAAAGAGACCGACAGGCGCTGCAGGTGCTCGAAGATCTGCATGCGGATGTCGCGCATCACGCGCTGCCCGAGCAGACTCGTGAGCCAGGTCTGGGTGTAAGAGAGCACGAACTCGAGTAGCAGCACGAAAAAGAGTAAAACCGTCGAGGTCAGCACGATTCCCAAATCGCGCGTGGGCACGGCGACGTCGATCACTCGCCGGGTGAGGAGTGGACCGACGACCTGGATCGCCCCTTCCACGCAGAGAAGGGCGAACGCTCCATACATCAGAGCGCGATATGGGCGTGTGTAGACGAGCAGGCGGCGCATCAGCTTGCGGTCGTACGCCTTGCCGAGGATGTCGTCGTCGTGCGTCTGGGTTGCGGCGGCAGTCATTCAGCCGTATCCTAGCCGGGTTACAGGAGTGACGCTACGCCGCCTATGGTACGTAGGTTGCACCTGTACAGAGACACCGATGTTCCATCCTGTCGGCTGACGTCAAACCATACTGGAGGGAAGATGGGAATTCTCGCATGGATTGTTCTTGGTCTGATCGCGGGTGCGATCGCCAAGGCCATCATGCCGGGCAACGATCCCGGCGGCATCATCGTTACCATGATTATCGGCATCGTCGGTGCATTCATTGGTGGCTTCCTCGGGAACATGATTACCGGCGCCGGCCTCAATGGGTTTACTCTGTGGAGCATCGTACTGGCTGTTGTCGGCGCGCTGGTTCTGCTCTGGATCTATCGGATGGCCACGCGAGGCAGAGCCGCGCCGCGCGTTCCGTAAAGCACCACCAGCTTTGCGCAGGTAAAGGGTTTGCCGCTCTGGCTCTACTGGATACTTCTCGGGCTCGTTGCCGGGACGCTGGCAAAATTTCTGGTGCCAGGGCGGGACCCTTCGGGTTGCATCATCACCATCCT
>JANMMF010000321.1:0-9249 GCA_031372985.1 Gemmatimonadota bacterium
TTACCGCACTGGCGCTCCTGATCGTCGCTCGCACCGAGGACAGGATCAAGGGATTGGGGTTGGCCGTGGCTGTGTGGCTATTCCTGGCGGTGCTCTACGACGGTTTGGTTCTGCTGGTCATTTCGATCATGGCCGACTATCCCATTGTGCGGCCGCTCATCGGCCTCATGCTCGCAAATCCGATGGACTTGGCGAGGGTGGCCCTGCTTCTGCAGTTTGACGTCGCAGCGCTGCTTGGTTACACCGGCGCCGTCATGCAGAAGTTCTTCGGCAGAGCGATCGGCGTCACGGTGACTTCACTGGCGCTCGCAGTCTGGGTATTCGCCCCACTCCTTGCCGGCATGCGCGCGTTCCAGAAAAAGGATTTCTGATCCGCAAGATCTTTCTCGCGCGCGGATGATCGCGCGCTCACTTTACCAACAGGATTGAAGCACTATGAAAGTGGAACTGACCCTGGTCGTGGCCATCGCATTGCTGGCGGCGTGCAGCAAGGGAGAAAAAGGCGCAACAGCCGATACATCTGGAGCCGCTGCCGCGACGACCACTCCTGGAGGCGAGGTGAAGCCGGGCCCCGGCGGGAAGGTCATCGTCGTCCAGGAAACGAGTGATGAAAAGGGAAACTATTTCACGCCGAACGAGATCGAGGCACACAAGGGAGACGTGCTTCGGTTCACGCTCAAGGTGGGCGTCCACAATGTGCATTTCCTCCCGGATTCGAATCCTGGGAAACCCGGACTCCCTCCGGCAAGCGAGCTGCTGCAGCTGCCGGGGCAGACCGTCGATATACCCGTCAACTTCGCCGCCGGCAGTTACTACTTCCAGTGCGATCCGCACGCCGCGCTCGGCATGAAAGGGCACCTGAAAGTCGAAGACGAAAGCGACTGACGTGGATTGGTTCGCAAGACGTTTCATAAAGTCGGCGCTGGCATGGCTCGGCCTGGGTGTCACCCTGGGTGTCGCAATGGCCGCGCATCCGTTGTGGATCATTTATCGGCCAGCCCACATGCACATGAATCTTCTCGGCTTCGTTACGATGATGATCTATGGAGTGGGATACCACGTGTTGCCACGCTTTTTCGGCCACCCTCTGCACAGCAAGAAGCTTGGTGGAGCGCACTGGTGGCTCTCGAACGTTGGGCTGGCATTGATGGTTGTAGGATTCTTCATGGCGCCGCATGTTGGAGGCCGGAGCGTCCCCGTCCTCGCAACAGGAGGCGTGCTCAGCGCGCTCGGCGCCTTCGCATTCATCTTCAACATCTGGCGCACGATTGATGGGCCGGCGGCGCTCCGCCGGATCGCGGAGTCGCCACCCTCGCGGCGCCCTCCGCTCGCGCCGAGCGATTCCTAGCTCTCGACGCTAGGAATTCCGATCGCCCCTTCCACCGGGCAAGCTCAAGACGAACTAGGCCAGCTCGTCAAGGCCGCGCCGTGAACTGCTCGACTCCTTCCGCGGCGAGCAGCGCCTTCTTCATCCCGGGCAGTCCGCTGTATCCTCCGATCGAGCCGTCGCTCATCACGACGCGATGGCAAGGCACGACGACCGCCACCGGATTGGCTCCGCACGCCTGCGCCACCGCGCGTGTTGCCTTCGGCCGATTGATTGCCTGCGCGACGTCGAGGTAGGAGCGGGTAGAGCCCGGAGGAATCGACAGAAGCTGATTCCAGACCTCGCACTGGAAGTCCGTGCCTTGAAGATCCAACGGAACCTCGGCGTCGAGCTTCCGGCCCGCGATTCGTTCCCGGACGATATCCAGGGCCCGCTCGAGTCCCGCATCGTCACGGCTTATTTGCGCCTGTGGGAATCGCGCGCGCAGGGATTCCTCGGCTCCAGCCTCGGATTCGCGCAGACTGATGGCACAGACTCCCCTGGATGTTGCCGCGACGACGACGCTTCCGAGGGGGCTCTCTCCAGTAGTGAATTTGATTTCCATGGTGCTTTCCCCTATTGATGCTTGTCAGTATGTCGAGGCGGTCGCGACTGTGCCAGACTCGACCACGAATTCGTCACCGCGGGCGTCATCGGAACCGTTCATGACTTTCATGACGATGGAAGCCGACGATCCGTTGCTGGATCGCCGGCTCAGGCGTTGCGTCTGAATGCAATGTTGTGACGGGTTAATGCCATCAGCATCGGCCCTCAGGCTGGGATCAGATCCGCCCTGACTTCATCCGCTGACGGCGACGCCTCTCTCTTCGCGAAGTTGTCCGGCTTTAGCACGAGCATCGACATTTTGCCCGAGTGCATTATCGCGTCGGCAACGCTGCCACGAATTATTCGGGCAATGCCACCACGCCCGTGCGTCGCAATCGCAATCAAGTCAGCCCTCTCCCGGCTGGCAAAGTCCCCGATCGCGCTGGCCACGTTCTCACCGATTACGATGTCCGTGGTTACCGACACACCGCTGCGACGAAGCGTGGCGGCGATCCGAAAGAGGTATGCCTTGGCCAGCGCGATGTCTTTTTCCCACCATGGCAGAGCCGGATCGACGATCTCCTTCTGCGAGTAGGACTGCGGAATGAGCACGTTTAGAAGAGTGACCTCGGCCTCCTCGAGCTTCGCCAGCGCCACCACGCGCGGCAGTATCTGCTCAGCGAGTATCGAACCGTCGAGTGGGACGATTATGCGCTTGAACCCTTCGACAATCTGCGGGTTGAGGTAGCTCGTCGGGGGCTTTACGACCAGGACAGGAATTGTCGTGTGGCGGATCAGCGAGTCGGTTACGCTACCCAGCGAGAGCCGGGAAATGCCACCGCGTCCGTGAGTGCTCATTACGATCAGATCGACATCGTGGCGACGAGCGTATCCCTGAAGGACATCCGAAACCGGGCCAGCGTGCAGATCGACAGTGATGTCCGCCTTCGACGTGGCTCTGCACTCGGCTGCCAGCGAATAGAGCTCGCTCAGAGCACTGTCGCGCTCGCTGCGCGAGACGTCGAGTGGGAGGGGCATGCCCTCGGCCGCCACTGCAAAGAAAGACCCGTTAGCGAGAACACGCACCAGCCGGACTCTCGCGGCCGTTCGGTCCGCAATTTTGAGCGCAACCCGGATCGCTTCTCGGTCGAATCCGGAGCCGTCGGTCGGGACCATGATTACCCTATACATGGAAGTCTCCTGATTTGTCATTGTGGTTTCGCCTTCGTGCAGCGGCTATTCTGGGAATCGATTGTCAGTATCGCGGTCCCGACCACCGGCATCGTGCTCTCTATTCTCGCCGGGAGTCTGCAGTCATCGTCGGTGAGGTGAATCCGGATTACGCCCTCGCCCTTGTAGTGCCGAGGATCGCGCACGCGCATCTCGACCAGGATCACCCGGAGCTCTCCCATCGGAGTCGGAATCATCTCCCGGCGGATCACGCTGACAGTGGTCGGGTTCCGCGAAGCGTCGAAATGCCGATCGAAGCGATATGTCGCCCCGGGGGTCATCGGGAGCGTGCGGATGAAATACATGAAGGACAACTCGTCCAGCGGCGTGCTGGTCTGACTCTGTCCCGTTTCTCCCTTCGCCGATTTCCATTGTTTCTCATCGGGATAGAGGTCGACAGCCTCGTCGTGACGGGCAAGAGGATTCTGCTCGTGCTTGAAGAAGCGGAGCGACGAACCTCGGAGCGGATCGAACCACGATGAGCTGCGGCTGACAGCGGTGAGGAACGCAATGCGAATCTTGGAGTCGAAGCGCAGGAGGTACGTGCTGACCCCTCGGACATTGACCGGGCCTTCGATCCACATTGTCGCCGTTCCGACTTTTGCACCCTTCGCGACGTTGACTTCGTAGGTGAGCTTCTCACCAACGGAGAAAGGCAGCGTGGCATTCTCGATGGGTGCCCAACCGCTGGCGCAGACGCCAACCACTGCAAGACCGACAAAGCCCACTTGCCTGAGAGAGCGTGATATCATCCCTCAAGATGCGGGAGCTGCGTGCGACTGACTGTCGGGGAGCATGATCGAAGTCTTGAGTAGATCGACCACGCTTCGGTGAGGGAAAGCCTTACACACTCATCGGCAAGGGCTGGATGACCGCGCGACTCATGGTTGCTGCGTCATCCCGGACGTGGTTCCGCTCTCCTGCTTTTTCGCGGGCAGCGCTGGAGCCTGCTTGGCGCGAGCGTGAGCGTCAAGGATCTCGGCATGCGACTTTGCGGCCGAAGAACCGCGGCTCCCGGGTTCAGCTCGCGCATGCGCGACAGCGTGCTGTCGGCAAGCTTCGCGTTCTTCGTCACATCGGTGACCATGAGAATGCCGAGGAGCGGTGCCAGCTCGGTCGGGGCCAGCCGCGCTGAGCGGCGGTATTGTGCGAGCGCGCGGTCATAGGACCTTGCCCGAAAGAGTATGTTGCCGCTATCAAGGGCCGTCTTCGCATCGCGACCCATGGAAAAACCGATAGTCCGGGATTCCCTTAGGGGTCGGCTACGCCCCGCGTGCTCGGTCAATCACTGTTTTCGCGCTAGATCGATCGCGGCGCGAATGTCGGCATTGTGGTCGGCGTATTCCGGTAGCGCGCGCTGTCTTTCGGCCGACTCCGCAGCGAGTAGCCGCCGTCGAAAGTTCCTGCTCGCGGTTGCATCGCCACGCGCATCGGCCGCGCGGGCGGCGAGCGCGAGACCAAGCAGGTGGGTTGGACGCTGCGCGAGGATGGTGTCGCCCTGGGCGGTCGCTCTGGCGACGTCCCCGCTCACGAGCGCGATGAGGCCCATGTCATAGCGCCGATGAGCGTTGAGCGGCGCAAGTGCCTCGAGCGCTCCCAACGCCATCGGCCCAAAGAACGCGGCGCTGTCCGCTTTGCCCTCGCTCGACAGGCGCATGACACGATTGAAGAGGCGATCGGCACGTTCATCTGGCGACATCGATGAAATGTCCGGCGCCTGCACCGCGCCCGCGCCCAACGGCACCCGCTCTAGAGAGTCGACGCCGGCGCTGCGCGAACCGAACCGAATAATCGAGAGCACGATTAGAGCAATGATGGCGATGGCCGGCACCCCCCACCGCACCGCTTTCGAGACTGGCGCCGATGGCGCATGCGAGGAATGCCCATCGATCGGCGACCCGCAGTTATGGCAAAACCGCGCGTCCGCCCTGAGTTTCGTTCCGCAATCGCTGCAGAACCGTGGATCCGCCGCTGGAGTATTGGTTGCCATGGTATCCCGGAGTAGACAGCTGACGGGGCGATTTCGTGCGTGTCGAAGCCCCGGGTCAACTAGAGCGTGGTGCCATCCGATGCAGTCCATCGCCGAACGAGGACTGCGATAAGCGCCAGTCCCCCGACCACGAGCACAACGGGGAGAACATAGAGCAGAATGTTGAGGCCCGTCATGGTGGGCTCGAGCAGGATCCACTCACCGTACCTGGAGACGAAATAGGCTTTGACTTGGTCCGGTGTATCGCCCGCTCGCAGCCGGTCGCGCACCACCGCGCGCATCTGCTGTGCGAGCTCGGACGGCGAGTCCTGGATGGATTCGCCCTGGCATACCGGACAACGGAGGGTTGATGCCACGGCTGTCGTTCGGGCCTCGAGCGCGGAATCTGACGCCGTCGCCGCTGCGGAGGGGCGTGAGCGTGCTTCGACGTCTTGGGCGCTCCCGGGACTCGCGACGCGCAGTGCAGCCGCCAACACGGCCACGGTCGCGAGTGCGGCGCGTTTCACCGGACCGGCGCGCGCGGCATAGTGTCGCCGGCCGCCGCACTCGGAAGCAGAGAATCGATCCATTGACTCAGAACCTCCGCCGAAATGGGTCCCACGTGCTTGTACGCGATACGTCCGGTCGCGTCGACGATAAATGTCTCGGGTACTCCGTACACACCGTAGTCGATAGCCGTCCGCGACGCGTTATCCGTCACGGCCGGATAACTCTGTCCGCCCATCTCGGCGATCCAGCGCGTCGCCGGGGCCGGACGATCGTTGTACAGCACGCCAACGAACTGCGTTGGCCGGTCGGCGTACTTTCGAGCGGTCTCACTGAGCGCGGCGTGTTCGCCGCGACAGGGGCCGCACCACGACGCCCAGAAATTCACGACCGACACCTTACCCGCGAGATCGGCGAGGCGAATAGTGTCACCGACCGGCCGCGTGAGCGGCGGCTCGCCCGCCGCGAAGACAGTCAGCGCGAACGCGGGGGCATCGTGTCCGGGAAGTGGAGAGGGGATCGCGGCCGGATCACGGGAAAACCCATAAGCGAACAGCGCGATGAGCGGCGCCGCGGTGAGCATGGCGATGGAGGCGCGCTTCCAATTCACGGATCGAGTGACGGCGCCGACGCAAGTCGGCTCTGGCCGTGGGTCAGGCCGATGATAGCGCCGACCACGATGATGAGCCCGCCGAACCAAATCCACGGAACGAGGGGCTCGACGATCACCTTCACCGTCGCGTTGGCGCCGCTGGATTCAAACGCCATGAGATTGACGTAGAGGTCGCCCCGCAGGCTGCTGCGCACATCCGGCGTCGGCACAGGCTGGTCCGAGACGTGGTAGAAGTTCATTCGCGGTTCGACGGTGCCGATGACCGTGTTGTTCTTTCCGAGCACATCCAGAGTAGTGCCAATCACCGACCGCTGCGGTTCTTCGCGGCCCCAGACGCTCTTCAGCCGCACCGTGTTTCCGGCCACGGTGAGCGTCTCGCCCGGGAGGAGTGTCGCCTCTCGCTCAGTGCGAAATGTGGATGATGCCGTGATTCCCAGCGCGACGAACAACGCCCCGATATGCGCCAGGTATCCGCCGTAGCGGCGGCGGTTGCCTCTGACGAGACGCACCAGAGCCGTCGCCCATCCTTCGCCGTGCGCACGGTGGCGGGCGCGCATGCCAATCCAGTACTCTCGCATGTTGCCCATCGCCGCATAGCCAACGAACGCGAACGCGAGTATCGCGTAGATCCCTCGCGCGCCGGCGAACACCGCGATGGCGCCCAGAATCAACGCGGAGATCGTGGGTGGGAAGAGGCGTTTGCGCGCGTCGGCCCAGGTGGTGCTGCCCCAGGGCAGCGACGGCCCCACCCCCATGAGGAAGATCAGCGCCACCATCGCCGGGACTGCCATCCGGTTGAAGAACGGTTCGCCGACGCTCACTTTCACGCCACGCAAGGCTTCGGCGACGAGTGGATAGAGAGTCCCCACGAGCACGGTCAGCATCACGGCCGTGAGGAAGAGGTTGTTGAGCAGGAACACCGTTTCACGCGACGCAGCGCCGCCCAGTTTGCCCTTGGTGTGAATGCGTTCAGAGTTTCCGGCGACCAGCACCAGCGTCGTCAGGAGCACGATCGCGATGAATGCGAGGAAGTAGTAGCCGATTGCGCCCGTAGTGAACGCATGGACGGACGAAAGGATTCCGGAGCGGGTCAGGAAGGTGCCGAGGATCGTCAGCACGAACGTCGCGACGCACAGGTTCAACGTCCACAGCCGGAGCATGTTGCGCCGTTCCTGCACCATCACGGAGTGGAGATATGCCGTCGCCGTGAGCCACGGAAGAAATGATGCGTTCTCGACCGGATCCCACGCCCAGTAACCGCCCCAGCCAAGCACCTCGTACGACCACCACATGCCGGCGATGATGGCGGCGGAGAGAAATGCCCACGATGCGAGCATCCAGCGCCGCGAAAGGACAGACCAGTCGTTCGACGTCGCCTCGTTCGAAAAAATGGCGCCCATGGCGAACGCGAATGGAACCGACATTCCGACGTAGCCGAGGTACAGCAGCGGCGGATGAACTGCCATCAGGATGTGATTCTGGAGCAACGTGTTCGGCCCGGGTCCGTCCGCCGGCACCGGCGACATCGGCAGGAACGGATCGGCTGGGCCCACGAGGAGAATGGCAAAGAACGCCGCGACGGCGAGCAGTGTCATCGCCGCGTACGGAACCAGATTTCCGGACCGGCGATGGTGAAACCACACGACGGCGGTAGCGTACAAGGCCAGCACCCACGCCCAGAAGAGAATCGAGCCTTCGAGCGCGCCCCACAGTGAAATGACCGTAAAGAGCAGGGGCGTCGAGCGGCTGCCCACCGCTGCCACGTACGACACCGAGAAGTCGTGCGTGACGAGCGCGACAACCATCGACACCGTCGCGATGCTCACCAGCAGGAAGTTCGTGTAGACCGCGCCGTACGTCAGCTGGAGCCAGTCCCGCCGGCCAGTCCGGATCGCTACGGGCGTGATGAACACTCCGAGCACCACTGTGGCCAACGACACCAGCAACGCATTGTGCGCGAGGAGGCCGATCACGGGGTCGACTGCTTTATCAGCGTCTTGTACTTCTCATGCGCTTCCTCGCCCGGTTTCGGCGCACGGTACTCGTTCGAGTGCTTCACCATCAGACTCGTTGCCTCGAACACTCCGCCCGCGCCGACGCGTCCTTCGACGATGACTCCCATGCCCTCGCGGAACATCTGGGGCGGAGCTCCGGTCGAGTGCACTCGCATCTCTCTCGCGCCGTCGGTCACTGTGAAGCGGAGATCGAGCGCTTTCGCGTCCCATTTCAAGGAGCCCGGCTTTACCTGGCCGCCGAGGCGAACGGGCACACCGACGCCCTCGGCGCCCTTCGCCAGGAGCTCGCGTGGTGTCAGGAAGAACACCACGTTCTTTTCCAGACCGCCAAACAGCAGCCACGCGAACACCGCGACGATCACGACCGCACCTCCCAATATCCACGCGCGTTTCATTGACTGCCCTCCCCGCCTTGCTCGCGTGCCATCCGCTCATACTCGGCCCGCGCGCGCCCGCCCTTTCGAACGAGGCGCCATTGATATCCGAGAAGAACGGCCCACGTAACCGCGTACGCCGCGATGATGAATGTCTGATTCGACGCAGCCATTGTCACTTACCTCCCATTGCGGCCGCCTCGGCCATGTGCTCGACTGCTCGCTCGAGACGGGCGATCTCGTAGCGCTTTCGGATGAAGTAGATCATCACGAGCAGCAAGGCGATCGCATTCAGCCGCAGTCCCATTGTGTACGCCGGATCGAGCGTGGCCGGGCTCGACGGTGGTTGATGAAGCGTCCGCCACCACTTCACGGACATATACACGATCGGCACGTTGAGGGCACCGATCGCGCCAACCGCCGCGCTCCATCGCGCCCTCTGCTGTGCGTCGTCGACGAACGCTCGCAACGCAAGATAGCCGACGAAGATGAGGAACAGCACCAGTGTCGACGTCAGACGCGCATCCCATACCCACCATACACCCCAGGCCGGGCGCCCCCAGATCATGCCCAGCATCAGTGTGAGCCCGTTGAACGTCGCACCGACCTCGGCCGCCGATGCGGCGATC
>JANMMF010000328.1:0-7861 GCA_031372985.1 Gemmatimonadota bacterium
GACGCCGGGCAATCAATCTGGCTCGACAGCATCGATCGCCGGATGCTGCACGATGGCGAGCTCGAACGCCGCATCCGGGACGATGCGCTTACCGGCATGACATCCAACCCGACGATTTTCCAGAAGGCGCTCGCGTCGAGCAATGCATACGACGAGCAGATAATTGCCGCCGAGGAAGAGGGGCTCAGCAGCTGGGAGCTGTTCGAGCTGTTGGAGACGACCGATGTCCGCGACGCCTGCGACGCCTATGCCGGCGTGTACAGCTCGACGCGCGGGGCAGATGGCTACGTCTCGATCGAAATCTCTCCCGGCGTCTCGCACGACGCTGAAGCGGCGGTCGAGGAAGGGCGCCGCCTGTGGAGGACTGTCGATCGCCCGAACGTCATGGTGAAGGTGCCCGGCACGCCAGAAGGCGCGATTGCGGTGCGGCGCCTCATCGCCGAAGGAATCAACGTCAACATCACGCTGCTGTTCGCGATCGAAGCACACGAGCGCGTGATCGAAGCTTACATGTCGGGTCTCGAAGATCGCGTCAAAGCTCACCAGCCGATCGATGGCCTGGCCTCGGTCGCCAGCTTCTTCGTCAGCAGGGTCGACAGCGAGATCGACAAGCGTCTGGACGCGCTCATTGCGAAGGCGCCGGCCGCCGAGAAGGAGCGCCTGCAATTGCTGAAGGGGCGCGCGGCGATCGCGAACGCCAAGCTCGCCTATCGACTTTTCAGGCAGAAGTTCTCCGGACCGCGGTGGGAAGCGCTAGCGAAGCAAGGTGCGCGAGTGCAGCGCCCGCTCTGGGCCAGCACCAGCACCAAGAATCCCGCCTACCGGGACGTCATGTATGTCGAGGAGCTGATCGGACCCGACACCGTCGACACAATGCCGCCGGCAACGATCGACGCGTTCAAGGATCACGGGGTCGTGGCCAGAACCGTCGACAAGAAGGTCGCCGTCTCCGAAGCGCTGCTCAAGGAAATCGAAGCGGTTGGAATCTCGATGCGCGAAGTAACCGAGAAGCTTCTGGTCGAGGGAATCGCCAGCTTCCAGAAATCGTTCGACGAGCTGATCGCGGGCCTCGAATCGAAGATCGGATCACTCACACCTGGCGGGAAGTGACAGGCATCTACACCCCCCGCACCAAGATCGTCTGCACGCTTGGCCCCTCTACCTCGACCGATGACGCGATTCGCGGGCTGATCGAAGCCGGCATGAACGTGGCTCGAGTGAATTTCTCTCACGGGACACACGAGCAGCACGCAGCCACGATCGCGACGGTCCGGCGACTGGCAGCGGAAGCCAACAAGCCCATCGCAATTCTTGGTGATCTGCAGGGACCTCGAATCAGAATCGGTGATCTTCCGAAGCCCGTTACGCTCAGGGTCGGTGAAGACGTCGTGCTCGTTCACGAGGGTCACGAGAAGAATGGCGAGATTCCCGTCACTTACGACCAACTCGCTCACGATGTGCGGGTCGGCGACCGGATTCTGGTCGACGACGGACTGATCGAGTTCGTCGCGCTCGAGGTTGGGAACGCGCGCGTCAAGGCGAGGGTGCTGAACGGCGGAGAGCTGAAGAGCCATAAGGGGATGAACCTGCCCGGCATCCAGGTCTCCGCACCGTCGATCACGGAGAAAGACATCGCGGATATCCGCTTCGCGGTCGAACAGGAGGTGGACTACCTCGCGCTCAGCTTCGTTCGGCGCGCGGAAGACATCGAGTCGCTGCGCAAGATGATTCCCAAGTGGCTGCTCGTCGTGGCCAAGATCGAGAAGGATGTCGCTCTCCAAAACATCGAGGCGATCGTTCGCGCCAGCGATGCGGTCATGGTGGCGCGCGGGGATCTTGGGGTCGAGCTTCCGTTCGAGTCAGTGCCGGGAGCGCAGAAGCGGATCATCCGGCTATCGAACAAGTACGGGCGGCCGGTGATAACGGCGACACAGATGCTGGAGTCGATGATCGAGCATCCTCGGCCGACCCGCGCTGAAGCGAGTGATGTCGCGAACGCGATCATGGACGGGACCGATGCGGTCATGCTGTCGGCAGAGACGGCGGCCGGCGCGTATCCGCGGCTCGCGGTCGAGGCGATGACGCGCATCATCAAGGAGATAGAGACCCACCCGCCGGTCGCGCCGTTTGCCGGCGCGGAGCAGGGCGAGGGTGTCGTGACCACCGAAGTCGCGATCGCCGCCGCGACGGTCGCCGCAGTGGACATGCTCGGCGCGCCCCTGGTAGTCGTGTTCACCAAGAGCGGGTTCTCCGCCCGCGTCGTCGCGTCGAAGCGGCCCCCGGTTCCAATCCTCGCGCTCACCGACGAGGCGCGCACATACCGGCAGCTCGCGCTGGTCTGGGGCGTCGTTCCCGCGCTGGTGCCGCATTGCGCCGACTACGATGAGATGATGCAACGCACCAAGAGTGTCGTGGCGGAGAGAGAGCTGGCGTCGAACGGCGACCGCATCATCGTCACCGCGGGTGTGCCATTCGACATGCCGGGAACCACCAATCTGCTCAAGGTGGAGACCGTCTGAAGCTCACTTTCCTGGGGACAGGAACCAGCTTTGGCATCCCACAGATCGGATGCGCGTGCGAAGTGTGCAAATCGACGGACCCGAGGGACAAACGCACCCGCGTCGGCGCGCTGGTCGAGACGGACGGCGGGACGCGCATTCTCATCGACACTCCGCCGGAGCTGCGTCTTCAGCTAATCGCCGCGAACGTCAGCCGAGTCGACGCCATTCTGTTCACGCACGACCACGCGGATCACGTTAACGGCATTGATGACATCCGCGCCCTCTCTGATTGGACCGACGCGCCGATTGACATGTACGGTCCAGCGGATACGATGGAGAGGCTGGCCAAGCGGTTCGCCTACATCTTCGACGCGGCGATCAAGCCACTCCCGGGGACGACCAAGCCGGAGGGCCGCGCGCACCACGTCCGTGCGGGGGAGAGTTTTCCAATCGGAGATGTCGAGGTCATGCCAGTGGCAGTGCCGCACGGTCCCATCTCGGTTTACGGGTACCGCATAGGAAACCTCGGTTACATCACCGACGCCAAGGAGCTTCCTGAAGATGCCCTCCGCGCGTTTCGTGGCGTGGACGTTCTGGTGATCAACGCCCTCTTTCGCACACAGCATCCGACCCATCTGAGCATCTCGGAAGCGGTCGACGTGGCGAGGAAGATCGGGGCACGCCAGACCTGGCTCACCCACCTGACGCACCGCACCGGGCACGCCGAGCTGGAGGCGGAGCTTTCGCCCGGCATTGCTCCTGCGTTCGATGGACTCACTGTCCAGATAGACTGAGATGACGCTTCGAATCGATTACTCGAACATGATGATCTCGCCGGGCGGGATCGATCCGGCGGCGTGGGGTGGAGCGGGAAAGCAGTTCGCCGACGCGAAACGGGGCTTCGACGCATTGTGCAGCGCCGGAAGCGTCGGCTTCGTGGATCTGCCATCCGACCAGAACCTTCTCGGTCAGGTCGAGAGATTCGCGAGCACCGCGCGGGGGAAGTACGACGATGTCGTGGTCCTCGGAATTGGCGGCTCCGCACTCGGCCCGATCGCTCTGCGGACGGCGCTGCGTCCCAGCGGGTGGAACATGCTGGACGAAAACGCGCGGGGCGGCTACCCTCGACTCAACGTGCTCGACAACGTGGATCCGGAGACCATCGACGCGCTGTTGGGGAGGCTCCGGCTCGAGCGGACGCTCTTCATCGTGACCTCGAAATCTGGTGGCACCGCGGAGACGATGGCGCAGTTCCTCATCGTGCACGATCGCCTCACGCGGGAGAAACTGGACGTAACGAAGCAGATGGTGTTCATCACGGATCCAAAGCAGGGCGCCCTGCGGCCGCTGGCGGAGCGGCTCAAAGTACCGGCTCTCGATATTCCGGCGAGCATCGGTGGCCGCTTCAGCGTCCTTACTCCGGTTGGAACGCTGCCCGCTGCGCTCATCGGCATCGATGTGAAGTCGCTGCTCGCGGGGGCCGCCGAGATGGCAAAGCGGTGCGAGACGCCGGATCTGGCCAGGAATCCCGCCGGTGTATTCGCGATGCTTCAGTGGCTGGCCGACGACCGGCTCGCGAAAAAGATCGTCGTCTTCATGCCGTACTCTGATCCGCTCAGGGATTTCGCCGCGTGGTTCGTGCAGCTGTGGGCGGAGAGTCTTGGCAAGCAGCGGCCCGACGGAACGCACGTTGGATCGACGCCGCTAGCGGCGCTTGGCGCCACCGATCAGCACGCCCAGGTCCAGCTGTTCATGGAAGGTCCCGCCGACAAGACGGTCACATTCGTGGCCGTCGAAACGCGCGCCAGCGATGTCACGATTCCAGCCGCGTTCGCGGATGTGAAGGAGCTGGGGTATCTGGCCGGCCACTCACTCGCAGAGCTCATCGACATCGAGCAGCGGGCGACCGCCGGGGCGCTGGCCAAGCGCGGGAGGCCCAACATGACGATCCATCTCGAGCGCGTCGATGCGTGGCACGTCGGGCAGCTGATGATGCTTCTCGAGATCGCCACGGCCTACACGGGGCAGCTGTACGGGATCGATGCTTTCAATCAGCCTGGCGTGGAGCTTGGAAAACAGTTTGCCTACGCGCTTCTCGGCCGGCCGGGTGCGGAGCAGGCGAAGAAGGAATGGGAATCGCTTCCAAAGAGTGATCCCCGGTGGACGGTCTAACGGAGCGGAAAACAGTTAGTTTCCTCCCGCAGTTGATTTCTTTGCCTGACCTGTAATCTTTGTCTCTCCCATGCTAGTAAATCCATTCAATAAAGCAGTGACCGTCCTCGACGGTCGAGTGACCGTTCACGACGAGTCGGCGATCGCGTCTCCCGCGATGGACAACCTCGTCTACACGGCCGTATTCGGAGAGCCTGACGATCGCGAAGACGCGCGCTGGCTGATCTGGGAGATCGGCCAGGCGGTCGGCGTGCAGCCGTCCTCGATCCACGATCTTTATCTCGCGCGGGGCCGCGGACTGATCGGCGGCTTCACAGTTCCCGCGATGAACATCCGGGGCATGGTCTACGATACGGGGCGAGCGCTGTTCCGCTCAGCCATTCGGCTCAAGGTCGGTGCGCTCATCCAGGAGATAGCCCGCTCCGAGATCGCGTACACTGATCAGCGGCCGGCAGAGTATGTGTCGGTGATGCTGGCGGCAGCGCTGCGCGAGGGGTTCCGTGGCCCGATCTTCATCCAGGGAGATCACTTTCAGGTCAGCGCCAAGAAATTTGCGGTCGACCCGGTGACGGAAGTGAACGGTGTGAAACAGCTCGCGCGAGAAGCGATCGCAGCCGGCTTCTACAACATCGATGTCGATACGTCCACGCTCGTCGATCTCTCGAAGCCGACCCTGAAGGAGCAACAGCGCACGAACTACGAGCAGGGTGTCGAGCTCGCGCTGACCGTGAGAGAGCTGGAGCCCGAGGGGGTGACCATCTCGATTGGCGGCGAGATCGGTGAAGTCGGAACGGAGAACTCGACCGTCGAGGAGCTCGAGACCTACATGGACGGGTTCGACGAGACCCTGGCGCGCAGAGCGCCGGGGACCGAAGGGCTTTCCAAGATCAGCGTGCAATCGGGAACGACGCACGGCGGAGTCGTGCTTGCCGATGGCAGCATTGCTGATGTGAAGATCGACTTCGACACCCTGGTCCGGCTCTCCAGGATCGCGCGCGACAAATACGGGCTGGCCGGCGCAGTTCAGCACGGCGCATCGACCCTTCCAGACACCGCGTTCCACAATTTCCCCCGCACCGAGACGGCCGAGATACATCTGGCGACGAATTTCCAGACGATGTTGTTCGACAACATCCCGGAATCCCTGCGCAAGGAGATCTACGAGTGGCTGCGACAGAACGCGAAGGACGAGCGCAAGCCTAGCGACACCGACGAACAGTTTTTCTACAAGACCAGGAAGAAGGCGCTCGGCCCGTTCAAAAAGCGATTCTGGGATCTTCCCGCTGACGTGAAGGCACGGCTCGCCAAAGCTTACGAGGAGAAGTTCACGTTCCTCTTCACGCAGCTGGCGGTGGTCAATACGCGTGAGACGGTCGATCGCTTCGTCAAGCCGGTCGAGCAGCACAAGCCGCAGCCGCATCCTGATCTCGCTGTGGTGGAAGCAGCGCCCGATGACGCCGATCTGAGTGACTGACGCTCACTCCCGCACGGCGGAAGCTCCACAAGCAGCGCGTGAGATAATCCGCCGTGCGGGCCACGAGATCCGGAACGCTCTCAACGGAATTTCGTTGAACGTGGAGGTCGTTCGCAGCAGGTCAGGCCGAGAGGGACCAGCAAAGGAGCTGACCTCTTTTGCCGACCGCGCCTCGGCACAGGTTAGTGAGGCGAGCGCACTGACGGATGGACTGCTCGCTTTCGTCGGCTCGGTGATGGCGGCTCAGGCGGCGGGAACGTTCAGGGCCAGCGGTGGACATGGCGCTGGAAGTCGAATAGAGCTAATGATTTACGGAGACGGCGCGGCTGGTATTGCGTCCGACATCGAACGCTTGGCGAGCCGCATTGGCGTAAGCGTCGAGCAGCATGGCCAGAGCGTTATATTAACCATCTTGCCCGAAGGAAAAAGCCATTCCAAAGACTGAGATGAAGCGCCCCAAGGTACTCATCGCGGACGACGACCGTTCTATAACAGAAGGGTTGAGCGCCATTCTGCGCGACGAAGGATATGAAGTCGCTGTTGCCATCGACGGCCAGAAGGCTCTCGAGCTTCTCGGCGCCGATGCGTTCGGCGTCGTGTTGGCGGATCTGAAGATGCCGAAGGTGGATGGGCTCGGGCTGCTCAAAGAGCTCCAGCTTCGCGCGATTCCGACCGAGTGCATCATCGTCACGGGTCAGGCGACGGTCGATTCCGCCGTGCAGGCAATGCGGGAAGGCGCCTACGACTACGTCGAGAAGCCGCTTACGGCCGACAAGCTGAATCGCCTCAAGGCGCTCATTCCGAAAGCGCTCGAGAAGTTCAACGTGCAGCAGAAGAATCGCGAGCTGTCGTCCAAGCTCGAGGGACTCACGCACTTCGGAGAGCTGACGGGTCAGTCCGAGGAGATGCGCTCCGTCTATCAGATCATCGAAGCGGTCGCGCCCTCGAGCGCGAGCGTCCTGATCTTCGGCGAGTCGGGCACCGGCAAGGAGCTCGTAGCTCGCGCGCTTCACTCGAAGAGCGAGAGAGCGAAAGGTCCATTCTTCGCGCTGAACTGCGCCGCTCTGCCCAAGGACATCCTCGAGAACGAGCTTTTCGGCCACGAGAAGGGCGCGTTCACCGGCTCGACCAACGAGAAGCCGGGCGCCTTCGAGATGGCCGATGGCGGCACGATCTTCCTCGACGAAGTGGCAGAGATGCCTCCGGACATCCAGGTGAAGCTGCTGCGCGCGATCGAGTCCAGAACGATCAGGCGGCTCGGCGGCAAGAAGGAGATCGAGGTAGACATCCGCATTCTCGCGGCCACCAATCGCGATGTGCAGAAAGCGCTGGCAGACAACGACCTGCGAGAGGACCTGTACTATCGTCTCGCCGTGGTCGAGCTTTTCCTGCCGCCGCTGCGTGAGCGCGTTGGAGACATCAAGCTCCTCGCCAATGAATTCCTCGTGCGGTTCGGAGAGCAGAACGGGAAGCCGATGACCGGCTTCGACGATGCTGCCTGGGAGTGGATTCTCTCGCACAGCTGGCCTGGCAACGTCCGCGAGCTGAAGAACGCGGTCGAGAGAGCTGTGATCATGACCCGAGGAGACAAGATCAAGGCGGCGGACATCATGCCGCGGCACCTCCGTCGCCAGGATCCCAATACGACGCTGACCGTCCCTCCGGGGGCGACTCTGGCGGATACCCGTCGGCAGCTCGTCCTTCGCGCGTTCGC
>JANMMF010000336.1:0-4217 GCA_031372985.1 Gemmatimonadota bacterium
CAGACTTGCCGCGGATCGCACACCCACAGCCTGCTCGTGGATCCGAAAGACCCTGCCAACGTCTATGTCTACATCTCCGGCTCCTCCGGCGTGCGATCGCCAAGTGAGCTGGCGGGGTGCGTAAACCTTTCTCCGGACAAGGACCCAAACTCCGCGCTCTTCCGCATCGAAGTGATCAAGGTGCCGTTGGCTCATCCCGAGCAGGCAGCAATCGTCACTTCACCGCGGATATTCACCGGGCTCACGGAAGCGGCGCGCCACGGTGAAACCGCTCTGGACAAGGCGGAGCACAAGAAGGAGTTGGAAGCGGCGAAGGCGCGCGGAGCTTACACAGTGGTGATTTTCGGGGAGGAGCAAGTCGCCCCCGACTTTTTCGTTGCCGAGCAGCTGGCCAACATCGTCAAGGCGCGCAACGGCACTGGCGCCGCTACTGCCGCGGACAGCGCAACATTGCGACGCGAGCTTCCCGCCATCGTCGCCAAAATGATCGGCGAGGATCCGTCCGGGAAGCCCGGCCCCCGCCCTGGTCCGAGCCAATGTCACGACATCACGCTCTACCCGGCGATAGGCAGAGCGGGCGGTGCCTGCGGCGGTTACGGCCTGCTCCTCGATATCAGCGATCCTGAGCATCCCGTTCGCCTCAGCGCGGCTGCGGATTCCAATTTCTCGTACTGGCATTCGGCGACGTTCAACAACGACGGTAGCAAGGTTCTCTTCTCCGACGAGTGGGGCGGAGGAATGCAGGCGAAGTGTCGTTCAACCGATCCACGCGAGTGGGGCGCCGACGCGATCTTCACCGTGTCGGGGACCAACATGCGGTTCCAGAGCTACTACAAGCTCCCGGCTCCGCAGACCCGCGAGGAGAATTGCGTTGCCCACAACGGCTCGCTCATTCCGATCCCCGGCCGTGACGTGATGGCGCAGGCATGGTACCAGGGAGGCATCTCGGTATTCGATTGGACCGACCCCGCGCACCCGCGGGAGATCGCCTTCTTCGATCGCGGACCCGCTGACACTACGCTCAAGCTGAGCGGTTCCTGGTCCGCTTACTGGTACAACGGAGCGATCGTGAGCTCCGAGATCACGCGCGGCCTCGACATCCTCGAGCTGACCCCGAGCGCGTTCATATCGCAGAACGAGATCGACGCGGCGAAGACGGTTCACTTCGACTACTACAATACTCAGGGGCAGCAGCAGCTCGTGTGGCCGCCGTCGTTCGCGCTTGCCCGCGCGTACGTCGATCAGCTCGAGCGCTCAAATGGTCTCGCGCCGGGCAGAATCTCGTCGGTACGGCGGGCGCTCACTTCCGCCGAGAGCGGCTCGGCGGGTCAGCGTCAGTCTGGATTGAGCGCGCTGGCGGCCCAGTTGGATGGTGACGCCACCGGTTCGAAGGACGGCGCAAAGGTCCGCGCACTGGCCGCTGCGGTGAGGAATCTGGCGGCGGGTCGTTAAGCTGGTGTCCGCAATCTGAGGAGTTCGGTCGCGGGCTCGCCACGATCGTTGTGACGGGCGCGCGGCCGAGCTAGAACGACAATGCGGTCATGACCAGGAGATTCTCGCATCTTGCCGTCGTAGTTTGGGCGCTGGCCTGCGCGGCGCCGCAGACCGCTCGCTTTGCGCAGGTCTCCGCGCTCAAAGACGCACGGAGGAGTGCTGACAAGGGTGTACTCGTAGTTGGCCACAGCAATACCCCGCCGGATATCGTCAGAGCACTGAGCGGCAGCCCCGTGCCGCCCTTAACGGACGCCGAGTACGATCACATCTTCATCGTCACGATTCCCGCATCAGGTTCTCCTCGCCTCATGCAGCTACGGTTCGGGCGGCCAGAACCTTAGGCGTATGGGACAGGGCGTCGCCAATTCGATGACCTATTAGATCGAAATGATGTTCACCGCGCTCGTATGCCTTGCACTGATCGGCGTCGCGGGTTTCATCGCCTGGGACCGCCACCAAATGTGTGCGGCCCAGATCGAAGGGAGTCTCCGCAAGCACCACGCGACCGATATCGAAATAAGGTTCGACTGGTTTGACTTCGATCAGGACACATTCACGTACGATGTCGAATATCGTGATCGTAACGGCAAGGTCCATCGCAATCGGTGCAAGGTGACGTCCCGAGGTTACCCGGCCGATAAAGCGGTGTACTGGACCGATCCGGTCGATCCCCATGGATGAAGGCCAAGGAGCTCTACAGCGCGTTAGAGACGGAGCTCAAGCCGTGGCTGACGGCGCACGGCTTCAAGAAACGTCGAGTGTCGCGCCTCACGTTTCAGAAACTCGTCGAGGGCAAGTATCACAGCGTCTGGTGTCTCCGAATCCCCAGACCCCGAAAGTGGCGTTCGGCGCAATCGTGTTACTGTGTTCGCAGCTGAACCAGGGCGTCATATGAACGCGTCACTACGTCGGGGCTGGGTTCCGCCGGCGCTTCTCGTCGGCGCCGTGTACTTCATCATCGGCAGAGGGTTCACGCTGCCGGCCGACCACGTCCAGGCCTGGCGACTGACGGCGTGGGTGTTCAGTCTCGCAGCGTACACCGCGCACATCTGGTACGAGCACTTCAGGCTGCGGAGCGCACCTCGGTCGACAGCATTTCATGCGGCCGTGGCCGTCGCGATTGGGGCGATCGGTCTTGCACTCGCTGGAATGATTCACTCGCTGTCGCCGGGAGCAGCGCTTCGGCCCGTCTGGCTCCTCGCCCTCGTTCTCTGGCCGGCCTTCACGGCCATTCCGGCCTTTCTCGTCGCGCTCGGCATAGCGGCGGTGCTGAAGCGACTCCATTCTATTTGACGCGCTCATTTCTTAACCCGGCGTCGACAGGAGATCAGATGGACGAGAAATCGCTGTTCATGAAATTCTGGACCAACGAATCGAAGACAACCCGCAAGGTGCTGGCGAGAATACCGGAGAACTCAGACTACCGGCCTGACCCCAAGTCGCGCACCGCGCACGAGATCGCGTGGCAGATAGTCTGCGAGGAGAAGATGCTCATCGAAGCGCTCGAGAACGGGAAAGCGGAGTGGGCGCCGCCACCAATGCCCGCGACCATGAAGGAAGTGGTTGCGGAGTATGAGACGCAGAGCGCGAAAATGGCACATCGCTGGAAGGCGCTGCCCGCCGCGCGCTGGGATGGCAAGCTCGAGTTCTTCGGCGGCGAGCGCCCCGCGTCGCCGATGGCCTGGAGCTTTCTCTTCGATATCGTTCACCACCGCGGGCAAATCACGACGTACCTGCGGCCGATGGGGTCGAAGGTGCCACAGATCTATGGGCCGAGCGGAGACGAACCGTAGGCTTCGGACTCAACCTATGCGCCCGCTGACCCGACTATGGCATGGCGACAAGTGCGGGCGAGATTTCGCGAATCGCAATCACCTTTACGCACGTTGCGGCTGAGCGCACACGTTAGATTCAAGCCATCGATCATTCGCGGCTTGATTGCACATTCGGATTATCGCCGCGACCGGAGTTGTGATGTCAGCTATCGGAGCGATGAGTCATGAGCAAGATCCTCGATGAAGTACTCGGTGCCAACGGCAAGTATGCGGCGAGCTTCGGCGACAAATCCAAACTCGCGATGCCTCCGGCAAGGCAATTCGCCATCCTCACCTGCATGGACGCCCGCCTGGATCCCGCCAAGTACGCCGGGCTGGCGGAAGGAGACGCCCATGTGATTCGAAACGCGGGGGGACGCGCCAGCGATGATGCGATCCGCTCCCTGGTGATCTCCTACAAGCTTCTCGGCACCCGCGAGTGGTTCGTCGTTCACCACACCAATTGCGGCATGGAGACATTCACCGACGAGATCATGCGCGGCTTGCTCGCGAGCAGCCTCAAGACTTCATCGGTCGATGAAAAGGGATGGCACGACAGCGGCAAGGGTCCGGGTTCGACGGAAGGCAACTATATCGACTGGCTCACGATCAAGGACCAGGCGGAGAGCGTCGAGGCGGACGTCCGCCGGATCCGCGCTCACCCGCTGGTCCCTCGAGAGATTCCGATCTACGGCTATGTCTATGACGTCAAGACGGGACGCCTGATCGAGGTACCGGCAGCGAAGGCCGCCGGCAAATCCACGACTGCTCAAACGGAGAAAGCACGATGACCGATAAAAACACTGCCTCGTCCACGCTGGACCCCGTCACCTCTCCAGCTCCGACCAAAACCTCAGTGACCCGAGCCTATGCCGCACAGGCGCCCGACGCGCGTCTGGCTCCCTTCCA
>JANMMF010000347.1:0-12326 GCA_031372985.1 Gemmatimonadota bacterium
GCACGAAAGCGAGTCGAGGGTCTCGCCAACGAGCAGGGCCGGGAGCTCGACCGAATTGGGCGCGATGAAGGAACAGCCGCGGCGGCCAGGGATCAAGCCCCAGTCAGCGTGGGGGATTTCGTGGAAGTGGATACGTTAGGAGGAAGGGTTGGACGGGTCGTGGAGGTACGCGATGATGAGGCAGTCGTGGCCGTCGGAGTGATGAAGCTCGCCCTACCAAAGAGTTCTTTGCGCCTGGCCGCCGCTGAAGCAACTGCACCGGAAGTTGCGGTTGCCGTCCGCGGGGACCTCCCCGACGTTCACGCCCCAAGTGAGATCGATCTGCGTGGGATGCGTGTGGGCGAAGTAGAAGACATCGTTATGCATGCAGTCGACGCTGCTGTCCGAGCCGATCTCAAGACGCTGCGCATCATCCACGGCAAGGGGACGGGCGCGCTGCGCGAGCGGGTCGCCGAGATGCTGCGCAAGGAATCGCGTGTCAGCAATTTTCGTCTCGGCGCCTGGAACGAGGGTGGCGCCGGCGTGACGGTCGTGGAGCTCGGATGATTCCCGACGAGGTAGTGGAACAGGTCCGCGATTCCGCTGACATCGTTCAGATAATCGGCGAGTACGTGAACTTGAAGCGAGTAGGCGCCGACTTCAGAGGTCCATGCCCGTTCCACCAGGGCACCCACAAGAATTTCTCAGTCTCGACGAAGAAGCACATGTACTATTGCTTCGTCTGCAAGGCGGGCGGGGACGTCTTCCACTTTCTGCAGAAGAGACTTGGCGTCGAGTGGCCGGAGGCGGTCAAGATGGTCGGCGCGAAGTCCGGCATCGAAGTGCGCGAAGTCCAACGACGCGAAGGACCGGACCCGCGGGAGCCGCTGTGGGAGGTCAACGCCACCGCGGCCTCGTACTTCCAGACGATTCTGTGGGAGGATCCTCTCGGCGAACAGGCTAGAGATTACCTCACCCAGCGCGACATTTCGCGCGAGGTAGCCGATCAGTTTGGAATTGGCTTCGCCCCGCGCGAGATTGGGTTGCTTCGGAATTACATGAACACGCTCGGCTTCGACGAAGCCCGTCTCGTTGCCGCGGGGCTGCTTGTTCAGGGAGACGACGGGAGCGAGCCGCGTCCGCGGTTCAGAGGCCGGCTCATGTTTCCCATTCTCGATTCGACGGGCCGTAATATTGGCTTCGGCGGGCGCCTGATCGGGCCGGGAGAGCCGAAGTACCTGAATTCCGCGGAGTCGCCGGTATTCTCGAAGGGCAAGACACTGTACGGACTCAACTGGGCGAAGAATGATGTGAGGCGGGAGGATCAGGTGCTCGTGGTCGAGGGGTACTTCGACGTCGTTCGCCTCATGGCTGCCGGCGTCACCACGGTTGTCGCAGCGATGGGCACGGCGCTGACGGATGCACAAGCCGCGATGCTGCGGAAGCTGACGAAGAACGTCTTTTTGCTTTATGACAGCGATAAGGCAGGGCTGCAGGCGACTTTCCGATCGGGCGACGAGCTCCTTCGACAAGGGGTGTCCGCCAGGGTGGTGACGCTGCCGGAGGGAGAGGATCCTGACACCTTCGTCAAGGCCAACGGCGCAGCCGCCCTGATGGAGCGGTTGAGGGACGCAATCGACGTATTCGAGCGCAAGATCCAGCTCCTCGAGCGCGCGGGAATGTTCGCCGAGCTCCACAAGAAGAGACGGGCGCTCGACCGGCTGTGGCCGAGCGTTCGCGCGACTTCGGACGCCATCATGCGCGATCTGTACATCACGCGCGCAAGCGAAGTGAGCGGCGTAGCGCGCGAGGTTCTCGAGCGCGAGCTCAACGGGAAGGCGGGGCCGGGTCAGACAGCACCCACTCAGGAGATGGCACCGAGAATATCGCCTGCCGCGCGCGTGCGTCGCGGGGAGAAGCGTGGCCCGCACATCGAGCGCGGCGCATCGGCTGAGCGCGAGCTGATACGCGCGATGCTGTTCGCGCGGTCGCGGGTCGAGCAGATCACGGAGAAGCTGGGAGACGAGAGCTTTCGCGAGCCACAGTATAGAGCGATCTACCAGGCTCTGATTGCAGCCGGACCCGAATCACCAATCGACGAAGTAACCGAGCACCTCGACGATGAGGCGGTCGGAGCGGTCGAGGAGATGCTCGCGGAGGGATCTTACCAGATGGATCCCGAGCGGACGATCAGCGATAGCCTCGCAACTCTGCGCGCGCGGGATCTGGATCTGCGGGCCGCCGAGCTGGACCGCATCATTCCGTTGGTTGAAGGCACGCAGAAGGATCAGCTAATCGCCGAAAAGGATGAGATCAGGAAGGAGTTGAACGCGACCGGAAGGAACTACTACAAGAAATTCAGACGAACGGGGGCCCGATGAGCACTTGGAGGTCAGATGCAGCAGGAGATTGAAGCGTTGCTGGCGTTGCAGGAGGATGATCTGAAAATCCGGGAGATCGAGGCTCAGATAAGCGCGCTCGATCCACAGTTGGCGGATTTCGACAAACGGCGCGCACAGGCTTTAGCGTCGCTGGCGAGAGCAGAGACTGCTGTCGCCGCCGAGCATAAGAAGCAGGGCGAGCTGCAGGCGAGGCTGGCGCAACACAAGCAGATGCAGGAGCGAAATCTCCACCAGCTGGACGATGTGAAGCGAATGCGTGAGGCAACCGCCGCGACAGCGCAGGTCGAATCAACTCGCAGGCTGATGGCCGAGGACGAGACCGAGATCGGGATCCTAGGACGACGCATCGCCGAGATGAATGCCGCCGTTGCGAGCTCGCGGCAGGCGTTGGCGACGCTCGAGGCGGAACAGAGCGCGGCGCGCCCGGAGATCGAGGCGAAGAGGTCTTCACTCCGCTCGGAGCTCGACGCCGCGAAGAAGGACCGTGATGGCCGGGCAGGGAGCGTCGCCCGTCCGATGCTCGGCAAGTACGACCGGATCCGGGGGAAGAGAACGCAGGCACTCTATCCGCTCCGCGGTGGCTCGTGCGGAAACTGCGACACGGCGGTTCCACTCCAGCGCCGCAACATGATGGCGGGGACCGGCGAGATCGAGGTGTGCGAAGCGTGTGGGGTCCTGCTCTACGCGGAGGGGGCTTGAACACAGTCGCGCCGGCTCGCTGGATTCTGCCGACGCCTCCGGACGAAGAGGCGGTGCGCGCCCTGGCGACTGCGCTCTCGTTGCCGGAGATAGTGTGTAGGCTGCTGCTGATTCGTGGTTATGTGAGCGCCGAGGACGCCAAGCTCTTTCTGCGACCGAAGCTCGAGCGACTGCACGATCCCTTCGCGTTTCGCTCGATGAACAAGGCAGTGGACCGACTGTCGCGCGCGGTGCGCGATCAGGAGCTGATCTTAATTCACGGCGATTACGACGTTGACGGGATATGCTCGACGACTCTGCTCACTCGCACCATTCGCGGGTTGGGTGGCAAGGCGATGCCATTCATTCCGCGACGGATCGAGGACGGCTACGATCTCAGCGATGCCGGCGTGGACGCAGCGATTGCGGCAGGAGCCAGGGTGGTGGTTACCTGCGATTGCGGCACCAGCGCCGTGTCACCGGTCGCGCGGCTGTGTCGCGCTGGCATCGATGTGATCGTCACGGACCATCACCTGCCCGGTGGTGAGCTCCCCGATTGTCTGGCAGTATTGAATCCGAAGCGAAGCGGATGCGGCTATCCCGACAAGGACCTCGCCGCCGTCGGCGTCGCGTTCAAGCTCGCGCTCGCACTCGCCGGCTCATTGAAGAAGAACGACAACTTCGTCTGGGCGATGATGGACCTGGTTGCGCTCGCCACGGTCGCGGATGTGGCCCCGCTCCGAGGCGAGAACAGGGTGTTCGTCCGGTACGGACTCAAGATGCTTGCGGAGACCCGAAACATCGGGATGCGTGCCTTGATCAGAGCCGCGGGTCTCGACGGGAAGCAGCTGACCGCGGGCCGGATCGGCTTCATCCTCGCGCCGAGGCTCAATGCCGCCGGGCGGTTGGGACACGCCATCCGTGGTGTCGAGCTCTTGATGAGCGAGGATGAGCACGAGGCAAACGCGATCGCACGCGAGCTCGAGGAGCTGAACTACAAACGACAGGAGCTCGACCGCGCGACGCTCGAGCTGGCGCGGGAGAGAGTGCTCCAGCTCGATCTGGACGAAACGTTCGGCATCGTCCTCGCGGACGAGGCTTGGCATCCCGGGGTCATTGGAATCGTTGCGTCGCGACTGGTCGAGGAATTTGGCAGGCCTACGATTCTGATCGCCCTGTCGGGAGACCAGGGCAAGGGATCGGGTCGATCGATATCCAAATTCGACCTTCACGGCGCGCTGGGGCAGTCACGCGATTTCCTGCTGCGATATGGCGGCCATCGCGCCGCCGCCGGCGTGACCGTCGCGCGCGACAAGGTCGGCGAGTTTGCGGCGCGATTCAATCAGGTGGCGCGCTCGCTCCTCACTCCCGACGATCTCGTACCGGAGATTCGCGTCGATCTCGAGGTAAACGTCGATGGCATCGATCAACGGCTGGAGTCACTCTTCCGCCACTTCGAGCCTTTTGGAATCGGCAATCCTTCCCCCGTTCTGCTCGCCCGGAACGTGACGATCGCCAAACCGCCGCGGGTGATCGGTCGCGACGGGTTGAAGCTCGTGCTCGACACCGGCACGGGATCGCTGGAGGCGGTAGGCTGGGGCTTTGCGCCCCGCGCAGCCGA
Organism: Gemmatimonadota bacterium; assembly: GCA_031372985.1. GTDB lineage: Bacteria > Gemmatimonadota > Gemmatimonadetes > Gemmatimonadales > Gemmatimonadaceae > UBA4720. Next base: position 4,681 of record JANMMF010000347.1, read on the forward strand.
ATTCCAACCCGGCACCAGGGTCGACCTCGCGTTCAGACTCGAGCGCGACGAGTATCGAGGCGAGAGCTACCTCCAGGCCCGCGTTGCAGACATCCGCGCGAGCGAGGCGTGACGTGCGGATAGTCGCAGGGCGGTGGCGTGGACGCAGAATCAACGTGCCCACAGGCTCACACGTGCGGCCGACTCTCGACAGCGTTCGAGAGGCGTGGATGAGCATCCTGCAGCTGGATCTTCCCGGCGCGCGGATCCTCGATCTCTACGCCGGCTCTGGCGCGCTGGGTCTGGAAGCATTATCCCGGGGAGCGGTCGCGGCTGACTTCGTGGAAAAGGACCCACTTAGCATCCGCGCCTTGCAGGAAAACATCGGGACGCTCGGCGCCGGCAGCCTCGCAACGATCCATCGAAAGTCAGCGCTCCCTTTCGCGGAAGCACTGGGCCCGCTGGATTACGATGTCGCGTTCGCGGATCCACCCTATGCGGGTGGTGACGCAGCGAGGTTGGCCGAGCGCTGGGTGAAAGCGCCGTTCAGCAGAGTCCTCAGCGTCGAACACTCGGCGGCCAGCGCGATGCCCGAAGGCGGAGACACCCGGAAGTACGGCTCGACCGCCATAACCTTTTACCGCAGCGAGGAATGACGTGGTAACGACCGCCGTCTATGCTGGAAGCTTCGACCCCATCACGCGGGGACACGAGGACTTGATCAGGAGAAGCTGCGAGTTCGTGGATCACCTCATCGTCGCCGTCGCCGTCAACTCCTCCAAGAAGGCACTATTCAGCACCGACGAGAGAGTTCGACTCATTCGTCTGGCCACCGCGGATCAGAAATGCGTTGAAGTCACCCAGTTCGAGGGACTGCTAGTCGATTTCGCGAAAAAGGTCGGCGCATCGCTCAACATCCGCGGACTTCGCGCGGTCAGCGACTTCGAATACGAGTTCCAGATGGCGCTGATGAATCGGCACATGTCCGAGACCTTCGAGACCGTTTTCATGGTGCCATCGGTCGAGACGACGTACATAAGCTCGAGCGTCGTACGGGAGGTCGCGCAGCACAGCGGAAACCTGAATGGGCTGGTTCACCCGGCTGTAGCAAAGGCGCTCGCCAGGAAATTCGCGGCAAAGGGCTCGAAATCTCGCAAGTGACATTCGTCGATGAGATCCGCCAACGGGCGTCCAGGCTAAAACGGCGGATCGTCTTTCCTGAATGCGGTGACGAGCGGGTTTTTGCGGCGGCGCGCGAGATCGCTCGCATCGGCATGGCGACACCGCTGCTCGCCATCGATGGCGAGCCGATGGGAGAAGTCGTGAGGAGTGCAGGTCTCCAGGCCATCCAGGTCTCGGGTGGCTCGGCCCTCGAGTTTTCGCACCGGCTGGTTGCGGCTGGCGAAGCGGACGCGTGTGTAGCAGGAGCCGTCTACACCACTGCCGACGTCCTGCGCAGCGCGTTGCGGAACGTCGGTTTGGCCCCCGGCGTCAGGGTCGCGTCCAGCGCCTTCTACATGGTCCTTCGCACTCCCACGGATGCCGTGAGCGGAGTGCTGACGTTCACCGACTGCGCCGTGATACCGTATCCGACAGCAGCGAATCTTGCGGACATCGCGATTGCGGCGGCGTCGGACCGGCGGCTGGTGGTGGGCGACGAACCATGTGTAGCTCTGCTCTCCTTCAGCACGCACGGCAGCGCCAGGGGCCAGAGCGTGGACCTCGTTCGGGAAGCGCTCGCCCTCATCCGTCGCCGCCAGCCCGACCTCGTCGTGGACGGAGAATTGCAAGGTGATGCCGCGCTGGTTCCGACGGTTGCCGCCAGGAAATCGCCTTCCAGTACGGTCGCCGGACGAGCCAACGTGTTAGTTTTTCCGTCGCTGGATGCGGGCAACATCGCCTACAAGCTGGTGCAGCGTGTGGGTGGTGCGCAGGCTCTCGGACCGATCCTTCAGGGTTTCGCGCGGCCGGTCGCTGATCTCTCGCGCGGCGCCGAGCGGGACGACATTATTAACGTGGCCGCAATCGCAGCGCTGCAATCGGCCGGGCGCGCTGAGGATCGCGCGCCTTAAGCAGTCTGATCCACACTGGAGATTACTGAATGAGTTTCTCGATCAAGAAAAACGCAGAGGTCGTTGTGGTCGATGTCGAAGGGCAGCTTATCGTGGGAAATCGTCAGGAGCTCAAGCAGAAGGTTCTCGACGAGCTCGAAAAGGGTGAGAAGAAATTTCTCATCGACTTCAGCCAGACTGGCTATATCGACAGCTCCGGCCTGGGCGTACTCGTCTCGTTGTCGAAGAAGATTCGCGAGCAGGGCGGCGAGCTCCGTCTGGCCAACCTCAATGACGACCTCCAGACGCTCTTCGAGCTGACCAAGCTCGACACCCTGTTCCAGATCTCCGACACACGGGAGCGCGCTCTAGAGAGTTTTTAATGGCGGAAACGCGCGTCGCGTTTGATCTCCAGATCCCGAGCGACGTAGAATACATAGAAGGTGTAGTGGAGCTCGCGAGGCAGCGCTGCCGCGAGCTCAAGATTTCACCCGCCAAATGCTCCCTCAACATTCCGGTGGCGCTGTCCGAAGCGCTCTCCAACGCCATCCTGCGTGGGAACGAAGCCACGGGTGGCAAGCTCGTACGGATCAGGGCGATCATCAGCGACACCGATCTCGTCTTCGAAGTCGTCGACGACGGACCGGGATTCGACCTCGAAGAGTGCACGCAGGACTGTACTACCGATGAGAATCTCACTAAAGAGGAAGGTCGCGGGCTGTTTCTGATGCGGCAGCTGATGGACCGGGTGGAGAGCTTCCGGGATAAAGGCAACGTCGTTCGCCTGACGTTGCACCGGGAGTGAAAGAGCTCGAGGCGGTCCTCATTGCGTTTCGCGAAGGGACGCACTGTGAGGCCGCCGTCTGGGGAAGCGGCGACGGGCGGTCTACGCCAACGATCATCGCTCGCTCCAGCACGAAGGTACAGATGCCCGACGTCCTGCCTGACGAGCCGGGTCAGTCCGTTCCCACGAACTTCGGAACTCAGCTGGTAACGCGGGTTCCTTCCGAAAAAAAGATCTGGCTGACGGTTGGGCCCTGCGATCCGTCGTTCTCGCCGGAAGAGAGGCACATCAAGTTGCTCATGCCTGTCGTCTCACAGTTCACGAAGGCCGCGCTCGAGGTCGAGCACGCGGCCATTGAGCTCGCGGAGCGATACGAGGAGATCAATCTTCTCTACACCATCGGCGAGATCCTCGGACGAACCGTGACGCTCGAGGACGCGGCTGCCACGATCCTCACCGAAATCTCCGAGACAGTCGGCGCAAGGGTCGCATCGATTCTCGTCCACGACGCCCGCACGAACACTCTCCAGGCAGTCGCCGCACTCGGCGTCCCCAAATCGGAGATTCCGCCAATCAGCGCGGACGACCAGAGCAGTGTCTCTGCGCGCGTGTTCCGGACGCAGCACCCCCTCATCGTCGTCGGGAAGGGAATCACGTTCGGCACCGAGTCCCCTTACGGACGCGGCGAGATGCTCTCGGTGCCGATCATGTGGACCACTCCGAGCGGGGGGATGCCTCTCGGCGTAGTGAATCTTGCCGACCGCCGCTCGCGCCAGCCCTTCACCGCCGGGGATCAGAAGCTCGTGACGGCGATCGCCACGCAGATCGGAACGGCGATTCAGAACGCGCGGCTGGTGAGCGCATCGCTCGACCGGCAGCGCCTGCTCCAGGAGATGAGCCTCGCGCACGACTTGCAGATGAAGCTGCTCCCGTCGACCGAGGGCTTCGCTCCGGAGGCTGAGGTGACGGCGCGGGTCGTCCCCGCTGAAAGCGTCGGTGGAGACTTCTACCAGCTGTTCAAGCTTCGCGAAGGTGCGACCGGGGTGATGATCGGTGATGTCTCCGGACATGGGTATCGCGCGGCACTCATCATGGCGCTGTCGATGAGCGCGTCCGCGATTCACGCCCAGAATTTCATCAACCCCGGCGAGATGCTTGGAGCGTTGCTCCGGTCGCTGCGGGACGAGCTGGAGACCACCGAGATGTTCATCTCCATGTTTTACGGCGTCATCGATCCGGGCAAGGGACGCCTCGCCTACGCGAATACCGGGCATCCCCACGCCTTCGTCATCAGCGAGGAGGGCACAGTCACGCGGCTGTCGGCGGTAAATCCTCCGCTGGGAATGCTCGATGAAGTGCCCAGCACGGCCTCACTGAGCTGGATTCCGCGCAAGGATCTACTGGTGCTTTTCACCGACGGGATCAGCGATGCGCGCAACGGCAGCGACGAGCGGCTCGGCGAGGAGCGCGTGCTGGAGCTGATCAAGGAGAACCGCGACAACGACACGAAGGTGATCCTGGAGCGGGTGTTCAAGATGCTGGAAGTGCACACGCGGAGTGTGCCGAGCCGAGACGACCTGACGCTAGTTGTAGTCAGGAGCTAGCGTGCCCCGCGCGCCGCGAGAGCGTGGACACCCGCCCGTCCTGAAGAAGTACGGCCAGCATTTTCTCTCGGACAAAACAATCCTCGCCGGCATCGTCGATGCACTGGCACCGACGGCGAGCGATACGGTCGTCGAAGTGGGACCGGGGCGCGGGTCGCTCACCGACATCCTCGCCGAGAGGAGCGGTCGGGTCATCGGAATCGAGATCGACCGGGCGCTGGCTGAGCAGTTGGGCAAGAGGTACCGGGATCGAGCGAACGTCCGGATAGTGCAGGGGGATGTACTCGAGACCGATCTTCACGCGATCGCCGGTGCTGATTTCCTCCTGATCGGCAACGTGCCGTACTACATCACGACCCCAATCGTGTTCAAGGCATTGGAGCCGCCCATCCCGAGGCGATCGGTCTTTCTCGTCCAGCGTGAGGTGGCGGAGAGAATGGCGGCTGCCGCCGGTACCGAGAGTTACGGAGCGCTGTCGGTTAACATCGCCGTCGTCGCGAACGTCGAGCAGGTCATGACAGTTCCGGCCGGCGCCTTTCAGCCGCCGCCCAAGGTTGAATCCGCGGTGGTTCGGCTCACGCCGCAGGCGACGCCGTTAGTCAGTCTGGAATCGTTGCCGGCATTTCGGGCGTTCGTTCAGGCGGCGTTCGGATTGCGGAGAAAGCAGATGCTGCGGGTGCTGCGGACGATCAGGGGATTGTCGCCGTCGGACGCCGCTGTTTTACTGGAACGGGCGGGGATCGATCCGGTTGCGCGGCCGGAGGTGTTGTCGCCGGAGGATTTTGCTCGGTTGTTCGGGGAACTGCGGACTCCGGACTAACTGCGGACTGCGGACCTACTGCGGACTGCCGACTAGGGGATACTACGAACTGCGAACTAATTGCGGATTGCGGACCTACTGCGAACTGCGAACTGGTCCGCAGTTCGCAATGCAGTCCTCTGTCCGCAGCTCTCAGTCCGCGCGATTGCTCAACGCGAACGACAAGCCTTCGAGCTCCATGGCCATGTTGACGTTCCTAACCGTAACGTCAGCGGGAACCGACAACTGCACCGGCGCAAAATTGAGTATCGCCTTGATCCCCGCCCGAACGACCTGCTTCACCACGGCTGGGGTGTTCTCAGCCGGCGTCGCGACAACCGCGATGTCGAAGTCCTGCTTCGCCGCGTCTCGCTCCAGCTCGGAAATCGGCCTGACGGTGAGGTTCTCCCACCTCTTCCCGATCTTCGCTTCGTCGCTGTCGTAGACGGCGGTGACGTTGAAACCTCTCTCGGCGAACCCGCGGTAGCGCGCGAGGGCGGCGCCGATCTTACCCGCGCCGATGATGCAAACGCGCCACTGCTTTCCGAGTCCGAGGATCTCGCGGAGCTTTTCCGACAGCTCCGGCACGGAGTAGCCGAGCCCGCGCTTGCCGAACGATCCGAAGAGCGAAAGATCCTTTCGCACCTGAGCGGACGTCGTCCCACCGAGCTGCGCGAGCTCGTTACTGGAGATGGTCTTGAGACCCTGGCGCTCGATCCCCTCGAGAAAGCTCAAGTAGAGGGAAAGGCGCCTGACTGTGGATTCGGCTATCCGCTTCAAATCGCGCTTGTGAAGTAATTCACAAAGTATATCCAAGGGGGCGCAAAAGACCAACTGCAACTGAACAGGCGAGAGGACCCAGTAGGTAAGTTGCGAGTGACTTAGTTCACGGCGCCCGGACTTGCCTCTGTGGCATTCACGGCAAAGGCACTTGCTGTTCCCTTGATTCAGCGCTAGAAAAGTCAGTGCGTAGTGAACTAGCAAGCTGGCCTCTCTGCTACTGACGCCTTCCGCCTGTTCAGTTGCAGTTGCAGTTGCAGTTGAAGTAAACCCCTCCACCGCGCGTTAAATTCAGACATGCCAGTTCACGTCACCTCCGAAATCGGTGCTTTGCGCACCGTTCTCGTTCACAGCCCCGGCAACGAGCTGCTCGCCGTCACCCCCAGCACCCGGGCTGATTTCCTCTACGACGACATCGTGGATGCCGATCTCGCGAAGCGCGAGCACCGCCGGTTCGTGCAGGTGCTCGAGCGCTTCTGCGAGGTGCTGCACGTGCGTGATCTCCTCACCGACGTCCTCGAGGACACCGAGGTTCGCGAGCTCATCATTCGCGAGACGCTCGACGTCGTCCCCCTCGAGCCGCTCGGCCTCGAGCTGCGAGAGCTGCCTCCCGAGGCAGTCGTGAATCTGCTGATCGAGGGCAAGGAGGAGGAGCCGGGGCCGCTCTCCCGAACGCTCAACGAATTCAGCTACTCCCTGCCGCCGCTCCCGAATCTCTTCTTCACTCGCGACTCGGCCATGGCGATCAATCACAACATGATGATCGGGTCGATGCGCTTTCACGCGAGGTGGACCGAAGAGCTGATCATGAAGGCGCTGTTCACGTCGCACCCGAAGCTCGCCAACAAGGGGATTCTCTACGATGGATCGACGGAGCGACGCCTCAACCACACGCTCGAGGGAGGTGACGTTCATCCGCTGAGGGAAGATGTGCTCCTGATCGGCTTCAGCGAGAGGTCGAGTCCCGCCGGAATCGACAGTCTTGCGACGCTCCTGTTCGAGCAGACGGAAGTCACCAACATCATAGTTGTGGTGATGCCCCAGGAGGCGACCGCGATCCACCTCGACATGATTTTCACCCACGTGGATCGTGAGCTGTGCGTGATTTATCCTCCCCACTTCATTGGACCGTACCGCCTGCCGATACTGCACTGGCATAAAGGCGACGCCCGCATGACGGAGCAACCTGATCTGTTCGCGGCGCTCAAACATTGCGGATTGCCGATGGAGCCGATTCTTTGCGGAGGGTCGAGGAGAATCGTCCAGGACCGTGAGCAGTGGGCGTCCGGCTGCAACTTCACGGCGCTCCGGCCAGGGGTCGTCACTTCATACGCGCGAAACGAGACAACACTGAGAGAGCTCGAGAAAGCAGGCTTCAGGATGATATCCGCGTCGGATTTCCTGTCGTCGAAGCACGAGATCGCTGCCCACGAGCGCGCGGCGATAACGTTCGAGGGCGGGGAGCTGGTACGCGGCGGCGGTGGGCCGCACTGCATGACTTGTCCGATCACACGGGACGATCCTTGGATCTGACGCGCGGGGTTTACTCGGAGCCCGAAGACACTCTGCTGACCTCTCGCGCGCTGGACTATCTGTCGGCGGGCCCGGCAGACGTTGTCGACCTGATCGGCCACATCTGCAGCCTTCCG
>JANMMF010000359.1:0-1853 GCA_031372985.1 Gemmatimonadota bacterium
AGATTCTCTCGCGGCGGCGTGATTATGAACGGCCCGCCAGCCGTCGTCCGCAGGATTCCGACACCGCCGTTCGTATTTGCCTGCTCGAGCTGAACGCACTGCTCGAAGACGATCGGATTCGACTGGAAGGGAAGACATCTAACGCTCGGGTCTTCCAGGACGAAATTGCCATTGCCGGTTGGAGGACGTTGGCGCTGAGAGCTGTACGTCAGCGTTGCCTGCCAGCCCTGGGTTGCCGGAACGCCGTACTGGCGGTTCCTCGACGAGATGCCGGCCACGGGGGTGGAAGCGACACGATTCGCGAGCGCATCGTCCTGATTCCTCTCGACTCGTTCGATCTGCGGATTCCGCTGAGGCACGACTCGCCCAAATACGCGGCTCAGGGCCCCGAAGATCCCCGATTGGCTGTTCATCGTGAACGAAGCGTCGATGCGCTCACGGAAGGGCTTGAAGCGGGCGCTGTCGCTCATTATGTCACCCTGGTAGAGCGAATAGCCGACTGATCCACGGAAGCCCGGCAGCAGATCGGATGTGATGTCCGATTGGAAATTGTCGGTGACGAATCCCGATCGATGCGTTATGCGCGCCCGCTCGAAATCGTACGCGAGCGGCGAGAAGTTCATCGCCAGAATCTTTATCTTTTTCGACTCGGCCGTCGCGCTGGTGTCGGTTGTGCGCAGCTTCGCCTCGAGTGCGTGCGAGAGGCCCAAAGTGAGCCTGTTCTGCGCGAGCGAGCCGAGGTAGCCCTGCTTGCTCATGTTCAAGGCGCGGAGGAATTCGCTGCTGATGTCGGCGCTCGGCGCGTAGTTGTAGGAGAGGACGGGCGTGATCGAATGCCGAAAGCGGGTGACCGATCCGAAGCCAGGAAACAAGGCGAACAACGTTGGCGACGCGGTCAGTCCCGCAACGGCTCGCTTGCTCTGATGGACGAATTTCCCACCGCTTTGCTCGGTCCTTATCCAGAAGGCGTGACCGTCGACGTTTTGAAAGCTGACGGAAGGCGAGATCTTCAGGCTCCCCTGAAGAAAGCTCGGGAGTGTAATACCGGTCTGCCAATCGAGAGCGGTCGAGAATGTCTTCGCAAACACGCGAGGATTCCTGATCGACGAGTCGTTCGGGTCTATGACGATGATTGTCGCTGGAGCATCGATCTCCTGGTCGCTCAGGCTGAATGAGTTCGACCAGCTGAAGCCACCGATCTTGAGGGGCGTGCTGAAGCCCGATGTCGTATTCCTCGTGTTACGCTTCAGGCGAACGCTGTCTCGCGTACCGTCGGGTCCGACAATGTATCGGTAGGTGAATTCGCCCACCTGATCGATGTTGAGGCGCTGGTCCGTTTGGAAATTGAAGCCCGGCGTCCAGTCCAGCCATGGAGTGACCTGGAGTGTCGGCACCTGGATCTGAAAATTGGGGAAGCTCTGCGCGACCTCGTTGCGCCCCGGGTATTGCGTTCGCGATCCACCCAGGCTGAGCGCGGCAGGGCCGATCTTCGTCTGATAGTTGGCCTGCGAAGAAATCGTCGCCAGCACCTGCTGTGGATTGAACGTCGTCGTCCGCTGTATGAAGGTGTTGGTAACGTAATTGAGGTTTGCGGAGAAGCTGGTTGCCTGCGAGAAAGACTGATTGTGATTCCAGGTCACGCCGGTATTCGAGGAGCCGTCGCGCAGCGAGTGGCGGAAGAGCGCCAGGCGTCCGGTGAGGAAGCGATCGAGCCAGCGGTACTGCCACTCACCGTTGACGCGGACCCAGCCCGGATCGCCGTCGCTCGAGCGCGCTCCACTTCGCCAGTCGAGCGCCACCTGCGCGTCCATGTAGTCGCTGAGCGCGAAGTAGTAGCCGAGGTTCTCGGCGTG
>JANMMF010000382.1:0-5232 GCA_031372985.1 Gemmatimonadota bacterium
CCACGGCTCACGTCCGCGAGCGGCGCTTTCGCCGCGCCGACAAGACTCACCACTGGATGTTCGACATCAGCCCGCGATAACGCCACGTCGATTCGGCCAATGGGATCGCCGATGCCGACTCTGCTGAACGGCATGGCGCTCGAGGGCGTCATGGTCCCGCCATTCATGCCGCTTCCCATGCCCGGGCCACTACTCGTGGAACCCCCGCTGCTTCCCGCCATCCCGCCCGTGGGCACCATCAGCCCCGCCCCGTTGTACTGCAGCCATCCCGCCGGCTGCATCACCAGAGGGACGCTCGCCGACGCCCGCAAACGGCCGGCCGACCACGAGAGTCCGTTCGACAAATAGGCACTCCACGTACGTTGCGTGAAGATGAAATCGCCGGTGGCGTATTGCAGCCCTCCGACATACGAGAGCGACTGCGCGGGCGTCGTCACCGCCGCGACCGCCAACACCCCGACCGCGAGTGCGCCGCGGCGCGCAAAGCACGCGACGTTCGACATCGGCGTCTCCTGGCTTACGGTTTTTTGGCTTGCGGCGGGGCAGCGTCCATGCGTTTTTGCATCTGTTCCATCGTCTGGAGCGTCTTGCCCATGTCCTTGGACATCGCCGCCATGTGCTCCCGCATGTTGTCCATCTCGTGCTGCATCGGGCGATCCTTCATCATCTGCTGATCCTTCATCATCGTCTGCATCTGTCCCATGAGACCTTTCATCTGTGTCGTCATGGCGCTCATGTGATCGGCCATCTGCGGCATCGCAGTGTGCGCGGCGCTCATCTGCCCGCCCTGCATCTGTCCCATCTGCTGCTTCATTTGCTGTTGCATCTGCTCGGAGCGCTGGCCCATGTCGGACATTTGACGCATCATGTCCTGCATCTGCCCCATGTTGTGCTGCATGTGCTGCTGTTGCGTTCCCTGCATCATCCCCGGCATCTGTGCGAGGACGGGCGTGGCAATCACCAGGGCGGCGATTGCCACCAGTTTGAGCGAGGTCCTATAGTGTGACACGTTGAGCTCCGTGGATCGAGGTGAGTGTGGACAAGCGTGATTTTCGGAGTGCTTTATCGAATTTTCACGGCATGTCCCTGGGATGATACTTCCCAGCACCACGGCTCACAGTCGGGGAATCCAGCTCCCTCCGTCAGGCAATCCCGTACGCCGCACCGCGCGTCACTCCTTATGATGCAGCGTATGGATGTACTCCAGGACAGCTTTCATCTCTTCCGCGCTCAGCTTGTCCGCGAAGCCCTTCATGTCACGGCCCTTTCCCTTCTCGATCGCCTTGAGCATATCCGCGTCTTTTCGAGTCGTGAAGAATTTGGAATCGGTGAAGTCCGCAATCTTGTCGTACTTGCGGCGCGCTGCTTTGGTCGGCGCGCCGAGCACGCCGTGGCACTCCTTGCAGCTCTTCAGGTAGATCGCTTTGCCGTCGACCGCTTGAACGACTGCTTGAACGGTGCGGCGCGCGACAGGCGGCTGTTTTGCGTCAGCCCCCTGCTTTGCCAATGCGATCGCGCCAATCGCCGACACGGTCACCCCCATCATCATGCTTCTGCCCTTCATCTTTCCTCCACGTTGATTCGACCTTCAAGACCGTGCTTAACATCGTGAGATGCACGGCGACTTCAGAATGCGATGTGTACCTCGGCCCTTGCCCCCTGCCGGTTCAGCGCGCCGGGGCCTTGTGGCCTGTCGTAGACGTACTCCAGACCGAGCCGGAGATACTCGGGAACGTTGACCGGTAGCACGCTTCCCACCACGACTCGGCGCAGTGCATCGTCGCCCAGCGCGCGGTTGGGATCGAGAGACTCGTACCGTCCGTAAACGGTCCAGTACGACGGCTTCACTGTGTAGCCTCCGTAAAGCCAATACCCCGTACCGGAGATTTTGGCCGACGTAAAACTCGACGTCGGGCCAGTCGGAAGTCGGGAGTTGCTGCTATACACGTATCCGGCCTGGGCCTCGAACGGGCCCACGAACTTGTTCCCTGACAGACCAAGCCGATAGTAGCGCGACTTCAAGCCCGCTTGCAGGGAATCGAGACCCGTCACCGACCCAAAGTAGCCCACGGCGGCCAAGGCAGCGCCTGCCTCGTCCAACATTAGCTGGTTGGTGACAACCCAGTCGTGGCGTGTCGCGCTCGAGGCGGATTCCATTCCCTCGCCACCAGGCGCGACGCTGTTGACGTACTGCACCGATGTGCGGTTCATCCCTCCAAATACATAGAAGCCCTCAATGCCGGCCACGTCTCCGGCCAATCGGAAGGGAACTCCGGGCGTCGTCGGCTCATCCAGAGCCAGTGGTGCGAGGATTCCAGTCGGGCGGTCAAAGCCCGCCACAACTCCGCCGACGATCATGTGCCCCTGACCAAGGCGAACACCTCCGAAGCCCTTTTCCTTCCCCCAGACGCCGACGATTTGGCCGATGAGGTCGATGGTCGCCTCGGGTGTCCGCTCGAACTCGATGAAGGCGCCGTAGTTCTTCCCGACCGACCCGGCCACGAAGAGGCTCGCTGACGGCAGGGTGAGCGAATTCGTATCAGCCGCCTGTTTCTCGGTCTTCGTGTAGACGTATCGCACAATGCCGCGCGCGGCGAGGTATTCCTCGATCTTCTTGACCTCGGCGTTTGTTCCGATGTCGCCCGGCATGCGATAGCCGGCCCACTTGAAGGCGAATCCGGTTGCGTTCAGGCGTGGCACGGTCGGGTAGTGACATCCCGAACAATTCATGTTGTACTTGCGCGCCCACGATGGGAGCGCGCCTGCCGGCTGTGGCGCCAGAGCCAGCGCCGCGGCCGCGAGGGGAACAACGAAGATGAAGCGCATACCGTCCTCCATTAGGTTACGAGTGATCAAGTGCCGCGTTTTCGAAGAGGCGGCGCGACGCCCTTCCCAGCGGTGTCGGCTTTTCCCGATCCGCCCGTGCTTTCTCCGGACTTCGGCGGATCCGGGAATGTGTCCCGAACCTGGACCGGGACTTCGTGCCCAGGCAGCCCACGCAACGTCGACAGATACCGCGCGAGCTCTTCGATGTCCTGATGTGTGAGTACGGGCGGACCGAACGCCGACATCTCGGACTCGGGGTGAAAACTGATCGGATTTTCGATGAAGCTGTGCAGCCAGCCCACACTGTGGCGCGCACCGATGTCAGTGAGCTCGGGGCCCTTGTCGCCGCCCTTATCCTTTCCAACGACGTGACAGCTCGAACACTGTCGCTGGAAGAGCGCCCGACCCGCGCGTTCAGCGGAGCCCAGTGGCTTCCCGGTCTCCGGCGCGATCGCCGGCTGTACGTCCTGAGCGGAAGCGCCGATGAGAAGCGCCGATCCGCCGAGCAGAAACGACAACGATGCGATAGCGACCGGGCGATGGCGGAGGTTGCGCGGGCTGCGGCGATCGAAGAACGGAAGCCCAAGCAGCGCGATGACGAGCAGAAGCGGCACGCCGACGGCGATCGTGCTCTCCATCGAACCCGGGAACAGCTTCAAAAGCTGATAGAACGGCAGGAAGTACCACTCGGGGCGCGGCACGTAAGACGTATCGGTCGGGTCGGCCGGGGGTTCGAGCGGCGCCCCGAACGCGAGCGCCAACACCAGCAGCGCCAACACCACAAGGAACGACGCGATAATGTCCTTGCCCACGACGTCCGGCCAGAATCGCACGCCGCCGCGCTTCGTCGCTGCGTAGGCTTCGCGGTAGTAGCTGGGGTAACTGGCGTCTGACGTCTTCTGTGGCGCTCCCACCTCGAGCGCCTTGGTGCGCGGAGCGATGCCTTGCCGGATTACCAGCGCGATGTGGATCAGGATCACGAGCCCAAACAGCAACGGCAGCCAGAGGACGTGGAACGCATAAAACCGTGTGAGCGTGGCGGCGCCGAGTTGCGAGCCGCTCTTGAGGAGCTTCACGAGGATGCCACCGATCACCGGCGTCGTGCCGGCGATGCTCGTTCCGACCTGCGTCGCCCAATAGGCCTTCTGATCCCAGGGGAGCAGATACCCTGTGAAGCCAAAGCCCATCACGAGAAAGAAAAGGAAGACGCCGAGTATCCAGTTTGCTTCGCGGGGGTACTTATACGCGCCCATGCTGAAGACGCGAATCATATGCGCGAGAACGAGCACGACCATTGCGCTCGCCCCCCAACGGTGCATGGCGCGCAACAGTCCACCTGCGGTCACCTCCCGCTGCAGGAATTGGATGCTCTCGTACGCGTGATCCGGGGCCGCCGAGTAGAAAGTCGCGAGCACGATGCCGGTGACGACCTGAAAGGTGTAAACCGTCAGTGCCGCGCTCCCGAGCGTGTGCCACCACGTGAGCCGGTCGGGCACCTCCCGGTCGAGGAGACTCCGCCGGATCCCGGCGAGGTCGATACGTTCGTCGAGCCACCCGCGGCGAGTGCCGCGATCGGCTTCCTTCTGAGACGCACCGCTCAAACTTCGACCTTAGCCGAAATGCCGGCGCGAAACTGTTGATAGAGCACCTGAACCTCGCCGTCCTCGACGCGAACGGGCAGCGTATCGAGCGGCCGAGGCGGCGGGCCGCCGATGACGGCGCCGGTCTTCATGTCGAAGAGCCCATGGTGGCACGGGCAGTGAAATCGCTTCTCGTCCGCGTCGAACGCGAAGCCGCAACCAAGGTGGGTGCAGACGCCGCTGTAGGCGGTGAACTTCTCACCGTCCTCGGTATAGAGCCACACCGTCCGCAGGGTGCGGCTCTCGACCCACGCGTCATTCGCGGCTTCGACGAAGTCGATCTTGATCGGCGTGCCGATATCGAGTGTGCTGACGTCATCGGCGACCGTGAGCCACCGCTTCTTTATCGGCTTTTTGAACGCTGGTGAAAAAAAGGCGGATACCGCCGGCGCGCCGACAATGATCGCGGAGAGCGCTGCGCCGATTCCACTCATCCACTTCAGGAACCGGCGCCGGTTTAACGGCGGGTCCTGAGCCGAAGCATCTGACACGCCGTGGGTCTCCATAGGCTCGCTTTAGCGGTGACAGCCCTGCGGGAACACCGGAGTTTAGCTATCTGTGCTGCGCTTCGACATTAAGTGTGAGGAGGTAGTTGGGGCAGTCGGGTAAACCCTGACAGCGCAGTCGCCGCCAGTTGGCGCTCTTTCCACAGCGAGTAGACGGCTGGAATTACCACGAGGGTGAGCACGGTACTCGAGACCATGCCGCCGATCATCGGCGCCGCGATCCGCTTCATCACGCTGGCGCCCGTTCCGCCTCCCCATAG